>NZ_JBVJBI010000002.1:0-244397 GCF_055589745.1 Kitasatospora sp. NPDC041917 | reverse complement strand
GGCCTCCGCCGGTGGCCTCCCAGCCGGACCAGCCGCTGTTGGGTGCGGTCTGGTAGCGGTGGAAGACGCCGACCTGGCCGGAGGCGAAGACTTCGAGCCGGCCGTCGGCGTTGGGGCCGACGGCGATGTCGTGGCCTCCGGTGCCGAAGTCCTCCCAGGCGGACCAGGCGCCGGAGGGCTGGAGCTGGTAGCGGTGCTGGAGGGTGGAGCCGTTGATGGCGAACACCTCCAGTCGGCCGTCGGCGTTGGGACCGATGGCGAGTTCCGCGCCGCCGGGGCCGCCGAGGTCCTCCCACTCCGACCAGCCGCCGTTGATCGCGGTCTGCCAGGCGTGCGAGACGCCGTTCGCGCCGGCGGCGAACACTTCGAGGCGTCCGTCCGCGGACCGGGCCGACACCACCCGGCCGGACTCCGCCGGATACACCAGCGGCGCGGGGCGGGGGCCGCTTCCGGGGACACAGGGCACGGTGACGCCGCGCTCCGCGAGATAGGGCTCCGGGTCCGTGCGCATGGACGCGTTCGGGTCGGCCCAGACCCGCAGGTGCAGGTGCGGGCCCGTGGAGTTGCCCTCGCTGCCCATCAGCGCGATCTGCTGGCCGGCCGTCACGTCGTCGCCCTCGAAGACGTCCCGCCGCTGCATGTGCCCGTACTCGGTGATGGTCCCGTCCGGGTGCAGGATGCGGATCCACTGGCCGTAGTCGGGCGTCGTGCCGGAGAGGACGACCCTGCCGTCGCCGGCCGCGTAGATCGGGGTGCCGTAGTCGTTGGCGATGTCGATGCCGTTGTGCTCCTGGGAGTAGTGCTGGGAGATCTGACCGCGGGCCGGGCAGGCCGCCGCGAACCCGGCGGCCAGGGTGGGAGCGGCCACGGCGGGAGCGGCCGGCACGGTGAGCGGCAGCAGCAGGGCGGCCGCGGCCCGGGCCGACCACGAGGTGAGGGAGACCATCGGAACGCCCCTCACGCCTTGCGCAGGCGGCCGATGATGCCGTCGATGTCGCGCTGCATCATGTCGGGGCGGATGAAGTGGCCGCCCGACTCCTCGTGGGCCTCGTACGGGATGCCGGCACCGTCGAGCAGGGCGCGGAACTCCCGCTGGCCGGCCAGCACTTCGGTCTCGTTGAAGGTGTCGAAGGGGTTGGTCGGGTCGGGGCTGGTGCCGGCGACCAGGAAGATCCGCTTGTTGCGGTAGCTCTCCAGGCGCTCGACCGGGTTGTCGGCGGTCACCCTGGCCTGGTCCCACAGCGGCATGCCGTAGATGCTGCCGCCGGCCAGGTCCTGCACGGCGGAGGAGACGTTGGCCCAGTGCGCGAGCGCGCCGCTGTGGAGGCGCAGGCTGGCCGGGCCGGAGTGGGCGCTGACCGAGGCGAAGTGGCCCCAGTACTTGGCGGCGTACTTCAGGGCGCCGAAGCCGCCCATGGAGAAGCCGGAGACGGCGCGGCCCTCGGGCTCGGCGAAGGTGCGGAAGTTGGCGTCGACCCAGGGAATCAGCTGGTTGATGTGGAAGGACTCCCAGTTGCGGGGGCCGACGTTGGTGCTGACCGGGTTGGAGTACCAGCCGGCCTGCCCGCCGTCGGGCATCACGACGATCAGCGGCTTGCCGATGGTCCAGTCGCGGACGCCCCGGCGGTCGAACTCGATGAAGTCCTGGAGGCCGCCGTGCAGCAGGTAGAGGACCGGGTAGGTGCGGCCGCTGGTGTGGTAGTCGTCGGGAAGCAACACGTTGACGGCCGGGTCCCAGCCGATCTCGGCGGTCCGGAAGCGGTAGTACCACATCCGGGCGTCGCCCTCGTTGCGGTCGGAGATGTGCAGGCCGAAGCCGTCGTCGGCCGCGCGAGCGGCAGAGGCAGTCGCGAGGACGCTCGCGCCGCCGAGCGCCAGCGCGGCGCCGAGCCCGCCGGCGGACTTGAGGATGCTCCTGCGGGTGGGGTGGTTCGCGGTCACCGTGATCTCCTGAAGGCGCGTGATGGCGGTCCGTCCGGACCGCCGGAACTTCGACGGTTCGGACGGTAGCCACGCGCCGCTGGACATGGAACCCGGAACCATACGGACTGACAGCGACGGCTCCGGGCGTGGAGACTGAGGGGCTGTTGTCCGGACTTGAGGCAAGGGGTCTTTGGCAAGTGGTCAGCGTCCGACTCTCCCGGCGCTTCGCTGTCTCGTGATGATCGGTCCGCTGAGTCCAGGGGCTGACGGCGGCGCGGGCGAAGCATTCGCCGATCTTGCCGGTGGCGATGACGCCGACGGTCATGCCGTGGATGTCGCGGCCGAGGAGGCCATCGAGGCGGAAGCCGAACTCGCGGGTGCGGTTGGCGGCGCGGGTGAGGCGGCGGTTGACGGCGAGGGCAAGGGTCCAGGCGTATTCGGCGACCGCACGGCACCCACGGTCCGGCGCGTCAGGGGAGCAGGGCCTCGATCTGGGCGAGGTGGGCGGCGAGGATTTCCTCGAATGCGGCGCGGCGGTCCGCTCCGAGGGGGCGGATGTCGCGGGCGAAGTGGGCCAGGGCGGGGAAGTGTTCGGGGTCGGCGCCGAGTACGGCGACACGGAACTGCTCCATGCCCTGCTCGTACTCCTCGGGGGTGACGGTGCTGATGCCGGCCTCGGAGGAGATCAGTGCCGCGAGGAGGATGACGATGCGGTGGTACCGCACCGCGACCTCCTCGTCGGGCAGGCCGGACGCGCGCAGGGCATGAGTGGCAGCGCGTTCGCGACACGGCCGCCGGAGCCGGACCTCTCGGCGATCACGACCGAGGAACTGCTCGCCTACCGCGACACGGAGAACCGCTGGCGGGCGTCGGGCGCGGCTCGGGCCGTCCTCGGGGAACCCGATCCCGGCGCCGCGATCGCCTGGCGGCAGGTGGCGCTGCCCGGCCGCGACGTTCCGGTCCGGGTGTACCGGCCGGTGTCGACGGGGGAGGGCGAGGCCGGCGCCCGAACCGACCTGCCACTCGTGGTCCATGTCCACGGCGGCGGCTTCGTGGGCACGGCGACCCAGTGCGACTGGGCCAACAGCCACCTCGCCGTCGAGCTGCCCGCGCTGGTCGTCTCGGTCGAGCACCGCCTCCTCGCCCCCGGTAGCCCGCTCGCGGACGCCGCCGACGACGGCTGGGGCGTGCTGGAGCACGTGGTGCGGCATGCCGCGCAGTGGGGTGTCGACCCGGCGCGCACGGCCGTCTTCGGTGAGAGCTGCGGCGCGCTGATCGGCGCGTTGACGGCGATCAGGGCCAGGGAGGCCGGCGTGGAGCTCAAGGCACAGGTGCTGGTCAATCCGGTGGTCGACGTGACCGGGACGGGGATGTTCGACCACCCCTCGATCGCCGAGTACGCGGACAACCCGACCCCGGCCCTGCCGCTGCTGCGGCTGTTCCAGCGGCTCGCCGTTCCGCCGGGGGCCGACGCCGGCGCGGTCTCACCGCTGCACGCGAACGACCTGAGCGGGCTCGCCCCGGCGCTGGTGGTGGTGCCCACCCGGGACGCGGTCGCCGACCACGGCCGCAGCTACGCCGAGCGGCTGCGCGAGGCAGGGACCCCCGTGCGGCTCTCCGAATACCCGGGAGCCAAGCACGCGTTCCTCACCCTGCCCGGCCTGGAACCACAGGCCGAGGCCGCCCGGGCGGAGATCCTCGCGTTCCTCCGCGCGGCCCTGGCCGAGTGACGGAGGAACGACTGCCGACACCCGCAGAACGTCCTCGCATCACTCCTGGTAGCAGCACCCGCCGTACTCGTCGCAGTCGTATTCGAAGCCGTCGTCGGCGCCGTGGGTACGGCTCAGCTTTTGGTCGTCCGCGGGGCAGATCGGGGTGAACGACGGATTGACCTGGAGGAACGTCGAATCCTTCAGGGAGAACACAGAATTGACGACATCGAGGCCGTGTTCGCGAATCCCTTGCTGAATGAAGTCGAATGCGTCGTAGACGTGGCCGCAGGCGCACGTGATCGGGGCGCATCTGAAGTTCGCGACCCTGACGCCCAGCTCTACTCGAATCCTTTCGGTTTCCTCAGGGGATATCGGGCGGAGCCCCGTGCGGCGAATCCGCTCCGGAGTCCAGAACCGCTCCTTGATGACAGCGGCCTGGGTGCGGGTCAGGTAGAACGAAGCCGAGATGCCACTCGCGATCGTGGCGATGACGATGTCCGCGACGGCTTCGTCGTCCGCTGAAGCCACCACCTTTCCGGTGGCGACTACCTTGTCGATTTCCGCTAGCAGCTTCATGGTGCCCACTTCTTGAATTTCTGCGATTCACCTGCGGTGTCCGCGAACTCTCGGTGATGCGCATCATTTCGCTGTCTCGTCCGCCGGAGACCGGGTGCGGGTGAGGTTTCAGAGTCGGAGGGGGCCATCAGGCCTGTGGAGGTGCCTATTGTCAGTGTGCGACGTCCCGCGACCGCTCAGCAACCGGACCGGAGAGCCACCGTGATCGGCAGGATTTCCGGTCAATGGGTTGCAGATCTCCGGGATGGGGTGTCGGATCCCGGCCATGACGATGGTGCTGGGAACGCCGACGGCAGGCGGGGTGCGCGAGGCCCGGGCCCTCCGCCCCCAGGGGTCCGCCGAGCGGAGCTGCCAGCAGGTTCATACGGGCTGGAGTCGGGTCCGGTTCGGCTGGTGACCGGGCGCCGCTCCGACCGGGCCCCGCCCCTACCGGGCCGGTACCGCCGATGGCTGGTACCGGCCCGGTAGGGGCGGTTGTGCACCTGCCGGCCGGCGCCATCACGGAGGGCTCAGGCCGTCCTTGACGAGTGGTGTGCCGGCCGGCACCGCCTCCTGCCTACTCTGTCCGGCCGCTGGTCCGGCCCGTGATCAGCGCAGGTGCCGGGCGAAGAACCCGGCCGCGTCCTCCCCGGCGAACTGCGGGACGCCCGTGTGCCCGCCCATGTTGGCGTGCAGCGTCTTCTCCTGGGAGCCGAAGGCGTCGAACAGGTCCAGGGACGCCTGCCGGTCGTTCCCTTCGTCGTCCCACTGCAGCAGGACGTGCAGCGGAACGGTGACCCGGCGGGCCTCCTCGAACATGGCGCGGGGCACGAAGCTCCCGGCGAAGAGGCCGGCGGCCACGATGCGCGGTTCGACCACCGCCAGCCGGATGCCGATGGAGATGATTCCCCCCGAGTACCCGACCGGGCCGTCGATCCCGGGCAGCGCGAGGAGGGAGTCCAGGGCGGACTGCCATTCCGGGACGGCCCGGTCGACGAGCGGGAGGATGAGGGCGTCGATGATCTCGTCACTGACCGGCTCACCGGCGGCCATGGCCTGCCGCAGGTCGGCGCGGGCCTGTTCGGCCGCGGCCCAGCGGGGCCGGTCACCGCTCCCGGGGAGTTCGATGGTGGCCGCGGCGAAGCCGTCCGCCGCGCAGCGTCGGGCCCGGGCGACCAGCCGGGGGTACATCTTGTGCAGCCCGAGCGGGGGGTGGCCGAGCAGGATCAGCGGGACCGGCTCGGACGCGGAGGCGGATGCGGGCGTCCACAGGATGCCGGGGATCTCGCCGAGGGTGAACTCGCGCTCAAGGATGTCGTCGTCGAGGCGCTGTTCGGAAGTGAAGTTCATGGTCGTGCCTTTCGGGAGTGCGCTGGAACGGCGCTCCCGGACGACGACCTATCGCCCGACCGTGACCCCGGAGGAGAGCACCCATGTCGATACGTTCACGGGTACCACCTCCTTGTTCTCTCGCACGGCCTCCGGAAGGCTAGCAGATCGGCGGAAGCAACGGTCGATGAAGCGAACGCGCGTCCGTCGAGGTTCGACGGCATGCGGTCAAGGCCCGGTGGCACGCTCGACGCCATCACCGTGTCCGGCGTGCGGGGCTCGCGCATCGCTCAGTCAACGTCCGTGAGAGTCCTCGGCGCCGACCATCCCGACACGCTGATCACCCGGAACAACCCGGCCATGTGGCGGGGGAAGACGGGGGAGCGGGCCGAGGCGATCGCATCCTTCGAGGCGCTCCTCCGCGACATGCTGCGGGTCCTGGGAGCGGACCACCCCCAAACCCTCATCGCGCGCAACAACCTCGCCGCGACGCGGCACGAGGCGGGGGACGCCGTGGGCGCGGCCGCCGAGTTCGAGGAGATCCTCGCGGACCGGGTCCGGGTCAGCGGCCCCGACCACCCGGACACCCTCCACTCCCGTACCAACCTCGCCTACTGGCGGGTGGAGGCGGACGATCTCCGGGGTGCGGCCGCCGCCTTCGGGGAGCTCCACGCGGGCCGTGTCCGGGCGCTGGGGCCGGACCACCCCGACACCAGGCGCGCCCTGGCCTCCGTCGCCGGGCCGCCGTCGGGGCATGATCAGAACTCATGATCCTTGTCCCGAAGTGTCGTTGTCGTCCCGGCGTCGTTGTTCCCTACGGTGAGGCTGCGAGGACGTCCGGCGCGGACACCGGCACCGTG
The DNA here is from genome assembly GCF_055589745.1 of Kitasatospora sp. NPDC041917. Classification (NCBI taxonomy): domain Bacteria; kingdom Bacillati; phylum Actinomycetota; class Actinomycetes; order Kitasatosporales; family Streptomycetaceae; genus Kitasatospora; species Kitasatospora sp. NPDC041917. The sequence goes on along the minus strand of NZ_JBVJBI010000002.1, from coordinate 238,018 downwards.
GCGCCGCCCCTCGCCCCCGGGCCCGGGCCGGGTTCGCGAAAGGCACGTACCCATGCCGATGGACATCGTCGACGCTCAGATCCACCTCCACCTCGCCATGAGCGCCGAGGAGACCCTCGCTGCCATGAACGCCCTGGGCATCCAGGCGGCGGTGATCGACGAGTTCTGGGGCTTCGAGGCCCGGACCGGCCACGGCGAGCCGGGCATCGCGTTGCCGGGGGCCCGCGCGTTCCGTGCCGTCGCGCCCGGGGCCGAGATGGCGTCGATCCGGTACCCCGAGCGCTTCTGCTACCTGCTGCGCATCCACCACCGCGATCCCGAACTGGCCGCCGGTATCAGGGCCGTGGCCGATGCGCCGCACGCCCGGGCGGTGCGGATCGTGGCACGCGAGGACGAGGACGTCAGGGAACTGGCCCGCGGCGACTACGGGCCGGTGTTCGACGCCTCCGCCGACCACGGCCTGCCCGTCTTCGCGATGACGGCGCGCAACGGGCACCTGCTGCGCCCCTACGCGAAAGCCCATCCCGACACCCCGATCGTCCTCGACCACGTCGGAATGCCGGTGAACGACGAGGAGTTCGAGGACGTCCTGCGGCTGTCCGACCAGTCGAACATCATGATCAAGTGGGGGCACGGCCCGGAGCTGTTCCACGCCGGTGACTACCCGTTCACGCCCGCGCTCGACAAGCTGCTGCGCGTGCTGGACGCCTTCGGCCGCGAGCGCGTCATGTGGGCCAGCGACCACACCATGATCAGCGGCGACCACTGCTGGGCCGACGAACTCTTCGCCCTGCGGGAGACCGACCGGCTCGGCGCCGAGGACAAGGAGTGGCTCCTCGCCGGGACGGTGCGTGCCGTCCTGGACTGGCCGCGCCCGGCGAAGCCGTGAGCGGTGCGGCTGTTCGGCGGAGGTGACGGCCGGTCGGCACGGGCGGCACGGTCGGAACCCTTCCGGATCCGCCCCGTCGGCCCGTCCCGTCGCCGGTCGCCGAGTGCCGCGTGAACCAGAGGGGAAGGCCCCGCTCCAGGGCGGTGAAGTCTCGGTGGTCGCGACCCGGGATTCCCGCGAACCAGTCAACAACGCTGTCGGTCAGTGCTATGTTACCCGGCGGTTCGAGAGTCGGTGCGACGGCTCCGGACTGTGCGTCCCGCCACAAGTCACCACTGCCTCAGCATCGTTGACACCGAAGGGACCCTCCACGTGACCGTGCGCAAGCTGACGCTGTCAGCCGCGGCGACAACCACCGTGCTCCTCCTCTGCGGCGCCGTCCTGACCGGAGCGGTGGCCTCACCGGCCGCCGCGAGCACCACCGCAGCCACCGCAGCCACGACGACCACGGCAGCCGCGCCGACCGCGTCGTCCGACCCGTCGGCCTCGTCCGCCGCCCCGAGCGCGTCGGCGACGCTGGCGCCCCCGACGTCCGGCACGGCCGCGGCCACGGTGGCGGCCCCGGCGCAGGGCAGCGCGCCGGCGACCGCCACCACCGCCCCCGTCCTCGCGCTCTCCTCCTACGACCCGACCACCGGCGCCGCCGTGCTCGCACCGGCCACCACCGGTCCGCAGGCACCGTCCGCCCTGGCCGCGAGCCCGGACGCCGCCGCGGCCGCCGTCCGGCCCGGGCAGCTGATCGACAGCCCGCCCACCCCGGCGGCCCCGCACGGCGCGCTGGTCGCCGTCACCGATGTGCAGCCGACCGCCGACGGGAAGGTGGCCGTCTCCACCCGCCCGGCCACCCTCCCCGAACTGCTCGGCGGCACCAGCGCAAGCCTGCGCAGTGCCGTCAGCCCGAGCAGCTTCGACGTCCGGCCCCAGATCGGCGGAGTCCAGGTCGTCACCGACCTCGGAGCGACCTCCGGTCAGGGCTCCGTGTCCGGCAGCCTGGGACTGAGCGCGAACGCCACCGTCCCGCTGCCCGACGGCAGTTCGGCGAAGCTGTCCGGCTCGGTCTCGCTCCGTCCGGCCATCGACTTCTCCTACCAGGGCGGCCTCGGCGTCATCGACCCCCAGCAGGCCCGGGTCGGCTTCACCCTGGGCGCGCACGCGGACTGGCACGTCAGCGCGAACCTCACCGCGAGCACCGGGCCGATCCGGATACCCCTGGCCACGTACAGCGCCAGCCCCGTGGTGATGGTCGGCCCGCTGCCCGTCGTGATCAACCTGGCCTTCACCCTCTCGGCCGACATCAGCGCCGACGGCACCGTCAGCCTCGACGCCGAGCAGGCCTACGACGGCCAGTGGGGCGTCCACTCGGACTACGTCAAGGGCCCGGGCTGGACGACCACCACCGACCCCGGGAACTCCACCGTCTCCCCGCTGCGCCTCGACCTCAAGGGCTCCGCCTCGGCGAAGGCCGGCCTGCTCGCCGAGGGTTCGATCGCCCTGTACGACACGGTCGGCGTGAAGGCGTCCATCGAGCCGTACCTGCGGGCCGTGGTCAACGGCTCCGTCGTCCTCGACGGCGCGGGCACCACGCCGGACGTCAACGGTGCGGCGGCCCTCTACGGCGGACTCGACATCAACGGGGCGCTGATGGCCCGGCTCGTGATCCTCGGCACCCCGATCCTGGAGGCGGACCTGCCCTTCCTGGCCTTCCACCGCGAATGGCCGATCGCCTCGGTCAGTGTCGGGCAGCCCCCGGTACGGCTGGTGGACTGGACCTCGCTCAACGCCAGCCTGTTCGACGACAACCACTCCGCCTACCTGAAGACCCGGCCGGACTGGGACCCGTACGCCCTCAAGGCCGCCTGCCCGGACGGCAGCCGGCTGATCGGGCTGAGCTACGGCGGCGACAACGGCCTCTGCACGGACGTCACGAAGGCGGACCTGTGGGACGCCGGCCGCGCGTTCGTCGTCGACCACGGCGGCACCTACGTGACCACCGAGTGGGCGTCGGGCTACGCCAAGGCCCAGTGCCCGGCCGGCTCGGTCATGACCGGGTACAGCCGCAACGGCCGGACGATGGGCGCGCTGTGCGCCAAGTCCGCAGCCCCGCTGGGTACTTCGACCCGGACGCTCTGGTTCGAGAAGGGCGACAACCGCCCGGTCGCGGCCGGTGGCGGTGACTTCTCGTACGGCTTCGCCAAGGGCCAGTGCGCGGACGACGAGGTCGTCGCGGGCATGGCCTACAGCACGCCCTGGTGGCAGCTGTGGGCGGCGCGGCCGTCCGCGCTGCTCTGCCAGAAGCTCGCCCTCTGACAGCCGTAGGGCAGCCACCCCCGAACACGGCCGGCCCACGGCCGACCACGGCTGATTGCGGCTGATCGCGGCTGATCACCGAGCAGGTCGCGCGGCCGGGCGCCACCCTCCACCGGATGGCGCCCGGCCGTGCTCAGTCCAGACCCCGGGCCCCGCGGAAGCGGGCCGTGAGGGCGTCCGGGGCGATGAGCGGGGCCGGGTAGTCGGGGGCGGGGTCGAGCAGCCAGGGGCGATGGACGGCGGCCCCCGGCAGGTGGGCGAGTTCGGGCACCCAGCGCCGCACGTACGCCCCGTCCGGGTCGTACCGGTCGGCCTGGCGCAGCGGGTTGAGCACCCGGTTGGGGCGGGTGTCGGTGCCGGTGCCCGCGACCCACTGCCAGTTGAGCTGGTTGTCGGCCACGTCGCCGTCGACCAGCAGTGACAGGAAGTGGGCGGCGCCGATCCGCCAGTCCAGGTACAGGCACTTGGCGAGGAAGCCCGCCGTCAGCAGGCGGGCCCGGTTGTGCATCCAGCCCTCCTCGGCGAGCTGGCGCATCCCGGCGTCGACGATCGGGTAGCCGGTGCGGCCCTGCCGCCAGGCCTCGGCCTCGTCCTCGTCGTGGTGCCAGCGGTCGTCCCTGGTGCGGTAGTCGCGGTGCGCGGCGTCGGGGCGGGCGGCGAGGACCTGGTGGTGGAAGTCGCGCCAGGCGAGCTGCCGGACGAAGGCCTGCGCCCCCTCGCCGTCGTGCCGCAGGGCGCGTTCGACGAGTTCGGTCGGGGACAGGCAGCCGAAGTGCAGGTACGGGGAGAGCCGGGAGGTGGCGTCGGCGGCGAGGTCGTCGTGCACCCGGGCGTAGGCGTCGACGTCCCAGCGGCGCCACCGCTCCCTGGCCGCGCTCTCGCCCCCGGGCGGCAGGGCGGGCGAGAGCGGTCCGGTGAGCAGCAGGTTCTCGCTGCCGATGCCGCCCGGGGTGTCGAGCGCCCGGGGCGCGCCGAGCACCGTGCGGCGGGGCGCCTGCTGCCAGGCGCGGTGGTACGGGGTGAAGACCGCGTAGTGGTCCCGGCCGGCCGGGGTGATCCGGCCCGCGGGGACGACCGTCACCGAGGCGTCGTGGACGTGCAGGCGGTCGCCGAACACCTCGCGCAGCCGGGCCTCCCGCCGGTGCGCGAAGGCGCTGACGCCCGCGGCGATGTGCACGGAGACGGGAGCGGTACCGCCACCGGCGTCACCCTCGGCCGCACCTTCGGCCTCGGCCTCGGCGGCGACCCGGGCCGTCTGCTCGGCGGGTTCGCCGCGGCGCACGATCAGCCGGGAGCCGATCCGGCGCAGCGAGGCGTCCAGGTCGGCGAGGCAGTCGGCCAGGAACGCCTGCCGGTTGGGCGCGGCGAAGCCGGCGTCCTCGACGGCCGGGTCCAGGACGAACAGCGGGACGACCCGGTCGGCCGCGGACCGGGCGGCGTGCAGCACGGGGTTGTCGTGCAGCCGCAGGTCCTGGGTGAACAGGGCGATCGATACGGTCACGGGCGGGGCCTCACAGGTGGTGCCGTCGGGTGTTCTGATTGCTTCTACCGCTTCAGCTGCTTCTCCCCGGGTGTTCGGAGCCGCCCGCGGCGCGGATTGGTCCCAACGGCCCCGCGGGTCCGGTCGCCGGCAGCGGTGCGTGGTGCGGCAGCGGTGCGTGGTGCGGCCGGGGCGTCGCGTGAGAGGCTCGCTCCATGGAACAGCGTGTACTCGGCCGTACCGGCCGCCCCGTCTCGATCGTCGGACTCGGTACCTGGCAGCTCGGCGCGGACTGGGGGGACGTCCGCGAGGAGGACGCCCTGGCCGTGCTGGAGGCCTCGGTGGAGGCCGGCGTCACCCTCTTCGACACCGCCGACGTCTACGGCGACGGCCGCAGCGAGCGGCTGATCGGCCGCTTCCTGAAGGACCGCCCGGACGCCGAGGTGTTCGTCGCCACCAAGTTCGGCCGCCGGGTCGAGCAGCGGCCCGAGCACTACAACCTCGCCAACTTCCGCGCCTGGGCCGACCGTTCGCGGGACAACCTGGGGGTCGAGCGGCTGGACCTGGTGCAGCTGCACTGCCCGCCGACGCCGGTCTACTCCTCGGACGAGGTCTTCGACGCCCTGGACACCCTGGTGGAGGAGGGCCGGATCGCCGCCTACGGGGTGAGCGTGGAGACCTGCGCCGAGGCGCTGACGGCCATCGCCCGCCCGAACGTCGCGAGCGTCCAGATCATCCTGAACGCGTTCCGGCTCAAGCCGCTGGAGCAGGTGCTGCCCGCCGCCGAGGCAGCCGGCGTGGGAATCCTCGCCCGGGTGCCGCTGGCCTCGGGCCTGCTGTCGGGCCGGTACGACGAGCACACCGTCTTCGGCCCGGACGACCACCGCACCTACAACCGCCACGGCGAGTCCTTCGACCAGGGGGAGACCTTCTCCGGGGTGGACTTCGCGACGGGCGTCGAGGCGGCGGTGGAGTTCGCCGCGCTCGCACCCGAGGGCGCGAGCGCGGCGCAGACGGCGCTGCGGTGGGTCACCCAGCAGGCGGGGGTGACGACGGTGATCCCCGGTGCCCGCAACGTGGCGCAGGCCCGGGCCAACGCGGCCGCCGCCGGGCTGTCCCCGCTGCCGTCGGCCACCCTGGCCGCCGTGCGCGAGCTGTACGGCCGGCGGATCCGGGCGCAGGTCCACGCCCGCTGGTGACGGCGGGCGGCCGGTCACGGCCCGTGGCCCTCACGACGAGCGTCGGGGCGGGGCCGCGCGGTGGGCCCGCCGGTGCGAGGGCCGGCCGGCCTCGCGGCCTGCGGGCTTCCGGTGGCAGGCGTGCGGACCGTCCGGCCCGGGAGCGTGCCGAGCGCGCCGGGAGCCCGCACGGGCCGCGGGGGCCGCGGGGGTGTCTCGGGCCGGCTTCGGCCGTCGGCGGTTCAGGTGGTGGCTGCCCCAGGCGAACACGCCGATGAGCAGCACGGCGAGGGCCAGGGCGGGCACGGCGACGGCGTACAGGGCGGGGCCGTCGGGCGTGGCCGGGAACGGTGGGGTGGTCATGGTCTTCTCCTCTCCTCGCGTTCCGGCGGCGGGCCCGGCCCGAGGGGGAGGTGACCGGCGGCCCGGGTCCGTCGCGTGACGCCCGCTTACCCCGCGCGCCCGGGAGGCATGCCCGGCCCGGCCCCGATGGCGGACCCGGGCTCGATGCCGGGGCGGGTCAGGAGAACAGATGGGCGAGGGCGGCGTCGATGTCCAGGTGCTCGGCCTCGGCGCCGGCCGGCACCAGGCGGAAGGAGTCGAGGAGGAACGCCGTCACGACGGCCGCCGGAACACTGATGACGGCCCGCGCGGCCGGAGAGCGCAGGGTGATCAGCACGCGGCCCCCCGGCCCGGGCGCGACGGTCACGTCCCCGAGGCCGGCCGGGCCGTGCCGGCCCCTGTCCAGCAACTCGCGCGCGAAGGTCCACTGCGCCGCGTCGTCGTCGCCGAGCGGCGGGAACGCCAGGCACACCGCGTACGGCGACGCCGTGTCGAACCGCAGCTGCGCCTCCACGGCCACGTCGGGAAACGGGCCCTCGGGCAGGGTGACGGCGGTGGACCAGGAGGTGGCGACGGTCATGCGACGAACTCCCATTCTGGCGATGGCACCCGGTTTCCTCCGGCCGTGACGGCCGGTGGTGGCAGCGCTCGGCTACCCGCGCGCCCGGGGTGCATTCCTCGTCTCTCAACGCAACCGCGTCGCCCGGCGTGATCCCCCACCCGGGTGGTTTCCCGGTCGGGGGAACGGGCAGCCGCCTACCGCTCCGAGCCGCCCGTGCGGGCCGGGCCCGGTCCGGTCCGGTCCGGACAGCGAAGCCCCGCCCCGGCGTACGGTCACCGGGGCGGGGTGGGGTGGGGCGGGGCTCGCGGGTCACCGGGTGATCACCGCGTGATCGTGCGGAGCCTCACGGCGCCACGGTGTCCGCCGCGGGCGGCTCCGGCTCCTCGTCGTCGTCCGGCTTCGCCTTCCGCCGCACGTCGGCCGGGGTGGGCGCGCTGATGGATCGCTCCTCGGCGGAGCGCTCCCGGACTCCGGCCCGGCCCTCGGCCTTCGCCCGGACGTTCGCCGGGGTCGGGGACGTGATCGCGCGTTCCTCGGCGGACCGTTCCTGCGTCCGCTCGTCCGGCTGCGGTCCGTGCTCGTCGGGTGTGGTCATGGGCTCGTTCCCCTTTCCGGGTCCTGGGCTTCGACGGATGGGATACCGGGCGGCTGCCCGGATGTCCGGGTCCGAACCGAAAATCCGGACCGCGAGTACGGGGCCGGGCGGCTTGGCCCGGCGCCGGTTCCGTCGGCCCTCGGTCGTCGGCCCTCCGACCGTAACCCCGGGCCGGAGACCGCGCTGCCGGACGCGGAAGGCGACGCTCCCGGCGCGCGCTGCCACGCGGTGCGGTCACGGGCCCGGCTTCGCCGACGGCCCGCAAGCCGCCGCCGCACAGGCCCGTGCCGTCGGGCGGCACTGAGATCCGCATCGGGCTCCGGAGACCGCGGGGATGATCCGATGGTGGGGGCAGGACTACTCGTCCCGGTCGTCCCGGTCGTTCCGGTCGCCGCGGTCAGGGGCGCGGGTTCCGCGCCGGTGCCGGCGCAGGTACCAGACGGCGAGGGCGATGACGACGCCCGCGGCGATCGCGAGGGCGAGGACCCGGCCGACGGTGCTCTCGACCCGGGTGTAGGCGGCTCCGGCGAAGTAGCCGAGGAGGGTGAACCCGACGCCCCAGAGGACGCCGCCCAGGGCGTTGAACAGGAGGAAGCGGCGGTAGGGCATGCGGGACATGCCGGCCAGGGTGGGCACCATGGCGCGGAAGAAGGCGACGAAGCGGCCGAAGAAGACGGCGGCCGGCCCGCGCTGGCGGATCAGGTCCTGGGCCCGGTCGACCCGGGTCGCATGGCGCCGCATCGGGCGGGTGTCGAGGATCCTCGGGCCGATGTGGCGGCCGATCTCGTAGCCGGCGGTGTCGCCGAGGACGGCCGCGCAGACCACGAACAGGACGAGCCAGCCGAGCGAGAGCCGGCCCTGGTGGGCGAGGAACCCGCCGAGGACGGCCGCGGTCTCGCCGGGGACGACGAAGCTGAAGAAGAGGGCGTCCTCGACGAGCACGAGGCCCGCGACCACCGCGTACCCGACCGGACCGGACAGTCCGCTCAGCCAGGCGGTGATCGAGTGCATCAGCCACCCCGTTCCGGACCGGCGCCCCTCTCCGCCTCAATGTAACGCTCGGCGTCCCCGGCGACCCGGTGGTCCGAAGGGCGACGGACCCCGGCGCCAGGCCCTCGGCTCAGGTCAGGACCAGCGAGCGCAGCAGGTCGAGCTCGTCGAAGCCGAACCCGGCGAGGACGGCGGCGAGTTCGCAGGCGCCGGGGGCGAGCAGATCGACGATGGCCAGGACGTCCCGGCCGTCGGCGCGGTCGAGTTCCTCCAGCGCGCGGGGCAGGTTGCGGCGCCACAGGACAGCCGGTGCGGGCGGGCCGACGGAGCCGCGGTCGCGGTGGAGGGTGCCCTCCGGGGACACCCACAGGGGCGGGGCGTCGGCCGTGCGCGGGCCGAGTGCGGTGCGGTCGATGGCGGACGTGGCGGGGCGGTGCAGCAGGAGGCGGTGGTCCATCGGGCGGAACCCGTGGGCGAGGAACGCCCGGGTGGTGACCGGTCGGCGGTGGAGCGGCAGGCCGGGCAGGTGGGGCGGCCAGGGCGAAGGGTCGGTGAAGGCGGTGACGGCGGTCAGGCCGCCGCTCCGCGCCAGGACGGTCCGGACGAGGACCTCGGCCGCGTCCGCGGCCTCGCGGCAGTGCAGCCAGGCCACCCCGCCGGTGAGTCGGCCGGGCGTCGTCCGGCGGTGCACGGCCATCGCGCCCTGGAGCCGGCCGTCCCTGTCGTGGAGGACGAGGACCGTCCGGTCGGGCCGGCGGTCCCAGGCGACGGGTGCCGTCGCCGGGAAGGGCACGGCGGGCCGGTCGGCCGCGATCAGCCGGACCACCTGGGCCTGGTCCTCGTGGGTCGCGGGCCGGACCCGCAGCGCCCGTCCCGCCCTGGGGGACACCCTCATCGGGCTCCTGTCCACATCCACGTCCATGTACCCGTCCATGTCCTCGTTCCGGCCGACCGCCGGCACGGTGGGTTCGGTGCCGACCGGGCCCCGGATGGGCGAGAGCACTCGGAGTCACCCGAACGGGTGACATTCGGCGGCCGGGGGACGGCCGCGCGGATCACCCGGTGACGGTCCGCTCCAGGAGGTCGAGGGCGCTCGCCAGGCTCTGCGGGCCCGCGGTGCCGCCCGGGGCGCCGGAGCGGCCCCAGCCGGGGCCGGTGGCCAGCACCAGGGCCCGGCCGCGGGAGCCGCGCGCGCCCCACGTGGAGTCGGCCACCCGGCGGACCAGCTCGTGGTCGGCGGTGGGCGGGAGCTGCGACCAGAGCATCACGGCGCCGGGGCCGATCCGGTGCACCGCGTCCAGCAGCGCCCTGGGCGGGACGGCCGCACCCAGCATCCGGAAGGGCAGCGCACGCTCGCCCAGGCCCGCCGCGGCCGCCTCCAGCGCCAGGCTGTGCTGCTCGTCGGGCATCGCGGCCAGCAGGACGGGCGGCGCGGGCCGCGGCCTGGCGGGCCGTACGGCCGCGGCGCGCAGGACGGTGGACACGTGCCAGGACAGCAGGTGCTCGACCTCGACGTACTGCTCGCCGGAGGAGGCCCACGTGCGTCCGGTCGCGCGCAGCGCAGGCATCATCACCTCGGTCCAGGCGTCGACGACCCTGAGCGAATCCACCACCTCCCGCAGGATCCGGGCGACCTCCGGGGAGTCCAGGCGGACGGCGGCCCGGGCCAGGCCCCGGCACTCGGCGCGGACCGCTCCCATCCGCAGCGCACGGCGGCCGGCCGGGCCGCGACCGGCCTCCGGCCCGGGCCGCGCGGCCTGCCCGGGCACCGGTGCGACGGCCTCGGTTGCGCGTTCGGTCTCGGCCTCGGCACCGGCACCGGCCGCGTGGTGGGAGGCCAGCGCCGCCCGGGCCGCTTCGGCCGGGCGCACACCGCGGGCCGCCAGGCGGCACATCGCTTCGAGCAGCGCGATGTCCTCGGGGCTCCAGCGGCGGTGGTGGCCGGGGTCGCGCAGCGAGGGGCCGATGCCGTAGCGGCGCTCCCAGGAGCGGATCGTGGTGGGGGACACCCCGAGGAGCCGGGCCACGCCGCCGGTCGGCAGGCCCGCCTGGTCGGTACCCATCGTTCTCCTCTCCCGCATGTTCCGGATGTCCCGGGCGTCCCGGATGCCCTGGGCGTCCCGGGCGTCCTTCGCCACTGCCATGATCCCCTGTCGGGCCCGGGCGTCAGGAGCCGTCGAAGGCCGTCCGCAGCCGCAGCAGCCCGTCCCGCATGCGGGTCTTCACCGTGCCCAGCGGCACCCCCAGGGCCCGGGCGATCTCACTCTGCGAGTACCCGCCGTAGTACGCCAGGACGAGCGACTCCCGCTGGACGCCGCTCAGCCGGGCGAGCGCGGACCGCACCCGGCGCGCGTCGAAGACCCGTTCGACCTGCTCGGCGACCGGTTCGGCGCCCGGCTCGCGGACCGGCTGCTCGCGCAGGGCCGCCCGCAGTTCGCGGTCGGCGGCGGCCTGCGCCGCCCGGACCCGGTCCACGGCGCGGCGGTGGGCGATGGTGAGCACCCAGGCCAGCACCGTGCCGCGGGCCGGCCGGTAGCCGGCGGCGGCGCGCCAGACCTCCAGCAGCACCTCCTGCGCGACCTCCTCGGCCTGCGAGGGGCTGCGCAGCGTCCGCAGCGCCGTCCCGTACACCGGTGCGGCCACGGTCCGGTACAGCCGTGCGTACGCCACCTGGTCGCCCCGGGCCACCGCGGCGACCAGGCGCTCCAGCTCCGCGGCCGGAGCCGGGACGACGGGGACGGCCGGGACGGCGGGGACGGCTGGGGAGAGGGAGGGGGACGGGCAGGCGTGCGTGGTCACCCCGGCACTGTGCAGCGTTTCGGTTTCCCGGCACCACCCGCAGCCTTTGTGCAGCGTTTCGCTCCACTCGGTGACGCCGCCCGCCGTCAGGCCCGGGTGAGCCCGCCGGCGCCGTCCCGCCGACGTCCCGACGCCGTCCCGCCGGCGCCCCGACGGCGCCCCGCCAGCGCCCCGACCGCCGGTAATTCGGTTGACCGGGCCGCGCGGTCGCGCTGCACTTCGGGGGGCGCCGCACGAGGTGGCGCCGGCAGTACGGGGAGGCAGCAGCACCGCATGGAGATCCGTTCCACGACCGACCAGGACCTCGACGTCTTCGTCGACACGCTTCACGCCGCGTTCGGGCGGTTCCCGGAAACCCCGAACGCGGACGGCGGCGGGGTCTGGTGGGCGGCGACCGAGATGGACCGCAACCTGCTCGCCGTGACGGCGGACGGGCGGCCGGTCGGCACCGCCGGGGCGTGCTCCTTCGAGCTGACCCTGCCCGGGGAGGTGGTCGTCCCGACCACCGGGGTGACGTCCGTCGGAGTCCTGCCCACCCACCGGCGCCAGGGCGTGCTCACCGCGCTGATGCGGCGTCAGCTCGACGACGTGCGGGCGCGAGGGGAGTTCCTCTCCGTCCTGCTGGCCTCCGAGGCCGGGATCTACGGCAGGTTCGGCTACGGTCCGGCGACGTACACCCAGCGGCTGACGGTGCCGCGCCGGCAGGCCGCCTTCGCCGCACCCCGGGCGCAGCGGGCGGCCGAGGCCCCGGCGGCCGGCTCGGTCGAACTGCTGCGGCGGGCCGACTGCGGGCAGATCGTGGAGGAGGTCTACGACCGTTACCGCCGCCGTCAGCCCGGTGCGCTGTCCCGGCCGCGCCGCTGGTGGGAGCTGGGCGCGGGGCAGGTCCCGATCGCCCCGACACCGCGCTACGTCGCCGTCCACCGGGACGCCGACGGAACCCCGGACGGGTACGCCAGCTACTCGCTCGGCGACGACACCCTGACGGTGGACGAGATCATCGCCGTCGACGACGCCGCCCACACCGACCTGGCCCGGTTCGTGCTCGGCCACGACCTGGTCTCCCAGGTCGTGTTCCGGCACTGCCCGCCGGAGCACCCGCTGCGCTGGCAGCTCGCGGACTTCCGCGCCGTCCAGCCGGGCGGCGAGACCGACTGGCTCTGGGTGCGGCTGCTGGACGTCCCGCGCGCGCTGACCGCGCGCGGCTGGTTCACCGACGGAGAACTGGTCCTGGACGTCGACGACCCGTTCCTCGGCGAGCACCACCGGTACCTGCTGACCGTCCGGGACGGGAAGGCCGAGTGCGTCCCGACGGACCGGGAGCCCGATCTGTCCCTGGACGTCCGCGACCTGGGCGCGGTCTACCTCGGCGGCACCGCCCCGAGCGCTCTCGTCCGAGCCGGGCACATCCGGGCCCATCGACCCGGCGCGGCCGTCCTCGCCGACGCCCTGTTCCGCGCCGAGCGCGCGCCGCACTGCCTGCACTGGTTCTGATCCGGCAGCCGCCACTCGGGATAGACACCGAACGCCGTTCCCCGCCCTGGTCGGGCGGGGAACGGCGTTCGGCTTTTCCCGGGTCGGGGCATCCCGAACCGCCCGTAGGGGAGGCCCGGTTGCCCTCAGGGACCAGGCCGGTTGCCCTCGGAGGACAGATCACGGCTGGTTACCGGCGGGTCGGTTTGGTTCGGACGGGTGCACGATGCAACAGTGTCCGTCGGGTATTGACATGGTCACGGGATGTGAGGGGAGATGCGGGGGGAGCGGGAACTCGGAGACGAACGGGCCGGAAACGTTCAGTTTCCTTGCCGGATGTCGCTCAGGGTCCCGCTGACGTTGAGGAGTTCGTGGCACGTGGGCGCCTGCTTGCCCGAGGCCGGGGTGCCCGGCACCTCGCAGGTCACGTTCGCGGTCACCGCCTGGTCCTCGGGGACCTGGAGGGGAGTCACCCAGTGGTAGTCCTGGTTGCGGAAGGTCTCCAAGGCGATCGTGGTGATGGTCTTGTTGCCGGCCATGATGGTCACCAGTCCCTGGTCGCCCTGGAAGTTGGCGACCACGAGGTCCGTGATGTCGAAGACCTTGCCGTGCGGCACCTGGTAACTGCCGGTCGCGGCCGCGCCGTTCTCGGTCACGACGTCGATCGTGGCGGAGCTCTGCTGGCCGGTCCCCGGCACCGCCAGGCCGCCCGGACCAGGTCCGCCCTGGCTGCCGGGGCCGGTGGTCGGCTTCCCGGCGCCCGGCTTGGTCTGGCCGCCCGGGGTGCTCCCGTTGACGGGGCTGCCCGGCGTGTCACCGGCCGGGACACCGGCGGGCGGGGCCGGAGTGGCGTTCTGCTGGGCGACGGCCTTCTCGGCCGCCTGCTTCGCGGAGCTGCGTACCGCCGGGCGGACCAGGGCGAACCACGCCAGCAGCAGCGCGATCAGCGCCGCCAGGAGCGCGAGCAGCCACTTCGGGAAGATCGGCAGCTGGAGGAACTCGCCGTCCAGGAGCGGCTTCTGGACGGGCGTCGGCGCGGTATCCGGTGCGGCTTCCGGCTCCTTGGCCCCGTCCTTGCCGTCCTTCGCGGCCTTCGCGTCCTTCCCTCCCTTGTCGTCCTTGCCGTCCGCCCGCTCCTCCGGGCCCACCGTCACCTCGAACGGCCAGGTCGCCTGTTTGCCGAACCAGATCAGCTTGCGGGTGCGCGCCTGCACCCGCACCTCTCCGGACTCGCCGGGCTCCAGCCGCAGCTTCTCCGGCGTGACCCGGAACCGCAGGTCCTCACCGGCCTGTCCCGGAGTGAACGTCACACCGGTGGGAGCGTTGCCGAGGTTGCGCACCGAGGCCCGGTAGCGCCCGCGCAGCCAGCCGCGACGACGGCGCGGGGCCAGCGCGGCCTGCAGCTCCTGGAACGGCGTCACGGTGACCGTGGCCTCCGGCACCGTCACCAGGTCGGGGCGCTCGACCGGCAGCACCCGGATGCCGAGCGGGAACTCGCCGGCCCGGGTGGCGGGGGAGCGCGGCGGCGCCAGCCGGACCGTCACCGTCTCGGAGGTCCCCGGGTACAGCGACACCCTGGCCGGTTCCACCTTCGTCCAGCCGGCGCAGTCGCCGACCACCTCGAACGTGTAAGCCTCAACGATGTCAAGATCGTTGCGTACCGTCAGGGTCGTGGTGGCCACGCCACCGGGGGCCACCGTCAATGCTGGCAGGCCGAGTTCGGCGGATGTGGTCATAGCGTGACGGTAGGGCCGTACCGCGCCGGAGAAGAGGGCCGTACGGGCAAGCTGGGGGCCACACCCCTTGCCCGTACGGACCGACCGGAGACCCCGCCCGGTCCCGTCGCGGGCCCGGCCCGGCTCCGCGTGACCCGCCCCCAAGCCCCCGGCCGGCACTGCCTCGCGGTGCCCGGCCGTCACCCTCGCAGGCACTTGCAGAATGGAGCAGTTCGATGACGTCGACCGATACAACCCGTGAGGAAGTCGTCACAGCCCGCCGGACCGCGGTGGCACCGAAGCCCGCCGGCGCCGCCGTCCCGCGCGTACCCGCCCAACTGCGCGGCAGGCCGGCCCAGGTGCGGGTGGCGGTCTACGCGGAGGACCTCATCCTGCAGACCGGAGTGGTCCAGCAGCTGCGCCAGCGGCCCGAGGTGGAACTGCTGAGCGAGAGCGAGGCCGGGCAGGCCGAGGTCTCCCTGCTGGTGGTGGACTCGTTGACGGAGACGGTGACCGAGCACCTGCGGCGGCTGCGGCTCGCGACGTCGGGCCGGATAGGCCTGGTCGTGGGCCACTTCGAGGCCGGCGGGCTGCAGACCATCGTGGAGAACGGGGTCGCCGCCGTACTGCGGAGGTCCGAGGCCGACCAGGACCGGCTGGTGCACCTCATCACCGCCCTGGCCAACGGCGAGGGCGTGATGCCCGGCGACCTGCTCGGCGAGCTGCTCGACCGGATCGGGATCCTCCAGCGCACCATGCTGGACGGGCGGGGCCTGACCCTCTCGACCTTAACCGCGCGGGAGGCGGAGATGCTGAAGCTGGTGGCCGAGGGCTTCGACACCAGCGAGATCGCCGCCAAGACCTCGTACTCCGAGCGGACGGTGAAGAACGTGCTGCACGAGATCATCACCCGCCTCGGCCTGCGCAACCGGGCCCACGCGGTGGGGTACGCGATGCGGCGCGGCCTGATCTGACGGAAGCGGTGCCTCGCCCGGCCGGGCGAGGCACCGCGTGGAGCGGGGAGCGCTCAGAGGAGCCCGAAGTCGAACTCCCCGCCGGCGACGGTGGTGATGAAGGAGCCGATGACCGACGTGTACATCCGACGTGCGGAGTTGCGCCTCGGCGCGGCCCTGGAGGGCCTCGCTCTCGTCCTCCAGGGGGCGACCGCGCGCCCGGAGGAGCACAACTGCGAGTGCCATTGGGGCAGCGCCGAAGAGCTCGCCCTCCTCAAGGTGCCGGGCGTGCGGCTCGATCCCGACCTCCTCCGGCGGACCTGGCAGGCCCCCGACTGGAGCGACCACGGCTCGGTGCTCCGCCGCGTCCTGCCTCAGCTCGCGTGCGCCCTCGTCGACAGCCGGTCCGAGTCGTCCCGGTACCAGGACGAGATCGGTCTCTCGCTCGCCCGCGGGCGCTGGCAGGAGTGGCCCCGGGAGCAGGCCGCGGCCGTGCGGGAGTTCCTGCACGCGTTCTGGGCCCACAGCCTCGTCACCGCCGACCCCCTCGCGGACGCGCACGGGACCCTCGTCCTGTGCGTCGAGGCGTCCGGCGAACTGAGCCCCTGGCTCGACGTCTGGGAGGCGCTGGAGCATCCGACGGCCGACCGGAACCTCGCGGAGGCCGTCGACGCGTGGGACTACGACCTGCTCGTCGACCAACTCCCCTGGAGGACCTGGCACGACAAGGACGCCATGGTGGCCGTGCTCACCGCCTGGCTCACCCGCCACGCCCCCGCCCGGCTGAGGGCGCACGACGCACCGGAGGACCTGCTCCACCGTCTGCGGCTGATCGGTCTCACCGGGCCCGCCCGCTGGGACGATCCGCATTGGCCCCACTACAGCTACTGACGGTGGGAGTGGAGGCCCCGGGCCGGGCGCTGCCGGGCGGAGCTAGGGTCTGCGCATGCTCCTGTGGATCAACGGCCCGTTCGGCGCCGGCAAGACTCAGACCGCGCACGAGATCCGGTGGCGCCTTCCGGGCAGCGTCATCTGCGACCCCGAGCACGTGGGTTTCGGCCTGCACCGGATGATGCCGCCGTCGATGCGCGGGGACTTCCAGGATCTTCCCGCCTGGCGGCAAGGTGTCGTCGACGTGCTGGACCGAGTCCTCACCGATCACGACGGTGTGGTGATCGCACCGATGACGGTCGTGGAGCCGGTGTACTTCCGGGAGACCGTCGGTCGGTTGCGGGAACGCGGCCATGACGTCCGCCACTTCACCTTGCTGGCTGAGCGCGCCACGGTGCTGCGACGGCTGCGTGAGCGCGGTTTCGGGCACGTGGTGCAGTTCGTGGCGGGGAAGGACGCCCCGCTGCGCCGGGAGAGCTTCGCCGTGTCGAAGCTGGACGTGTGCCTGGAGCGTTTGCGCGAGGAGGAGTTCGCCCAGCACGTGTGGACCGACCGGCTGACGGTCGCCCAGGTGGCCGACCGCATCGCCGCCGCTTCGGGGCTGACGCTCGCGCCGAACACCGAGGGCGTTCTCCGGGGGCGCGTCCGCCGGGCCTGGACAGGGGTCCGGCACATCCGGTTCGACTGAGCTCCGGCGGCTGAGGCGCGCACGGGAAGTCGGCCGGGCCGACTTCTCACGCGAGGTGCGGGCGGGCTGCCCTTCGGGGACACCGGTTGTTTCCCCCGCCGAGGGTGCCCGGGCTCTCCCGCGGCACGCCCGCGGCGGGGAGACTGCGGGCAGACCGCCCCTGCAACCTGTGAGGTCGAGCGTGATCGGCGCCACCGCCACCCCCCGCTCCGCCCGGCGGCCGGCCCGGGCCGCCGTCGCGGTGCTGCTCGCGCTCGCGACGGCCCTGGTGACCCTGGCCGGCGCCGCCCCCGGCGGGCAGGGCGCCGCCGCGGCCCCGGCGGCCGCGGTCGACCCGGCGGCCGGGCGGATCGTCTTCGCCGGCACCGACCACCGCGGCCTCGGCCGGGTGACCGGCATGACGGACAGCACCCCGCTGTTCGGGCCCGGCCCGATCCACTTCGACCGGGACCCGTCCGCCCGCGGCGGCGAACTGGTCTTCACCAGCCTGCGGGACGGCCCGCTGCCCCAGGTGTACCTGCGCGACGCGGCCGGCGCGGTGCACCGGCTCACCACCGGCATGGACACCGCCCACCCCGCGCTGGCCCCCGACGGCAAGGGCGTCGTCTTCGAGTCCCTGGAGCCCCGCGGCGACGGCAGCACCCGGCACGTCCTGTGGGCCGTCGACCGGGACGGCAGCGGACTGCGCCGGATCACCGAGGGCGCGGCCGACGAGACCCACCCCACGGTCTCGCCCGACGGCAAGTGGATCGCGTACTCCTGCGACGGCGAACCGTCGCACCGTCAGATCTACCTGCGGCCGTTCGAGGGCGGCGCGCCCGTCAAGGTCACCAGCGTGACCGACGGGGACGCGGTCGACCCGGCCTGGAACCCGGTGAACGACGACGCCCACCGCAACGAGATCGTCTACACCCGGGACCAGGGCGCCCAGGGCCGGACCCTGGTCCTCACCTCGCCCACCGGCGGCGACAAGGCCTTCTTCCCCGGTACCGGCTCCACCTGGAAGACCGGCTCGGCCGGCTGGCTGGCCGACGGCAGCGGGGTGCTCTTCCTCAGCGCCGACCTGCTCGACCCCAACGACCCGACCCCGCAGCCCGATCCGTCCCGGCCGCCGGTGGTGAACCTCTACCGCGCGCTCACCTGCAACTGCGAAGCGCCGAAGGTGCTCTACCGCGCCAACCGGCTGATCGCCACGCCGACCTGGCTGGGCACCCAGAACGAGGGCGGCCCCGTCGTCGAGCAGACCAGCGCCTCCGGCGCCAACGTCGCGAACGTGGAGGACATGCGCCCCGACGGGTCCGACCCGCGCGACCTCGGCATCAGTGTGCTCCGGGAGGACCCGGCCGCCGACAGCAACACCAGCACCGACCCCGGCGCCGACCCGCTGTTCCACCCCCGCCCCGGCTTCGACCCCTGGTTCGAGCGCCAGACCTACACGCCCGACGGCCGGCAGATCGTGGTCACCCGCTACGAGGACGGCCCGGCCGGGCGGATCCAACGGATCTGGATCGCCGACGGCGACGGGGCGAACCCGCAGCCGATGAACCTCGCCGGGCGCGGCCCGAACGACCGGGACACCGACCCGTCGATCTCCCCGGACGGCAGGCTGATCGTGTTCAGCCGCAGCGCCCCGGCCGCCGGCGACCAGCCGGCCCGGCCCGGGCGGGTCCTGATCGCCGAGATGGCCACGGGGCGGATCGTCGGCACCGTCCAGCCGCCGGCCGGGCAGCGCGGCGCCTCCGACGGCCAGCCGTTCTGGTCCCCCGACGGCAAGCTGATCGCCTTCTCCCGGACGGCGGTGGTCAACGAGAACGCCGGCAACCTGCACGTCTGGACCGTCGCCGCCGACGACCTCACCCGGCAGACCGACCTCAGCCGGACGGCCTGCCCGGGCAGCTGCAACGTCATCGACGACAGTCCCGCCTTCGCCCCCGACGGCCGCCGCATCGCCTTCAACCGCAAGGCCGGTGACGGCGGGAACAACCAGCAGGACGGGGTGGTGGTCACCACGCCGACCGGCGAGGGCTGCACGGTGGTCGTGCCCACCGGGCTCGGCCAGGGCGCCTGCACCCGGCCGCTGCCCGACCGCCCCACCACCGGGCCCTTCCAGCCCCGCGACGTCGCCTGGACGGCGAACAGCGCCCAGCTGGTGCTGACCTCCCGCCGCGCCGCGCCGCCGAGCGCACCGGAGGGGCTCAAGGTCTACGACTTCGCGACCGCCCAGCTCACCGAGCTCGACTGGCGGCTGCCGGGGCGCCAGAAGGAGCCGGCCGTCCAGCAGTCCGTCGACCTGGCGGTCAGCGTTCCCGAGCGGACCCCGGCCGTCCCCGTCGACGGCAGCACCGAGGTGACCGTCACCGTCACCAACAAGGGCCCCGCGCCCTCGCCCGGCACCGCCCTCACCGTCTCGGTGCCGACCGGCGCCCGGCTCGACAAGCTGACCACCCCGACCGGATCGTGCGACGCCGCCGCGCTGCGCTGCGAGCTCGGCACCCTGACCCCGCGCCAGGTGGTCCGGATCAAGGCCACCCTGACCGGCACCCGGCCCGGCGTCCCGGACTTCGGTTGGAGCGTCACCGGGACGGTCGTCGACCCGAACCCCGACGACGACTTCGCCCGGACCTTCCTCCCGGTGCTGGAGCCGCCGACCCCGTCGCCGACACCCACCCCGTCGCCGACCGCCTCGCCGAGTCCGACCCCGAGCCCGAGCCCGACACCCACACCCACGCCCAGCCCGACCGCCACGCCCACCTCCACCCCCGTTCCGCCGCCGCCCCCGGCGCCCGCCCCGCCGCCCCAGGCCGGCCCCGCGGTCGCGGTCGACGCCCAGCCGAACCCCGGCTACGTCGGCGGCCACGTGACCGTCAGCTACACGGTGCGCAACACCGGCCAGGCCCTCGCCACCGGCCTGCGCCTGACCCTCGGTCTGCCCGCCGGAGTGCCCACCGAGGCCCTGCCCCCCGGCTGCCGGAACGGCACCTGCACGGTGAGCGACCTGGCCCCGGGCCGCAGCGCGGTGGTCCGGGTGGTGCTCTCGCCCGTGGCGGCGCTGGACACCACCATCACCGCGGAACTGACCACCACCGGCACCGACGCCACCCCGGGACCGCACCGGGCGAGCACCCCGCTGCGGATCCTCCAGCCCCGCATCGTCGCGGTGCCGCCGATCGGCAAGCCCGGCTTCGTGACCTCGGTGCGCGGCGTGGACTTCCCGCCCGGCGCGCCGGTCCGGTTCACCTGGAAGCCCGGCATCACCGCCGAGGCCGCGCCCACCCGCCCGAAGGGCGACGGGACCTTCGCCGGCCAACTGCTCATCCTCCCCAAGGACGAGACCGGCCCGCGCACCATCACCGCCGAGGGCCCCGGATTCTCCCCGGTGACCTGCCCCTTCCTGGTGGTGGAGGGCAGCATCGGCCCGCCCGGGGAGGTGGAGCGGCGGTGATCCACGAGGTCGACGAGGCGCTGCGACAGCTGCTCGCCGGGACCGGTCTGCCCGAGCGCGGGATCGACGTGGTCTTCGACGCGCCCACCCG
Source organism: Kitasatospora sp. NPDC041917 (assembly GCF_055589745.1). Classification (NCBI taxonomy): domain Bacteria; kingdom Bacillati; phylum Actinomycetota; class Actinomycetes; order Kitasatosporales; family Streptomycetaceae; genus Kitasatospora; species Kitasatospora sp. NPDC041917. The sequence continues at coordinate 217,623 of NZ_JBVJBI010000002.1, read as the reverse complement.
GGACTTCGCTGCCCGGCGCAACGCGCCCACGGTCAGCGTCTACCTGTACGGGCTGCGCGAGGACACCGGCCGCCGGCAGGCCGGCACCGTCGCGGAGTACGACGCGGACGGCCTGGTGACCGGCCACCGCCCCGCGCCCCGCTGGTTCGAGCTGGCCTACCTGGTCACCGCCTGGACCAACCGGCCGCAGGACGAACACCGGCTGCTGGCCGAGGTGCTGCAGTGCCTGACCGCCACCGACACGCTGCCCGCCCGGTTGCTCACCGGCACGCTGGCCGCGCTCGGACTGACCGTCGGGCTGGACATCGCGGGGCGCGACACCGGACTGCCGTCGGTGTCCGACGTCTGGTCCTCGCTCGGCGGGGAACTGCGGCCCTCGGTCGACCTCCGGGTGCTCGCCCCGCTGCCCGGCGGGCGCAGCCCGGCAGGGCCGCCGGTCACCGAGGGGCTGGTGCTGCACGCCGGCGACACCACCAACGTCGGGGACACCACCAACGTCGGGGACATCGCCAACGTCGGGGACATCGCCAACGCCGGCGACACCACCCCGGCCGGCCCGCCGCCCGCCGACGGCCCGGGCCGCCGGCTGCGCTACCAGGGCGCCGGGGACCCCGGGCCGGACGGCTTCGCCGCGCCCCGGGAACGCGGGCTGCCGCCCGGCCGCCGGGCCCGGGGCAGGGCGCGATGAGCCTCGACCTCGACCGGGCCCCGGAGGCCGCGTCGGCGGCCAACGGCGCACCGCCCGGGCCGGACCAGGACGGGCCGTCCGGTCCGGACGACAGCGCACCGTTCGGTCCGGCCCCCGACCAGCTCTGGGAGCGGCTGCACCGGGTCGAACGGCGGGTCCGCGCCGCGGTGCGCGAGCGCCGGGCCGACGACCCGGACCCGGACGACCCGTACCGTGGTCAGTACCTCGGCCCGGAGGCGGTGGAGCGCATCCTGGCGGCCTCCGCCACGGTGCACCGGGCCGCCCCGGACCCCGGCGACGGCCCCGCGCCGCCGCCCGGCTCCCGGCTCGGGCGGCTCAGCGCCGCCTTCGGGCTGCTCCCGGTCGACCTCGACCTGCTGCTGGTGGCGCTCGCCCCGGACCTCGACTCCCGCTTCGAGCAGCTCTACGGCTACCTCAACGACGACCTGACCCGCCGCCGGGCGACCATCGGCCTGGCCCTCGACCTGTGCGGACTGCCCGGGGCGGGCGCCGGCCGCTTCCGGTTCTCCGTCCGGGCCCCGCTGATCGCCGGCGGCCTGCTGGAGATCACCGAGCCGGACCGCCCGCTGCTCTCCCGCACCCTGCGCGTCCCGGACCGGGTGACGGCCCATCTGCTCGGCGACGACGAGCCGGACGGCACCCTCGCCGGGCTGGCCCGCCGCGCCGGACCCGGGCACCGCTCCCACCAGCCCCTCGAACAGCTGCGCGTCCTGGCCGCGGACGGCGGGCTGGTGCACCTGCTGGACCGGGGCGGGCACGCCGGCCCGCTCGCGGTGGCGGCCCTCGCGGCCGACGGCCCGCCGCCCCTGGTGGTCGACGCCGCCGCGCTCGCCGCCCGCCCGCCGGAGGCCACCGTACGGGTGCTCGCCCGTGAGGCGCGGCTGGGTGGGGGCGGCGTGGTGCTCGGACCGCTGGACCGGTTCGAACCCGAACGGCCCGAGCGGGCCGCGCTGCTGCGCGAGCTGTGCGCGGAACTCGCCGGTGTCCCGCTGGTCGTGCACGGCCCGCAGGTCTGGGACCCGGCCTGGGCGGCGCGGAGCCCGGTGGTGCTCACCGTCCCGCCGCCGGGCGCGCGCGACCGGGCCGGGCAGTGGGCGCGCGCCCTGTGCGCGGAGCCGGATGCTTCGGAGCCGGGTGCTTCGGAGTCGGGCGAGGAGCAGGACGAGGAGTTGCCGGAGGAACTGGCCGAGGCGGTGGCCGCCTACCGGCTGGATCAGGAACAGCTGGCCCGCGCCGCCTCGGTCGCGGCCCGGACGGCGGCCGCCGAGCGGCGCCCGGTCCGGGCCGAGGACCTGCGCACGGCGGTACGGGCGCAGAACGCCGCCGGACTGGCCCGGCTCGCCCGCCGGATCGAGCCCGCGGTCGGCTGGTCCGACCTCGTCCTGCCCGCCCCCACCGCGGGCCGGCTGCGCGAGCTCGTGCTGCGCGCCCGGCACCGCGACCAGGTGCTCGGGCAGTGGCGGATGCGCCCGGGCGGTGGCCGGGGCAACGGCGTGATCGCCCTGTTCGCCGGGGAGTCCGGCACCGGCAAGACGATGTCGGCCGAGGTGGTCGCCGCCGAACTGGGCATGGAGCTGTACGTGGTGGACCTCTCCACCGTGGTGGACAAGTACATCGGCGAGACCGAGAAGAACCTGGAGCGGATCTTCACCGAGGCCGCGCAGGTGAACGGCGTCCTGCTGTTCGACGAGGCGGACGCGCTGTTCGGCAAGCGCTCGGAGGTCAAGGACTCCCGGGACCGCCACGCCAACGTGGAGACGGCCTACCTGCTCCAGCGGATGGAGTCCTTCGACGGGATCGCCGTGCTGACGTCCAATCTGCGGGCCAACCTCGACGAGGCGTTCACCCGGCGGCTGGACGTCATCGCCGAGTTCCCGCTGCCGGACGAGGCGCAGCGTCGCCTGCTCTGGGACCGCTGCCTGGGGCCGCTGGTGCCCCGCGGCGACGACCTCGACCTGGACTTCTGCGCCCGGAACTTCGAGCTCACCGGCGGCTCCATCCGGGCCTGCGCGGTCTCCGCGGCGTATCTGGCCGCCGGGACGGGCGCCCCGCTGGGGATGGCGCAGCTGGTCTCCGCGGTGGTCGGCGAGTACCGCAAGCTCGGCCGACTGGTGCTGGCGAGCGAGTTCGGGCCGTGGCTGGGCGCGCTCGGGGACACCGGGCACGGCTGACCGCCCCCGGGACGGCGGGGCGGCGGGGGCAGCCCGGGACGTCCGGGGCGCCTGCGCGGACGTCCGGCGGTGTCCGCCGGGGGCAGCGGTTCCTGCCCCCGGTCCGGGACCCGCGGACATGTTTCCGGGTGACGTCCGGGCAGCAGACTCGGGGGCGAATGACCGGCGCAATGCTTGACCAGCCGAAGGAGCGCGTATGCCGTCGTACCTCACCCCGGGCGTGTACGTGGAGGAGGTCCAGTCCGGTGCCCGGCCGATCGAGGGCGTCGGCACGGCCGTCGCCGCGTTCGTCGGCTTCGCCGAGACCGGGCCCTTCCACGAGCCCACACTGGTGACCAACTGGGACCAGTACGTCCAGCGGTTCGGCGGCTTCACCGAGGGCACCTACCTGGCGCACTCGGTGTACGGCTTCTTCGCCAACGGCGGCGGCTCCGCCTACGTGGTGCGGGTCGGCGACCCGGCCCGGCAGGCGCCCGGCGCCGCCCCCGCCGTCACCGCGGCCCCGCCCGTCGAGATCGCCGGGTTCCTCTTCTCCGCCCGGCCGGGCGCGGGCGCCGAGGTGTCCGTCGAGGTCGCCGACCCGGAGGGGGAGAACGTCCCCGAGGACCGCTTCCGGCTGCTGGTGCGCCGGGGCGCGGAGGTCGCCGAGACCTACGACGTCTCGACCCGGAAGAGCACCAAGGGCTACGTCGTCACCCAGCTGCGCGAGTCGAAGCTGGTCGCCGTCGCCGAACAGCCCGGCACCGCGCCGAGCCGCCCCGAGCGCCGCACCCACGCCCTGGCCGCCGCGCCCGCGCCGGCCGCGGCCCCGGTGGGCCGGCTCGACCCCGCCGAGTACGTCGGCGACGCCGCCGCCCGGACCGGCTTCGGCGGCCTGGAGGCGATCGACGAGATCACCATGGTCGCGGTGCCCGACCTGATGAGCGCCTACCAGCGCGGCGACCTCGACGACGAGGGCCTGCGCACCGTCCAGCTGGCGGTGATGTCGCACTGCGAGCAGATGGGCGACCGGATCGCCGTCCTGGACCCGCCGCCCGGCCTCAACGCTCAGCGGATGCGCACCTGGCGCAACGACGAGGCGGGCTTCGACTCCCGCTACGCCGCGCTCTACTACCCGTGGATCAAGGTGTTCGACCCGGCGAGCGGCCGCAACGTGCTGGTCCCGCCGAGCGGGCACGTCGCCGGGGTGTGGGCGCGCAGCGACGCCGAGCGCGGCGTGCACAAGGCGCCCGCCAACGAGGTCATCCGCGGCGCGGTGGACCTGGAGCTGCGCCTGAGCAAGGGCGAGCAGGACCTGCTGAACCCGATCGGCGTCAACTGCGTCCGGGCCTTCCCCGGGCGCGGCATCCGGATCTGGGGCGCGCGCACCCTCTCCTCCGACCCTGCGTGGCGCTACCTGAACGTGCGCCGGCTCTTCAACTACCTGGAGGAGTCCATCCTCCTGGGGACCCAGTGGGTGGTCTTCGAACCCAACGACGACCGGCTGTGGTCCAGCATCCGCCGGAACATCACCGCGTTCCTCACCGAGGAGTGGCGGCGCGGGGCCCTGTTCGGGCAGACCGCGGGCGAGGCCTTCTACGTCAAGTGCGACCGCGACAACAACCCGCCGGAGTCCATCGACCTCGGCCAGGTGATCTGCGAGATCGGCGTAGCCCCGGTGAAGCCCGCGGAGTTCGTGGTGTTCCGGCTGTCCCAGTTCTCCGACAGCACGAGCCTCGTCAACGAGTGACCGGCCCGGTCGGCACCACACCCCTCGGCGCCACTCCTCGGCACCCCTCGCATCGGAAGGTGACACAAACCCATGGCTGAAGGCGATCCGCTCTCCACACATATCTTCGGCGTCCAACTCGGCGGCTACAACGTCGAGTCCGTCAAGGAGATCAGCAACCTGACGGTCGAACAGGACGTCGTCGAGTACAAGCAGGTGACCCAAGAGGGCAAACTGATCGTCCGCAAGCAGCCCGGCGCCCGGCTCCCCGGCGAGGTGACCATCACCCGCGGCCTGGACAAGAGCGGCGCGTTCACGGACTGGATCAAGGAGACCCTCAACAACGGGGCGATCAACACCGCGCGGCAGAACCTCACCATCGAGGTCAAGGACACCACCGGTGCCACCCTGCGGCGCATCCAGCTGACCAACGCCTGGGCGAGCCGCTGGGAGGGACCCACCCTCAGCGCCGGCGAGTCCAGCGCCGCCACCGAGACCGTGACCATCGTGTTCGAGGAGATCTCGGTCGAGTGAGGCGGAAGATCGGCCTGGAGGAGCTGCTGGAACGCGCTCCGGCCCCGCAGAACACCGCGCCGCCGCAGCAGGCCCCGGCGGCAGCGGCGGCGCAGCCCCGGGCGCGGGCGCCGCACACCGAGTTCGAGTTCGAGCTGCCGCTCGGCTACGTCGACGACGAGGGCACCGTGCACCGGCACGGTGCCATGCGCCTGGCCACCGCCCGCGACGAGCTGATGCCGCAGATCGATCTGCGGGTCAAGGAGAACCCGGCGTACCTCAGCGTGGTGCTGCTCAGCCACGTGATCACCAGGCTGGGCGACATCACCGACGTGCACGCCGGGGTCGTCGAGCGGATGTACGCCACCGACGTGGCCTTCCTCCAGGACCTCTACCAGCGGATCAACAGCGAAGGCCACACGCGCGCCGCGGTGACCTGCCCGCACTGCGACGGCGCCTTCGAGGTCGACCTCGCCGGTGGGCGCCTGGGGGAATCGTGACGTACGCGCCTGCTCGGCTGTACGAGGAGATCGCGTACATCGCCTTCCACTTCCACTGGCAGCGGGAGGACATCCTCGACCTGACCCACCGTGAACGCGGGCAGTGGGTCAGGGAGATCGCGCGGCTCAACACCCGCATCAGCGAAGGCGGGTGAGCCGGGTGGGGCTTCGGGACTGGATCGGCCGCCGCAGGGGCGGCGAGGGCGCCGTCAACGGTGCCGCCTCCGGTGCCGCCTCCGATGACACGGAGGCGGCCCGGGGCGCGGGCGAGGCCGCTCGGCGGCGCCCGGCGGCCGGGGACGGGGGCTGGCGCGCGGTCGCGCCGCTGGTCCCGACCCTGGCCGGGCCGGCCCACGGCGTCAGCGACGGCCTGAGGTTCCGCGCCCGGCTCACCGCCTGGCAGGACCCCTCACTCTGCGGTCCGCTCGGCCACGCGGTCCTGCCGACCGCCCCGGTCGGCATCCTGCGGGCGGTGGCGAGGCCGGGCGCCCCGGCCCCCGTCCGCACGGGCGGGGACGAGTTGGTCGTGCCGGTCGTGCCGAGCGAGGCCGGGGCCGAAGAGCCGCCGGAGAACGGGCCGTCGGGCGCGGCGCGGTCGGCGCGTCAGGCGCGTCCGGTCCAGCGGTCCGTCCGGCTGCGCCGGCTTCCGGTGCGGTCCGGGCCGCACCCGGCCCGCGTGGGTGGGGCCGACTCGCGCGCGGCGGCCGAGCGCGCCGACAGCGGTGTACCGAGGCCCGCCGCGGCGACACCCGGCACGGCGGCGCCCGGTGCGTCCGTGCCCGGTGGGTCGAAGTCCGCTGCGGTGCGGGGAAGTTCGCCGAAGCCCGAAGGGTCGCAGGCCGCCAGTGGCCCGCTCGGTGCGGCGACGCCCGAAGCGGCCGCCGCCCCGCGCCCGAACCACTCGGCGGTCCGGGCCGACCGGCCGGTGCGGCCGCGTCCCGTCGGGGCCCCGCTGGTCGTGGCCCGGCGGCCCAGCCTGTTGCCCGCGCGCCCCGTGGCGGCCGTCCCGGGGCAGGTCAGGGCGCCGGCCGCCGTCACCGAACCGGCGAGCCGGGGTGCGGGCGCGCCGCGGCCCGCGGCGACGACGGAAGAGACGGCCGAGGGCACGCGCCGCCCGTCCGCGAGCGGCGCAGCCGCCGAACGGCCGGCGCCCGGCCCGGCCGACAAGCCCGCGTCCACGCGGAACGGACCGACCGACAACCCCGCGTCCACGCGGAACGGGCCGGCCGGCGGCACCCCCGTCCAGCGCGCCGCCGCGCCCGGCACCGCCGCACCCGCCCGTCCGGTTCTCGGCGCGCCGCTGACCGCGCTGCCCGCGAGCGCCACGCCTCTGGCCGTCGACGGCCCCCGGGCCTCTGGTGCCGCCCCGGCCGGGCCGGCCATGCCCGTCGTTCCCGCCGACGCGGGGTCCACCCGCGCTGGGACGGGCGGCTCGGCCGATGCCCGGCCGGCCGGAGGCGGGGGCCGGGACGTCGCCGGTGCCGCCCGACGTACCGCCACGGTCGGCGAGCCCGCCCGCCCGGCACCCGCCCGCCCCGAGCACGGGGGCGCGCCCGTTCAGCGAGCGCGGTCCGGGGCCGGTACGCCCGCACCGTCCTCGTCCCCCGATCGCGCCCTGCCGGGCCGGCCCGCTCCAGCCCCTGTCGGCCGCAGCGGGCCCGCCGAGGGCGCGCCCGTTCAGCGCGCACTGCCCGGGGCCGGTACGCCCGCACCGTCGACTCCGACCCCCGACCGTGCCGCACCGCTCCCGCCCGACCCGACCCCCACCCGTACGCGCGGGGGCCTGGGCGCGCCGCTCGACGCGCTGCCGCCGACGGCGGCCGTGGCCGGGGGCACCGCTCCGCTGCTCGGCGGGCGCCGACCGGTCCGGCGGATCGCGGCCCCGGCGACGGGTGACGCGGCCTCTGCCGCCGCCCCCGCCGCAGTCTCTGCCCCCACCTCGCCGGTGGCCGGTGAGGGGCTGCCCGTGCAGCGCGCCACCCGGAGCCCCGGCGACGGCCCGGCCGAGGCGACGTCCCCCGTCCGGAGCGGTGATGACGGGCGATCGGCCGGTCCGGCCGTCCCGGCCACCCGGAGCATCCCTGCCACCCCGACCATCCCCGCCGGCCCGAGTGCTCCGACCGCCGGTGGCCGCCGGGCGCACCCCGGTGCGGATCGCGGCCTTCGTGGACCGGCGGCCGGACGCCCGGCGCCCTCCGGCGCCCCGCAGGGCACGACGGGTGCCTCCGTCGCGTCGGCCTCCGGCGGCGGACCGGAGCGGCAGCCGGGAGCCGCCGCGCAGCCGACCGGTCCCGGGACGCGCCCGGCGGGCGCCCCGCGCGCCGGCGGCAACGGTCCGGTGGTGCCCGTGACGGTTCCGGCGCGCCGGTCCTCCGGCGGCCTGGGCGTGCAGCGAGCCGTTCGACTCATCGGTCAGCGACGCGGGCTGCTCGGCGACCGCCGGATGACGGTCGCCCTCGCCACTCCGCCGGCACCCTTCGCGCCCGTTGCCGCCGCTCCCTCCGGCGGAGGCGCCGGGTCGGCGCCGACGCCACCCGTGGTCCGGGCCGCCTGGCCCCACGCTCTCGTGTCCCGTCCGAACGGCGAGGTGCCGGCCGCGCCAGTTGCACCGGCCGCTGCCGCTCCGCGCCGCTCGGGTGCTCAGGCGCGCCGCTCGCCGGGCACCGGCGCCGGAGGCGGCGGTGCCGCAGCCGGGGAGCCCGCCTCGCCGGGGAGTGCGGAGCGCCCCTCCACGCCGGGGGCGGCCGCGCCGCGCGGGGTCGTGGCCGCGGTGCAACGGGTGTTCTCCCGGCGCCCGTCGGAACGGCCGGTCCGACGGACGGCGGCCGGGCACCCGGCCGTCGTCGATCACCCGTCAGCGGCCGGAGGCCCGGCGACACCTGCCGCCGTCCCGGCCGCGCCCGCACCGGCGAGCCCACCGCGCGTCCTGCCCGGTCAGCCCCGTGCGGCAGTCCTGAACCCCGGTGTCCCGGTGCCGCCGCGGCCCGGCGCCACGAGCGCGGGCCTCCCGGACGTGCAGCGGTCCGCCACGCCGAGGTCCGGTGGGCACGCGAACCCCGGCGCCCCCGGTTCGCCGTCCGCCACGGCGAGCGCCCCGCGCCCGCCGGTCGTCCGGCTCAGGCCCGTGGCGGGCCCGTCGGTCCAGCGCCTGTCGGCCTCGTCCCGGCCTCCGCAGCCGTCCCCGATGCCGCCACCCGCCGTCGCGGCCCCGGCGGGCACGAGCCGGGCACCGGGCTCGCAGCCCGCCACCGCGCTCGTCGTGGCCCGGGCCCTGCCCGCCGGGCACGCCACCAGCGCCCCGTCCGCCCCGTCCGCCCCGTCCGGCCCGTCGGCCCTGTCCGCCTCGCCCGCGCCGTCCGCACCGCCGTCGCCCGCCACGGCCCGGCTGTTGCAGCGGGTGGCCGAGCAGTCGGGACTGACGGGGGTGCCGCTGACCGCCGTGCCCGCGCGCACACCCACCACGGTGCAGCTCGCCGGGCCGGCCCGAACCGCCACCCCCGGTACCCCGCCCGCCGCGAGTACCCCCGGCAAGGCCCCCGCCGGGCCGGGCGCCGAGCGGCGCGCCGACCCCGCCGACCTCGACGAACTGGCCCGCCGCCTGGTCGAACCGGTCGGCCGGCTGCTGCGCACCGAGGTGCGCAGGGGCCGGGAGCGCAGCGGCAAACCGTACGACATGCGCCGCTGAGCCCGGCCCGGACCGGAGGCGGGACCGCGCGCCGGCCCGCGGAACGGCCAACGCGGGCCGGGGCCGCGGACCAGAGCGTGGACCAGGCGGACGGCCGACAGCAGGCCGCAGCAGCGACGTGACCGGAAGCAGGGAGCAGAGCGATGACCGACACCATCTTCGCGTCCAGTGTGTTCTTCAGCCTGACCATCGGCGGCAACGACCTGGGCGACTTCACCACCTGCTCGGGACTCGGCGCCCAGGTCGAGATCGAGCAGTACGCGGAGGGCGGCAACAACGGCTTCGCCTGGCAGCTGCCGGGCCGCATCACCTGGTCGAACATCACGCTGACCCGCGCGGTCACCGCCGACACCACGAAGATCGCCCGCTGGCTGTCCGAGATCGTCCGCAAGGTCGAGCCGAAGGACGGCGAGATCGTGGCGCTGCGGCCCGACCTGAGCCGGATCGTCGGCTGGCAGGTGCTCGGGATCGTGCCGGTGCGCTGGGAGGGGCCGTCCTTCGATCCCGCCAACTCCCAGGCGGCGATGGAGACCCTGGAGATCGCCCACGCGGGCCTGCGCCCCTCCTGATCCCACCGCCCCTCCTGACCCCACCGCCCATCCGGCTCACCGGGCCGGCCCGGCCCACCCGATCCACGGAACCCACCCCACAGCCCGACCCACGGAAGGAGCACCAGGATGTCCCCGGCGGTCCCCGCCAGCGTCACCCGGGCCCAACTGACCATCATGGAGCCACCGTCCACGGTCGGCGCCCAGCCCGGCGGCACGCTCGCGCAGCTCCGGCTCCAGTTCAACCCGGCGACCCTGGTGCTGAGCAAGACCACCGAGTGGCGGCGCACCCCGTCCCGGATGGCGGGCGAGTCCGCGCTGCCCGAGTTCGTCGGCAGCGGTCCGCGCTCGCTCTCCCTCGACGTGTTCCTGGACTCCACCGCGACCCACGACAACTCGGTGGAGCGGGCGGTGGAGCAGCTGATGACGGCGTGCGTGCCCACCCCGGCCAGCCTGGCGCGCAAGACGCCGGCCAGCCCGTGGATCCGGCTGGACTGGGGCACCCTGAAGACCACGTCGTTCAACGGGGTGCTGACCGGCCTCTCGGTCACCTACTCGCTCTTCGACGTCGACGGGAAGCCGCTGCGGGCGGTCTGCTCGCTGACCATCGACGAGGCGAGCGTCGACCCGGCCGGACAGAACCCGACTTCCGGTTCGCCGGAGGCCCGCAGCACCCACCGGGTGATCGCCGGCGACAGCCTGCCGATGCTCGCCTGGCGGGCCTACGGGGACGCCACCGCCTGGCGCGCCATCGCGGAGGCCAACGACATCGACGATCCGCTGGCGCTGGTCCCCGGCGCGGAGCTGATCGTGCCGGGCATCGAGGAACTCACCCAGAGCCACACCCAGAGCCACACCCAGAGCCATACCCGGAACCAGGAACCCACCCAGGGCGGACGGCCATGACCACTCCCGAGGCCCGCGGCGGCCGCTCCTTCGCCGCCGACCCCGTCGTCGAGGCGCCGGGCCCGCTGCCGCCGATCTGGGTGACCCAACTGGTCTCCTGCGACATCGAGGAGAGCGTCGGCCTGCCCGACACCGCGGTGCTGTCCTTCCGGGACGCCGACCACACCTTCCTCTCCGCCACCGGGATCACCATCGGCACCCCGCTGAAGGTGTCCGTGGTCACCGTGCAGGGCAACACCCGGGCGCGGCTGTTCACCGGCGAGGTGACCGCGCTGGAGCTGGAGGTGGACACCACCGGCTCGTACACCGTGGTGCGGGCCTCGGCGGTCACCCACCGGCTGATGCGCGGGCGCCGGGTGAAGGCCTTCCGGAACATGACCACCGCCGACATCGTCCGCCAGGTCGCCTCGGGCGCGGGCCTGACCTGCGGCACGGTCGACTCCTTCCCCGTCGTCCACCAGCAGCTCTCGCAGGCGAACGTCCCGGACTGGGAGTTCCTCCAGTTCCTGGCCCAGGAGAGCGGCGCCCAGGTGCGGGTGGACGACGACGGGAGGCTGGAGTTCGTCCGGCCCGACCCCGCCTCCGGCGCGCCGGCCCCCTCCACCCCCGCGCCGCAGAACCCGCTGGTGCTGGAGTACGGCCGCAACCTGCTGGAGCTGCGCGGCGTGCTGACCGGCGCCGGGGGAGCGGACACGGTCGAGGCGCGCGGCTGGAACGTCACCACCAAGAGCGCCCTGGTCGCCACCGAGCCGGCGGTGACCTCCCGTACCGTGCAGCCGGGGATGAGCCCCTCGGTGGTGGCCTCCGCCTTTCCCGGCCGGTCCCGGCTGACCGTCGCCGACACCCCGTACCGCACCCAGGCGGAGACCGCCTCGGTGGCCCGGTCGCTGGCCGCCTCGGTGGCGGCCGGCTTCGGCGAGCTGGAGGTGGTCGCCGAGGGCAACCCGCGGCTGCGGGCGGGCACCGCGGTCGCGCTGGGCAACGTCGGCGCCGCCTTCTCCGGCCGCTACACCGCCACCGGGGTGCGCCACCTGCTCGAACCGTTCCGCGGCTACCGCACCACCGTCGTGGTCAGCGCGGCGCCCGACCGCTCGCTGGCCGGGCTGACGAGCGGCGGCAACGCCCCGCCGCGCGGGCCCCGGATGCCCGGCCTGGCCGTCGCCGTGGTCACCGACGTCCGGGAGCCGGGCGGCGGGCAGCGCGGCTGGGTGAAGCTCAAGTTCCCCTGGCTGGACGACACCTACGTCTCCGACTGGGTGCGCACCGTGCAGTGGGGCGGCGCCGGGGGCGGCGGCGTGGTCAGCCCCGAGGTCAACGACGAGGTGCTGGTCGGCTTCGAGCAGGGCGACCTGGACAGCCCGTACGTGCTGGGCGGGCTCTACAACGGCGTGGACCGGCCCTCCCCGCACGACGTGCCGCTGGTCGACGGGGCCTCCGGCAAGGTCAACCGCCGCTCGGTGGTGTCCCGTTCGGGCCACCGGATGGAGCTGCTGGACGTGCCGGGCGGCAAGTCCGGTGTCCACCTGGCGAGCGGTGACGGGAAGTTGGAGGTCAGCCTGGACCAGCAGCGCGGCGAGATCGTGCTGACCGTCCACGGCCTCGGCGGCGCGGCCGGCAGCACGGTACGGCTCTCCTCCTCCGGCATCACCCTGGACGCGGGCACCGGCGCGGTGAACGTGCGCGGCGGATCGGTCACCGTCCGGGGCACGACGTCGGTCACCGTGGACGGTGGCGCCGAGGCGGTGCTCAAGGGGGCCTTCGTCCGGATCAACTGAGCCGCCGATCGACCGGCGACAGACCGACGATCGACTGACGGAACGTCAAGAACCAATGGCAGTATGGCGAGTGCCCGCGAACACCGGGCACCGCAGGAAACGGAGACCGCAGATGCCCCCCGCAGCCCGGACCGGCGACATGACCGACCACGGCGGCGCCCTCACCACCCCGCCGCCGGGCGCCCTCAAGGTGGCGACCGTGCTGATCGGCGGCCGCCCCGCCGCCGTCGTCGGCACCGTCCACGCCTGCGTCGTCCCCCCGCACCTGGCCCTGGGCCCCGGCAACCTGGTGCTGCCCTCCCCGGGCGCGGTGACCAGGGGAGTGGTGCTGATCGGCGGCCTGCCCGCGGCCCGCATGGGCGACAAGACCACCTGCGGCGCCACCGTCACCACCGGCGCGTTCAACGTGCTGATCGGGGGCTGAGCATGAGTGGCAGCTTCATAGGACGCGGCTGGGCCTTCCCGCTGCGGGTGAACGCCACCGGCGGCATCGCCATGGTGGAGCGCGACCGGGAGCTCGCGGAGGCGATCCGGCTGATCCTCGGCACCGCCCCGGGTGAGCGGCCGATGCGCCCCGAGTTCGGCTGCGGCATCCACGAGTACGTCTTCGCCCCGGGCGACAGCACCACCGCCGGGCGGATCGCCCGCGAGGTGCGCATCGCCCTGGAGCGCTGGGAGCCGCGGATCGAGGTCGACGACGTGGTGATCGCCTTCGACAGCGCCGAGGAGGGCACCCTCTACATCGACGTCCACTACACCGTGCGGGCCACCAACGACCGCCGCAACCTGGTGTTCCCCTTCTACACCATCCCGGAGCACCCGGGCGCGGACGCCCTCGACACGGTCGGCGGGGGTGCGCGCTGATGGCCCTGCCCTCCCCGAACCTGGACGACCGCCGCTTCCAGCAACTCGTCGACGAGGCCAAGCGCTACGTCCAGCAGCGCGCCCCGGAGTGGACCGACCACAACGTCTCCGACCCGGGCGTCACCCTGATCGAGACCTTCGCCTACCTGGTGGACCAGCTGCTCTACCGGCTGAACCGGGTCCCGGAGAAGAACTACGCGGCCTTCCTCGACCTGCTCGGCATCCGGCTCTTCCCGCCCGCCGCGGCCCGGGCCGAGGTCGACTTCTGGCTCTCCGCCCCGCAGTCCGAGACGGTCCTGCTGCGGGCCGGCACCGAGGTCTCCACGCTGCGCACCGAGACCGACGACGCGGTGGTCTTCTCCACCGCCGAGGACCTGCCGATCGTCCCCAGCTCGCTGGAGCGGCTGGTCACCGTCTCCGCCTCCGGCGAGCAGTCCGACGGCACGGCCCGGCTGGCCGACGGCGCGGACGTGCCCTGCTTCCAGGCGCGCCCGGCGGCCGGGGACGCCATGCTCTTCGCCCTGCCCGCCGTCGTGCCGCGCTGCATCCTGATCGTCCGGCTGGACAGCCGGGTGGAGGGCGTCGGCGTCGACCCGCGCCAGCCGCCGCTGGCCTGGGAGGTCTGGGACGGCGCGCGCTGGATCGCCTGCGAGACCGGCAGCGACACCACCGGCGGCCTCAACCGGCCCGGCGAGGTGGTCGTCTTCGTGCCCGCCGGGCACACCGCCTCGGTGGTCGCCGGTCGCCGGGCCGGCTGGCTGCGCTGCCGGGTCACCGAGCCGCAGCCGGGCCAGCCGTTCTACTCCGAGTCCCCCACCGTCCGGCGGGCCGAGGTGTTCACGGTCGGCGGCACCGCCACCGCCGTCCACGCGCAGACCGTCACCGACGCGCAGCTCGGCACCTCGGAGGGCGTCGCGGGCCAGCGCTTCCGGCTGGCCCGGCCACCGGTGCTGCTCGACGGGGAGCCCCCGGTGGTCGAGGTCGCGGCCGGCGATGGCTGGGAACGCTGGACGCTCGTCGAGCACTTCGGCGAGTCCTCGCCCGCCGACCGGCACGTGGTGCTGGACGCGACCACCGGCGAGTTCCTCTTCCCGCCCGCGGTCCGGGAACCGGACGGCGGCCTGCGGGCCTTCGGCGCCGTGCCGCCCAAGGGCGCCCGGCTGCGCGTCCCGCGCTACCGCACCGGCGGCGGGATCGCGGGCAACGTCGCCCGCGGCACCGTCACCGTACTGCGCAGCTCCGTCCCGTACATCGCCCGGGTCGACAACCGGGAGGCGGCGCGCGGCGGGGTCGACGGCGAGACCGTGGAGAACGCCAAGGCCCGCGCCCCGCACCAGCTGCGCCTACAGGAACGTGCCGTCACCGCCGGGGACTTCGAGCTGATCGCCCGGCAGGCCGCGCCGTCCGCCGCCCGGATCAGCTGCGTGCCCGCCGGCGGCGGGGAAGCGGGAGCGGTGCGGGTACTGGTGGTCCCCGACGCGGTCGCGGACGAGGGCGACCGGCTGCGCTTCGAGCAGCTGATCCCCGACGAGCAGGTGCTGGCCGCCGTCGCGACCGCCCTCGACGAGCGCCGGCTGATCGGCACCCGGCTGGTCGTCCAGCCCCCCGCCTACCAGGGCGTGACGGTCGTCGCCCGGCTCACCACCCGCTCCGCCGACCCCGACCGGGTCCGCGAGGAGGTGCTCGCCGCGCTGTACCGGTACCTCAACCCGCTGCGCGGCGGCGCCGACGGCGAGGGCTGGCCGTTCGGCCGGGCCGTGCAGTACGGGGAGGTGTTCGCGGTGCTCCAGCGGGTCGCCGCGGTCTCGGGCGTCGAGGAGGTGCGGCTGTTCCCGGCCGACCCGATCACCGGACGCCGCGGCGCGCCCGCCGAGCGGGTCGAGGTCCCGGCGGACGCCCTGGTCTTCTCCCACCAGCACCAGGTCGTGGTCACCCCGGCCGCCGAGGACGGGACGTCATGAGCGAGTGCCGCGCGCCGAGAGTCGGGGGGCGCGGATGAGCCGCGCGGCGGTCCCGGGACTGCCCAGCCCGCATCCGATCGGCGAACTGCTGCCCGCGCTGTTCGCCGACGACGACTTCGCCCAGCGGTTCACGGCCGGCCTGGACACCGTCCTCGCCCCGGTCTTCGCGACCCTGGACAACCTGCCGGCCTACTTCCGACCCGGCCTCGCGCCGGCCGACTTCCTCGACTGGCTGGCCTCCTGGGTCGCGGTGGAGGTGGACCCGGCCTGGCCGGTGGAGGTGCGCCGCGCGGTGGTCGAGCGCGCCGTGGAGCTGCACCGCTGGCGCGGCACCCGCCGCGGCCTCACCGAACGGCTGCGGCTGGTGCTCGGCGCCGGAGCCGAGATCGTCGACGGCGGCGGCGCCTCCTGGTCCACCGACCCGGACGCTCCGTTGCCGCCCGCGCCGGGCGGCGACGTACTGGTCCGGGTCTGGCCGCTGCGCGGACCGGCGCCGGACGAGGACCAGGTGCGGTCCGTCGTGAGGGCGGGCTGTCCGGTCCATCTGACCTGCCGGGTGGAGATCCTGCCCGGCCCACCCGGGCGAACGGAGGGCTGACGGATGCCGGTGTGCCCCGAATGCGGAACGGCCAACGGGGAGGGGGACGACTTCTGCGGCAACTGCGGCGCCTACCTCGGCTGGTCGCGCGGCGCCGCCGCCCCGGCGACGGCGGCGCCGACGGCAGCGCCCGTCGCGGTGCCCGCCCCCGCGCGGGCCGAGCCCGAGCCCGCGCCGGTACCCGTCCCGGAGCCCGCGCCCGCGCCCGTCGAATCCACCCGCCGGAGCGCCTCGCGCCGGACCGCGCGCACCGGGGCGGAGCCCAAGCCGGAACCCGAAGCAGAGGCCAAGGAGGAGCCCAGGGCGGAGCAGCCACCCGCCCGGCCCGCCGAACCCCCCGTGACCGAGCCCCCGGCGACCGAACCCCCGCGCCCGAGCACCGCCCCCGTACGGCCGGCTCCCGCGCAGACCCCCGCCCCCGCGCCCGTCCCGACGGCGCCGGCCGACCCGGTGGCCGTCCAGCCGGCCAAGCCCGTCGCACCGCGCCCCGTCAGCCGGCCCACCGAGACCGCCGAGGCCCAGGACGGCCCGCCGTGCCCCCGGTGCGGCACGCCGAACCTGCCCGAGCGGAAGTTCTGCCGCCGCTGCGCCGCGCCGCTGACGCCCACCGAGGCCGCGCCGAAGCTGCCCTGGTGGCGCACCCGCTGGCCGTTCCGGCGCCGGGTCCGGATCGGAGGCTCGGGCAACGCGCTGCGCCGCACCATCGCGCTGCTCGTGCTGATCGCCGTGGTGGTCGCCGGGATCCTGCTCTACCCGGCGGGCAAGGTCGCCTTCCAGGATGTGCTGGACAAGCTCCGCAAGACCGCGCCGATCACCCCCGCCGCCACCTCGGCGAGCGCCGCCGTCGAGGGCCATCCGGCCACCTTGGCCGACGACGGCCTGAGCAACACCTACTGGGGCGCACCCGCGATCGGGGACTCCGTCACCTTCTCCTTCCGCACCCCGTTCCGGCTGGTGGACCTGATCATCCACACCGGGGATTCCGTGGACCCGCAGCACTTCCAGCAGCAGGCGCGCCCCGTCGTCCTCGCCCTGGAGGTCACCGAGAAGGACGGCACGGTGCACACCCAGCAGGTTCCGCTCAACGACCAGCCCGGCCCGCAGACGGTGCAGACCGGGATCAGCGACGTCACCCAGGTGAAGCTCACCGTCCGGGAGGCCGCCGGCACCGGCCCCGACCGCGCCATCGCACTCTCGGAGGTGGAGTTCTTCAAACGCACCTGAGCCCCGGTCCGCCCGGCCCGCTGTGACGTCGCGGTTCCAAGGAGTTCCTCATCTGCGCCGCGTACGGTCACCCGTCATGGCACAACGGCGGGTGGTGGCGGGCATGGGGAAGCTGGGGCACGGGACGCGGCTGGTGGCGGTGAGCGTGATCGCCGGGGTGGTGGCGGCGGGGACGGTGCTCCCCGCGGTGGCGGCGGTCGGGCTGGGCGCGCAGTCGGCGGCGGACGACTTCGAGAGCCTGCCCGACGACTTCAGGACCCCGCCGCTGTCCCAGGCCTCGACCGTCCTCGACGCCCGGGGCGGCACCATCGCCACCGTGTACGACCGGGACCGTACGGTCGTCCCGGCGGAGCGGATCTCCCCGCTGGTGAAGACCGCGCTGGTGGACATCGAGGACAACCGCTTCTACGAGCACGGCGCGATCGACCTCAAGGGCGTGCTGCGCGCCCTGGACAAGAACGCCTCCTCGGGCACCACCGCCCAGGGGGCGTCCACGCTGACCCAGCAGTACGTGAAGAACGTCTTCGTGGAGGAGGCGGGCGACGACCCGCAGAAGGTCGCCGAGGCGCAGCGGCAGACCGTGGGCCGCAAGATCCAGGAGCTGAAGTACGCGATCAAGGTCGAGGAGACCCTGAGCAAGGACCAGATCCTCACCAACTACCTGAACATCACCTTCTTCGGCGAGAAGGCGTACGGCGTCGAGGCGGCCGCCCGGCGCTACTTCGGCGTGCACGCCGCGGACCTCACCCTGCCGCAGGCCGCGCTGCTGGCCGGCCTGGTGCAGTCGCCGACGGGCTACGACCCGGTGGTCAACCCGACGGCGGCGAAGGAGCGGCGGGACACCGTGCTGCGCAAGATGGCCGCGTACGGGCACATCACCCAGGAGGAGGCCCGGCAGGCGATCGACTCCCCGCTCGGGCTGAACGTCCAGGCGCCGCAGCAGGGGTGCATCCTGGCCAAGCAGGGCGAGGGGTTCTTCTGCGACTACGTGCGCGACGTGGTCCTCACGGACCCGGTCTTCGGGAAGTCGGCGGCCGAGCGGCAGGCGGTGTGGAAGCGCGGCGGCCTGCAGATCCGCACCACGCTCGACCCCGGGGCGCAGGCGGCGCTGCAGGCCTCGGTCACCGGCCACGTCGACGCGGGCGACCAGGCGGCGACCGCGATGAGCATCGTCCGGCCGGGCACCGGGGAGATCCTGGCGATGGGCCAGAGCCGGCCGTACGGCGTGGACGACAAGCAGCACCGGACCCAGATCAACTACAACGTCCCCAAGGCCATGGGCGGCGGGCTGGGGTTCCCGACCGGTTCGACCTTCAAGCCGATCGTCGCGGCGGCGGCCCTGGAGGGCGGCATCCCGGCGGACCAGAGCTACACCACCGACTACAGCATGCCGTGGCCGGCCATGACGGACTGTTCGGGCGGCCGGTTCCCCTCCGCCGGGCAGGTGCACAACGACAGCCAGAGCCTCACCGGCCGGTTCGACATGAAGTCGGCCATGGCACAGTCCGTCAACACCTACTTCGCGAAGTTGGAGGCCGACACCGGCCTGTGCTCGGTCGCGCGGATGACCGACAGGCTGGGCATCACCCAGCAGGCGGGCGGCGAGAAGCTCCAGGTGGTCCCGTCGATGACGCTCGGCAGCAACGACCTGACGCCGCTGGGGATGGCGGCCGTCTACGCGGCCTTCGCCGCCCACGGCACGTACTGCGCGCCCACCGCGATCACCTCGGTGACCGGCCCCGACGGCAAGCAGCTCGCGGTGCCGCAGGCGAACTGCTCGGCGGCGATGTCGGCCGGCACCGCGGACATGGTCAGCGCGATGCTCAAGGGCGTGGTGGAGGACGGCACCGGCCGGACGGCCGGCCTCACCGGCCGGGACAGCGCGGGCAAGACCGGCACCACCAACGACAGCCGCCAGGTCTGGTTCGTCGGCTACACCCCGGAGATGGCGGGCGCGACGGTGGTCAGCGACACCGACAACCCCAAGCCGCTGGACGGTCAGCGGATCGGCGGCACGGTGGTCGGCCAGGCCTTCGGCGGCACCCTGGCCGGCCCGATCTGGCGCGACGCCATGGACGGCGCCCTGGCCGGCACCCCGGCCGGAACCTTCACCCCGGTGCAGCTGCCCTGACCCGGCGGCCCGGCGGCCCGGTGACCCGGCGGCCGTGGCCCCGGGCCGCCGGTGCCCAGTGCGCGGCGGCCCGTTGCCCGTGCGTCAGCCGTAGAGGGCCACCCGGGGCTCGACCGTCCCCTGGGCCGGGGCCGTCCCGACGACGGTGACCCGGTAGCGCTCGGTCAGGGTGTGGTGGCTGTGCAGGACGAGCTTGGCCGAGGCGAGCCGGGTGTACAGGGTGCCGGTCTGGCTGGCGAGCGGCAGGGTGCGCCAGTGGCCGTCGGAGGAGAGCGCTTCGAGCCGGATGCTCGCCGGATCGAGGAAGGGCCCGTTCGCGGGGGACTCGATGAGGACCTGCGGGGCCACCGTGCGGTCGGCCGAGGAGTCGTTGCGGTAGGAGACGGTGATCACCCGCTGCGCGTGGTCGGGCGACAGCGAGGAGGTGGGCAGCTCGACGAAGCCGGTCGGCGGGGCGCCGGCCGCGGTCGGGGTGCCGGTCGCCGCCTGGGACGGGGCGGTGAGCAGGGCGGTCGGCACGGCGGCGAGGGCCGCGGCCAGCGCCAGGCTCCGACGGGGGATCTTCCGGGTGCGCATGGCGCCTCCTTCGGCCGGTGGCCAGGGCACGCGGGTGCGCCGACCGGTCCGGGCAGGTCCGTACGGCACCACCCTGCCCCTTCACCCGGAAAGCCGCACGCCGAAGCCGCACGCCGAAGCCGCACGCCGAAGCCGCACCCGGCAGCCGCGACCGGTGACCCGCCCGCCGCGACCCGCCCGCCGTGAGCCGGTGCCGGGCCCGACCGGACGGCCGGGAGCGGTGCCGGGACTGGGCCGAACGTGCGACCGCCGCAGCCGCGGGGCCGGGGCACCGCCCGTGCCGGGACGGGGCCCCTTACCTTGGGCGCAACCTCCCGCCCGGCGCCCGCGCGCCGCGCGGAGTGCCCGAAGGTCGGGGGGAGGTCCCGAGAAGGGGAGGGCGGCTTGCGGGCACGTTCGGTGGAGGAGCCGGGGCAGCGGATGCCGTTCCTGATCCGGTACGGCCACCGCTCCTGGCTGGTGCCCCTGGCGGTCTTCGCGTTCGTGGTGGGCGTGGACGCGGCCACGCCCGCGACGTTCGCGTCCGTGAGCTGGCTGGTGATGGTCCCCGTGGTGGCGGCCGGGCTCTGCGGGCCGGCGGCCACCGGGCTGTTCGCCCTCCTCGCGATCGCCGCCTACCCCGCCCTGGACAGCATCTGGGGCAAGTCCCAGGGGATCGAGGACTTCCTGCTGGTGATCGCGGGGGCCGTCTTCTCGGTGCCGATCAGCGTCTTCCGCGCCCGGGCCGCCGCCTACGTCCGCCATCTGCAGGGCGCGGCCGAGACCACCCGGCAGGTGGTGCTGCGCCCGGTGCCCCCGGGGTGGGGCGGCGTGGACTCGGCGGCGCGCTACCTGGCCGCGGACGTCGAGGCCCGGGTGGGCGGCGACTTCTACGACGTGCTGGCCACGCCGTTCGGGGCGCGGGTCATCCTCGGTGATGTCCAGGGCAAGGGCCTGCCGGCCGTCTCCGCGGCGGCGGCCCTGGTGGGCTGCTTCCGGGAGGCCGCCTTCCACGAGCGCGACCTGGCCACCGTGGCGGGCTGGATGGAGGAGCGGCTGTACCGGCAGAACGCGCTGGCGGAGCGGCTGGGGGAGCGGGAGGAGCGGTTCGCCACGGCGGTGGTCCTCTGGTTCCCCTCCGACGCGCCGGGGGAGGTGGAGGTGGTGAACTTCGGCCATGACAGCCCCCACGTCCTCGGCCCCGCGGGCGTGCGGCAGCTGCCGCCGGGCGACGGGGCCCCGATCGGTCTGGCCCAGCTGGCCGGCGGGCTGCCGCGGGTGCGGCGGCTGCGCCTGGGCCCGGGCGAGACGGTCCTGATCGTCTCGGACGGGGTGACCGAGGCCCGCGACCGTACGGGCGCCTTCTTCTCGCTGCGCGCCCACCTGGACCGGCTGGCCGACGCCCCGGGGGTGGTCGACCCCGGGCGCCTGGTCGACGAGGTGGCCGCCGCGGTGGTCCGGCACACCGGGGGCCGGCTGACGGACGACACCGCCCTGCTCGCCGTCCGAACGCCCCCGGTGGAGCCGGCGGACGGAGCCGGCCTCAGTCCTCGGCGTGGCTGATCGCGCAGGCCAGGACGCCGGGGATCCGAGCCAGTTCGGCGGTGAGGACGGACGGGTTCCCCCGGCCGTGCAGACTGATGGACACCTCCGTGACCCGCTCGTCGGCACCGCCGCCGTCCTCGCCCGGTGGCGCGGCCCGGTCGACGGTCGCCAGCTCGGCGACGGAGTACCCCTCGGCCGTGATCCGGGCGAGCAGCAGGCGGAGCAGGCCCTGCCCCTGGGTGTAGGTGACGTGGCAGCTCACCGGGCGGGCGCCGAGCCGCGGCAGACGGTGGGTGAGGGGTCGCAGCACGTAGCCGACGAAGAAGTAGGCCGCGGTGGCCGCGGTGGCGAGCAGCGGCAGGCCGGCGGCGGCCGCCGTGCCGATCGCGGCGGTCAGCCAGACGGTGGCGGCCGTGGTCAGCCCCCGGATCGAGCCGCGCTGGACGAAGATCACGCCGGCGCCGATGAAGCCCAGTCCGGAGACGATCTGGGCGGCCATCCGGGAAGGGTCCAGTGAGACCACTCCGGCCTGGACCACGTCGCTGAAGCCGTACTTGCTCACCAGGGTGAAGAGTGCCGCTCCGAGGCCGACGACCGTGTACGTGCGCAGTCCGGCGGCCTTCTGTCTGATCTCCCGTTCCAGGCCGATCGCGCTGGCCAGGATCAGGGCGACGGCGAGGTCGGCGAGGTGCGACCACCCTTGTCCGAAAGGATCGTTGACCATTTCCAGCGTCCTCAACTCCTCCTGCCGTCGCATCGTCCCGCCCGCACCCGGGAGGGCGGGCACCGACCCCGTTCGGCGAAGCGGGTGCCTTTGAGCGTACGGCTCATCAGACGATCGGACCGGCGCTCGCACGGGCCGACTTGAGGGGCGGGAGGTGGAGCGGGAGCGAACCGACGGCGCGCCGGCCCGGCGGTTCCGCCCGGTGGGGACCCGGCGCGCTCCGTCGGCGCCGAGGGGCCGCGCCGGCCCCGACCCGCTGCGGGCGGGACCGGGCGCAGGCCCCCGGGGCCGCTCGCCGGTGGCGTCGGGCCGCACCTCGGCCGTCGCGCTCCGTCGGCTCAGGCCGGGGCGACGGGCCGCAGCCGGTAGGCGTCCCCGTGGGCGACGACGTGGCCGGCGGTGGGCGGGGCGAAGTGGGTGCCGAGCAGCAGGGTGTCGGTGCCGGCGAGGGAGTCGAGCAGCGCGCGGCGGGTGGCCTCGGAGCGCTGCGGGTCGATGTCGACGCAGGCGCCGATGGCGGGGTGGGCGAGCTGGACCGGGTGGTGGAGGCAGTCCCCGGTGATCACCGCCGTGCGGCCCCGGCTGGTCAGTTCGACGGCGACGTGCCCCGGGGTGTGGCCGGGGGTGGGGAGCAGGCGCAGGCCCGGGGCGATCGCCAGGCCCCCGGCGGGGACGTCGACGAGGTCCAGCCGGCCGGCCCGCTCGACCGGGAGCACCGAGTCGTGGAACATCACGGCGCGCGCCTCGTCCATGGCGTACCCGGCCCAGAACTCCCGTTCGGCGCGGGTGGTGAGGTAGCGCGCGCGGGGGAAGGTGGGCACCCAGGCGCCGTCCACCTTCCGGGTGTTCCAGCCGACGTGGTCGGCGTGCAGGTGGGTGAGGACCACCAGGTCGACGGAGTCCGGCGGGAATCCGGCGGCGGCGAGGCGCCGCGGGTAGTCGGTGCGCAGGTCGTGCCAGGCCGGGTTGGCGCGCTGCTTGCCGTTGCCGATGCCGGTGTCGACGAGTACCCGCAGCCCGTCCAGGTCGAAGGCGAAGCTGTGGCTGTCCAGGCGCAGCGTGCCGTCGGCGTCGGCGAAGTCGGGGTGCAGCCAGTCCTGGCCGGCCACCGTCCCGGGGGTGGCGCCGGGCAGCAGCCACCGTCCGGTCGCGGGCGGCAGCGGGATTTCGTCGATGCGGTGGACGGTGACGTCGCCGACCGTCCAGGAGGGGGTAGGGGTACTGGGCACGGGGCCGGCTCCTCCACTGTAAAAGCCATTCGTTTGCGTTAGTGGGACCCTAGAACCTACAGTCGTGTTAACGCAAACCCTTAGCTTTTGGTGCGGGGTGCCTCGCCTGCGCGAACCCGCCCCGCCGCCCACGATCAGGAGCGCGCCCATGTCCTCCGCCGAACTCGCCCCGTCCGAGGCCGCCCACCGGGCCGCCCGGGCCGGACTCGACCTGCCGCCCGAGCGCCACGCCGCGGTGGCGGCCACCGCCCAACACATCCAGTCCGTCGTCGCCGTCCTGCGGGAACTGGACTTCGGGGACACCCCGCCCGGCGCCGCCTACCGCGCGGAAGCGGAGCACCTCGACGCGGGGGAGCGGCCCGATGCAGCCGTATGAACTGAGCCTCGCCGCCGCCGCGACACGGATCCGGGAGCGGCGGCTGTCCCCCGTGGAACTGGTCGACTCCGTCCTCGGCCGCATCGACCGGGTGGAGCCGCACCTCGGCGCCTACGCCACCGTCGCCGCCGAACAGGCCCGCGACGCGGCGCGCCGGGCCGAGCAGGAGATCGCCCAGGGCCGGTACCGGGGGCCGCTGCACGGCATCCCGGTCGGACTCAAGGACCTGATCGACGTCGCCGGCACGCCCACCGGTGCCGGCTCCCGGGTCCGGGACGGCCACCGCGCGACCGCCGACAGCGCGGTCGCCGCCCGGCTGCGGGCCGCCGGCGCGGTCCTGGCCGGCAAGACCCACACCCACGAGTTCGCCTACGGCCTGACCACCCCGCAGACATGCAACGCCTGGGACCGCGACCGGGTCGCCGGAGGATCCAGCGGTGGGTCCGCCGCCGCGGTGGCCGCAGGGGCGGCGACCTTCGCCCTCGGCACCGACACCGGCGGCTCGATCCGGGTGCCCGCCGCGCTGAACGGGGTGGTCGGCCTCAAGCCCACCTACGGACTGGTGCCCCGCCACGGCGTCACCTCGCTGTCCTGGTCGCTCGACCACGTGGGCCCGATCACCCGCACCGTCGAGGACGCGGCCCTGGTCCTGGCCGCCCTCGCCGGGCACGACCCGCGCGACCCCGCCTCGCTGGCCGCCCCCGCCGTCGACTACCGGCCCGAGCGGGAGCCGGACCTGACCGGCGTGCGGGTCGGCGTGCCGAACGCCTACTACGTCGACCACGTCCACGAGGAGGTCGCCGCCGCCGTCCACCGTGCCGTCGAGCAGCTGGAGGCGCTCGGCGCCCGGCCCGTCGAGGTGGAGATCCCGATGGCCCGCTACCTGGTGCCCACCCTGTGGGGCCTGACCGCGCCCGAGGCCGCCGCCTACCACGCGCGCACGCTGCGCACCGTCCCCGAGCTGTACCAGGCCGACGTCCGGGTCCTGCTGGAGGCCGGCGAACTGATCGGCGCGGGCGACTACCTGCGCGCCCAGCGCGCCCGGACGCTGATCCGGGACGCGTGGGCGCGGGTCCTGGCGGAGGTCGACGTGATCGCCGCCCCGACCGTGCCGACCACGGCGGTGCGGGTCGGCCAGGAGGTGGTCGGCTGGCCGGACGGCACCACCGAGAGCGTCTCGGACGCCTACGTCCGGCTCTCCGCCCCGGCCAACGTCACCGGCGTGCCCGCGCTGTCCGTCCCGGCCGGCCACGACGCGGCGGGCCTGCCGATCGGCCTGCAGCTGCTCGGGCGGCCGCTCGGCGAACGGACGCTGCTGCGGGTCGGCCACGCCTTCGAGCGGACGCAGCCCGCGCGGGCGCTCGCGCCGGTGGTCCGAGCCGGCCGCGGGCGTGCCGGGCCCGCGCCCGGGGTCCCGGCCCGCCCGGGCCCGCCGTGACGCAAAGGCGCCGCTTTAGGATGACGGTATGAGTCCTCGGCAGATGGTCCGCCCGGGCGGGCGCAGCGCCCGGGTCCAGGAGGCGGTGCACACCGCGGTGCGCGAGCTGCTCGCGGAGGTGGGCCGCGAGGCGCTCACCGTGCCGATGGTCGCCCAGCGGGCCGGTGTCACCCCGTCCACGGTGTACCGCCGCTGGGGCGACCTGGCCGAGCTGCTGTCCGACGTCGCGGTGGAGCGGCTGCGCCCCGACACCGAGCCGGCGGACCGCGGCGGCCTGCGCGCCGACCTCACCGCCTGGGCCGAGCAGTTCCTCGACGAGATGGCCTCCGCCTCCGGCCGCGCCTACGTCCGCGACGCCCTCCTCGGTGACCCGGACGGCGGCAACGCCGGCCAGTGCTCGGCCTACGCCGCCGACCAGCTCGCCCTGGTCCTCGCCCGCGCCCGTGCGCGCGGCGAGGAGGCCCCCGGGGTCGAGGCCGCCATGGACCGCCTCGTCGCCCCCCTGATGTACCGGATCCTCTTCCGCCCCGCCGGCCTCGGCCCCGACTACGCCCGCCGCCTGGTCGCCGACCTGCTCGGCGACCCGTCCCCCGAGTCGGCCTGACGGTCCGTCAATCGCCTTTCCTCTGGGGCGAATACGCGGAATGCGGCTGATGGCACCGTCCGTCCGATCATGGGTTGGCCTCCTCGTGGCGTGATCACATGCCGATCTCGAAGTGGGGGGAATCGCATGGCAATCGGACGACGGCGACTACTCACCTCCGTCGCGCTCACCGCCCTCGCCGCACCTGTCCTGGCCAGGGGGAGCGCGACCCGCGCGGTCGCGGCCGAGGGCACGGGCACGGCCGCGGGCATGCCGGTGGCCGGCGGCGACGGGCCGCTGTTCCTGCAGGTCGTCGCGCACGAGGACGACGACATCCTGTTCATGAACCCGGACCTGTCCAACGCGCTCGCCAACGGCACGCCGTCCGTCACGGTGTTCGTCACCGCGGGGAACATCACCAGACCCGGCCCGGCGGCGGTTCGTGGAGCCGGACACCGGCCCCCCTCGGTGGACACGGGGGAGTGGGCGAGCCGGCCGCGGCCACCCTCGGCGGACGGGTCGTGCTGTTCGAGCGCAACGGCGGCGGCGGGGTGAGCACCATCGCGCAGACCGCCCCGAACTCCGGCTACGACACCTGGCAGGACCTCGGCGGCACCGTCCTCGACTTCCCGACCGCGATCGTCGACGGCGGCGGGGTGCTCCACGTGTTCGCCGTCGGTACGGACGGCCGCGTCCGTTTCCGCACCGGCACGACGGCCACCGCCTTCGGCGACTGGCAGGTCCTGCCGCTGTGACCCCCCGCCCGGCGGCCGACCGGGGACACGCCCCGTCGGCCGCCGGGCTCGGGCCGTCGAACCGGCCGAGGGGCCGTCAGCGGCCGCCCATCAGCCGGTACATGCCGATCGAGTCGTGGGTGGCGGTGTCCGCGAAGCCGAACTTCTCGTAGAGGAAGCGCGCGGGTCCGTCCGCGATCAGCGAGACGTACGCGGTGGCGGGGGCCCGGCGCTCCAGTTCCTCGGTGAGCGCCGCCATGATGCGCTTGCCGAGGCCGCGGCCCTGGTGCGCGGGGTGGACGCAGATGTCGGTGATCTGGAACGCGGTGCCGCCGTCGCCGATGATCCGCCCCATGCCGACGGGCTCGCCCTCGTGGTGGAGGACCACGCCGTACCAGGTGTTGGGGAGGGCGAGCGCGACCGCCTCGGGGGCCTTGTCGGAGAGGCCGGCGTCGGTGCGCAGGCGGCGGAAGACCTCGACGGTGGGCACGCCGGGACGAAGCTCGTAAGGGTCGCTCGCTGGATTCATAGCTTACATGCTACCCGCTCGGCGCCGTCGCCCGGCTCCGGCCGCTCGGGTGAACGCGCGGCGCGACATGCCGGACGCGGCGGGGGGCCGCGAGGGCGGAAGCGATGATCACCGGGTTCCCGGAGCACCCCCCGTCGGAGGCGGACATGCGGATTCTTCTCCTCGCCAGCGCGTTCAACAGCCTCAGCCAGCGGCTGCACGCCGAACTGCGCGACCGGCGCCACACCGTGGACCTCCAACTGGCCGGTGACGACGAGGGGTTGCTCGACGCGGTGCGCCGGCTCAAGCCCGACCTGGTGCTCGCCCCGATGCTGCGCACCGCGATCCCGCGGGAGCTTTGGTCGCAGCTCACCTGCCTGATCGTCCACCCCGGCCCGCCGGGCGACCGCGGCCCCTCCTCCCTCGACCGGGCGATCCAGGACGGCCGCACCGAATGGGCCGTCACCGTGCTCCAGGCCGAGGCGGAGATGGACGCCGGGCCGGTCTGGGCCTCGGCGCCCTGCCGGCTGCCGGAGTACGGCAAGAGCGACCTCTACCGCAACGAGGTCGCCGACGCGGCGGTGGCGGCCGCGCTGCTCGCCGTGGAGCGCGTCGCCTCGGGCACGTACGCGCCGCAGCCGCAGTCCGGCCCCGGCTGGAGCGGTGCCGTGCGCACCCGGCCCGTCCTGCGCCAGGAGGAGCGCCGGATCGACTGGGCGGCCGACAGCACCGAGGCGGTGCTGCGCAGGCTCCGCGCCGCGGACTCCCGGCCCGGGGTGCTCGACGAGCTGTGCGGCGGCACCTGGTACCTGCACGGCGGGCACCGCGAACCGGTGTTGCGCGGCTGCCCGGGCGACCTGCTCGCCACCCGGGCCGGGGCCCTGTGCCGGGCCACCACGGACGGTGCCGTGTGGATCCCCGAACTGCGCCGCCGCACCCCCGGCGGCCCCGCGGGCGTCAAGCTCCCCGCCGTGACGGCGCTCGGCGGCCTGCTCCCCGCCCTGCCGGAGCTGGCGGCGCCCCTGATGCCGGGCGAGCAGGACGGCCCCGTCTGGTCGGACCTCCGCTACCAGGAGGACGGCCCGGTGGGCTTCCTGCGCTTCTCCTTCCCGGGCGGCGCGATGTCCACCGGCCACTGCCGCCGCCTGCTGGCGGCCTACCGCTTCGCCGTCGCCCGCCCGACCTCGGTGCTGGTGCTCGGCGGCGGCCGGGACTTCTTCTCCAACGGCATCCACCTCAACGTGATCGAGGCCGCGGCGGACCCGGCCGTCGAGTCCTGGGACAACATCACCGCGATGGACGAACTGGTCGACGCGGTGCTCACCACCACCGACCGGCTGGTGGTCGCCGCCGTCGGGGGCAACGCGGCGGCCGGCGGGGTGATGCTGGCGCTGGCGGCGGACGAGGTGTGGTGCCGCGGCGGCTCCGTCCTCAACCCGCACTACCGGCTGATGGGGCTGTACGGGTCCGAGTACTGGACGTACAGCCTCCCGCGCCGCCTCGGCGCGGCGGCGGCCGAGCGGCTGACCCGCCAGGCGCTGCCCGTCTCCGCGGCCACCGCCGAGCGGATCGGCCTGGTCGACCGGGTGCTCGCCTGCGGGCCGGAGGAGTTCGGGCCGTCCACGGCCCACCTGGCCGGGCTGCTCGCCGCCTCGCCCACCGCCCACCAGCGGATCGCGGCGAAGAAGGCCGCGCGCGAGGCCGACGAGCGGACGAAACCGCTCGACGCCTACCGGGAGGAGGAGCTCGCGGTCATGCACCGGCAGTTCTTCACACCCGAATCGCCGTATCACGCGCTGCGTTCCGCGTTCGTCCACAAGCGCCCGGTGCCGACGGGGCCCGCCGCGCGACCGTGACCCGAACGGCCCCGCCCGGCTTGCCTCCCCGGGGCCCGGCGCGGGCCGCGCGGACCGGCGCCCGGCCCGGACCGTTGCTATGACTGGCTTCGAGCCATTCCCTCAGGCTCCCATCCCCGAGGAGGCATCCTCATGGGTGCTGCAACAGCTGCAACGACTGCAACAGCTGCAACCACCGACACCGACGTGGTGCACATTCTCTGGATCAACGCGGGCCTCAGCTGCGACGGCGACTCCGTCTCGCTGACCGCCGCGATGCAGCCCAGCATCGAGGAGATCGTCACCGGCGCACTGCCCGGCCTGCCCAAGGTCGCGGTGCACTGGCCGCTGATCGACTTCGAGTGCGGCCCGGTCCAGGGCGCGGACAACTTCGTCGAGTGGTTCTTCAAGGCCGACCGCGGCGAGATCGAGCCGTTCGTGCTGGTCGTCGAGGGGTCCATCCCCAACGAGAAGATCAAGAAGGAGGGCTACTGGTGCGGCTTCGGCGACGACCCCGCCACCGGTCAGCCCATCACCACCAGCGAGTGGCTGGACCGGCTCGCCCCGAAGGCGACCGCCGTGGTGGCGATCGGCACCTGCGCCACGTACGGCGGCATCCACGCGATGGCCGGCAACCCGACCGGCGCCATGGGCGTGCCGGACTACCTCGGCTGGGACTGGAAGTCCAAGGCCGGGCTGCCCATCGTCTGCGTGCCGGGCTGCCCGATCCAGCCCGACAACTTCGCCGAGACGCTCACCTACCTGCTGTACCAGCTGGCCGGCTCCGCGCCGATGATCCCGCTGGACGACAAGCTGCGGCCCGCCTGGCTGTTCGGAGCCACCGTGCACGAGGGCTGCGACCGCGGCGGCTACTACGAGCAGGGGCAGTTCGCCACCGACTACGGCACGCCCGAGTGCCTGGTGCGGCTCGGCTGCTGGGGCCCGGTCGTGAAGTGCAACGTCGCCAAGCGCGGCTGGACCAACGGCATCGGCGGCTGCCCGAACGTGGGCGGCATCTGCATTGCCTGCACCATGCCGGGCTTCCCGGACAAGTTCATGCCCTTCATGGACCCGCCGCCCGGTTCACGGGTCTCCACCAACGCCAGCAGCGCGTACGGCGCGCTGATCCGGCGGCTGCGCGCGATCACGCTGAACACGCTGGACAAGGAACCGAAGTGGCGTCACTCCGGCCGCCACCTGACCACGGGCTACCGCCCGCCCTGGTGACCGTCGCAGGGCCGCACACCGCCCGGTGTGCGGCCGCCGACGGCCCACGCCCGCTCGACGACCCCCCGCCCGCTCGCCGGGGCCCGCTCCCAGAGACAAGGACACGACAGCAACGATGGCAACACCGACCACCAGGGCGGCCGGCGACGGCAGCGGCCTGACCGAGATGTCCTGGGACCCGATCACCCGCATCGTGGGCAGCCTGGGCATCCACACGAAGATCGACTTCAAGCAGAAGCGGGTCGCGGAGTGCTACAGCACCTCCTCGGTCTTCCGCGGCTACAGCGTCTTCATGCGCGGCAAGGACCCGCGCGACGCCCACTTCATCACCAGCCGGATCTGCGGGATCTGCGGCGACAACCACGCCACCTGTTCGGTCTACACGCAGAACATGGCGTACGGGGTGAAGCCCCCGCACCTGGGCGAGTGGATCATCAACCTCGGTGAGGCCGCCGAGTACATGTTCGACCACAACATCTTCCAGGAGAACCTGGTCGGGGTCGACTACTGCGAGAAGATGGTCCGCGAGACCAACCCCGGCGTCCTGGAGCAGGCCGAGCGCACCGAGGCCCCGCACGCCGGCGACCACGGCTACAGGACGATCGCCGACATCATGCGCTCGCTCAACCCCATCGAGGGCGAGTTCTACCGCGAGGCGCTCCAGGTCAGCCGCTACACCCGGGAGATGTTCTGCCTGATGGAGGGCCGCCACGTGCACCCCTCCACGCTCTACCCGGGCGGCGTCGGCACCGTCGCCACGGTGCAGCTGTTCACCGACTACCTGACCCGGCTGATGCGCTACGTCGAGTTCATGAAGAAGGTCGTGCCGCTGCACGACGACCTCTTCGACTTCTTCTACCAGGCCCTGCCCGGCTACGAGGAGGTCGGCCGGCGCCGGGTCCTGCTCGGCTGCTGGGGCAGCCTCAACGACCCGGACCACTGCGACTTCACCTACCGCAACATGACGGACTGGGGCCGACGGATGTTCGTCACCCCCGGCGTCGTGGTGGACGGCAAGCTCGTCACCAACGACCTGACGCAGATCAACCTGGGTATCCGCATCCTGCTCGGCAGCTCCTACTACGAGGACTGGCAGGGCAAGGACCTGTTCGTCACCCACGACCCGCTGGGCAACCCCGTCGACCCCCGCCACCCGTGGAACCAGCACACCATCCCCGCCCCGCAGAAGCGGAACTTCGACGACAAGTACAGCTGGGTGATGTCCCCGCGCTGGTTCGACGGCAAGGACCACCTCGCCCTCGACACCGGCGGCGGCCCGATCGCCCGCCTGTGGTCCACCGCCCTGTCCGGACTGGTCGACATCGGCTACATCAAGGCCACCGGCCACAGCGTGCAGATCAACCTGCCCCGCTCGATGACCAAGCCCGAGGTCACCTTCGAGTGGAAGATCCCGCAGTGGAGCAACGCCATCGAGCGCAACCGCGCCCGCACGTACTTCCAGGCGTACGCGGCCGCCGCCGCCCTGCACTTCGCCGAGAAGGCGCTCGACGAGGTCCGCGCCGGGCGCAGCCAGACCTGGGAGCGCTTCGAGGTGCCGGACGAGTCGATCGGCTGCGGCTTCACCGAGGCCGTGCGCGGCGTGCTCTCGCACCACATGGTGATCCGCGACGGCAAGATCGCCAACTACCACCCGTACCCGCCCACCCCGTGGAACGCCAGCGTCCGGGACAGCTACGGCACGCCCGGCCCGTACGAGGACGCGGTGCAGAACACCCCGATCTTCGAGGAGAACCCCCCGGACACCTTCAAGGGCATCGACATCATGCGCGCGGTGCGCAGCTTCGACCCCTGTCTGCCCTGCGGCGTGCACATGTACGTCGGCGGCGGGCGCACCGTGCAGACCATGCACGTGCCCACCGGCCTGAGCGGGCTCACCGCATGACGGCCGAGCGGACCGGGCAGCGGATCCACGAGGCCCTGGACGCCCTGGCCGGCAGCGGCGCCGAGCAGGCGGGCGAGCAACTGGTCCGGGAACTCATGGAGTTCTACGGCCAGGGCCTGGCCAGGATGGTCCCGGCGCTGCCCCCACCCGCACTGGACCGGATGCTGGACGACCCGGCCGTCGCCGGGGTGCTGCTCCTGCACGACCTGCACCCCGAGGACCTCCCCGCCCGGATCGACCGGGCACTGGCCGCCCTGTCCGAGCGGGTCGAGGTGGCCGGCTTCGACCCGGCCACCGGCGTCCTGCGGCTGCGCCGCACGGCCACCGGCTGCGGCTGCGGCGAACAGGAGGTGGAGGCCGTCCTCGCCTGCCACGCGCCCGAGGTGACCGCCGTGGAACTGGAGCGCGCCCCGCAACTGCTCCAGATCGGCACCCGCCCGCCGCAGCCGGCGGAGGCCCGATGAACACCCGCCGGATCTCCCGCGACGGGACCGCCCTGCTGCACCGGCTGCGCGAACCGGCCCCGCCGCGCCCCGAGCAGTGCGCGTTCTGCGGCCGGGACCTGCCCGCCGGCCACCGCCACCTGGTGGACGTCGAGGAGCGCGCCCTGGCCTGCGCCTGCACCGCCTGCAGCCTGCTGTTCCAGCAGCCGGGCGCGGCCGGCGGCCGCTACCGCACCGTGCCGGACCGCTACCTCGCCGATCCGGCCCGCGAGTTGGACCAGCAGGCCTGGTCGGTGCTGGGCATCCCGGTCGGCACCGCCTTCCTGTTCCGCAACACGGTGATGGACCAGCTGCTCGCCTTCTACCCCGGCCCGGCCGGCGCCACCGAGAGTGAGCTGGACGAGGCGACCTGGCAGCGCGCCCTCGGGGGCAGCCGGCTGGCCGACGCCCTGGAACCGGACGTGGAGGCGCTGCTGCTGCGCCGCACCGAGGAACGCGTGACGTGCTTCCTGGTGCCGATCGACGTCTGCTACGAGCTGGTCGGCCGGCTGCGGCGGTGCTGGCACGGCTTCGACGGCGGCGCCGAGGCACGGGCCGAACTCGACGCGTTCTTCGCGCGGCTGGCCGACCGGGCCCGCCCGCTGCGGGCGGAGGTGACGGCGTGACGGCCCTCGCCTTCGCCTGCACCGGCGTGCGGTCCGACCCGTACGCGGCCGGGCCGACCCTGGTGTTCCGGCTGCGCATCACGGCCCCGGCCGACACCCGGGTGCACGCCCTCGCCCTCCAGTGCCAGCTGCGGATCGAACCGGGCCGCCGGCCGTACGGCGACGCCGAGGGCGAGCGGCTGACCGACCTGTTCGGCGAGCGGCAGCGCTGGGCCACCACGCTCAACCCGGTCCAGTTCGCCACCGTGCCGCTGCTGGTGCCCGGCTTCACCGGCGGCACGGAGATCGACCTCTCGGTGCCCTGCACCTACGACCAGGAGGTCGCCTCGGCCCGCTACTTCCGGGCGCTGGACGGCGGCGAGGTGCCGTTGCTGCTGCTCTTCTCCGGCACCGCCTTCTCCGGCCCCGGCGGCTTCCAGGTCAGCCCGGTGCCCTGGGACCGGGAGGCCCGGGTACGGATGCCGGTGCGGGTCTGGCAGGAGGCGATCGACCGGCACTTCCCCGGCAGCGGCTGGCTGCGGCTGCCGGAGGACGTCATGGACGAGCTGCTGGCCTACCGCTCCCGGCGGGCCCTGCCCTCCTGGGAGGCGACGGTGCGCGAGCTGCTCGCGGCGGCCGCGATCGGGGGGACGGTCCGGTGAGCGGCTTCCCGGAGCGGATCGAGCGCGGCTTCACGGCCGCCCGGCAGGTCGCCGACGCGGTGCTGCTGGAGGGCTACGTGCTCTACCCGTACCGCGCCTCGGCGGCCAAGAACCGGCTGCGCTGGCAGTTCGGCGTCCTGGTGCCGCCCGAGTACACCGCGGTCGGCGGCGAGCACTCCCACCAGCGCACCGAGTGCCTGATGGAGGCGCGCGGCGGGGACCTGCTGGCGGTCGAGCTGCGTTTCCTGCGGGTCCAGCGGCGCACCGTCGAACGGGCCACCGCCGCCGGCTTCGAGTCGGTGGAGCGCCTGGAGCTGGCCGACCGGGACCTCGTCGAGTGGGACGAGGGCGCCGAGGAAAGGGTCGAACTCCTGGTCCCGGTCGAGGAGGTGGACGGCGAGGGGGTGCAGCGGCCGTTCCGGCTGCCGGGCGTCGGCGAAACCGGTCTGGTGCACGAGGACGGCGCCGTCGTCGGCCGGGTGGTGCGACGGCGCGAACAGGTCGACGGCCTGGTCTGGCTGCGGGCCGAGGAACTGCCCGGCCCGTACCGGGCGCAGCGGCTGACCGTGGAGGTGGAGAACACCTCCCCCTGGAGACCGCCGCGGGGGGCCACCCGCGACCAGGCCCTGCCGCACTCGCTGGTCTCCGCCCACCTGCTGCTCGGGCTGGAGCACGGACGCTTCCTGTCCGTCACCGACCCGCCCGAGTGGGCCCGCCCGGCCGTCGAGCGGTGCCGCAACGAGCGCACCTGGCCGGTGCTGGCCGGGCCGGACGGCGACCGCTCGGTGATGCTGTCCTCGCCGATCATCCTGGAGGACCACCCGCGGATCGCCCCGGAGAGCCTCGGCACGCTGTACGACGCCACCGAGATCGACGAGATCCTGGCGCTGCGGACGGCCGCCCTGACCGAGGAGGAGAAGCGGGAGGCCCGCGGCACCGACGAGCGGGCCGGCGCGGTGATCGACCTGGCCGAGTCCATGCCCCCCGAGGTGCTGGAGCGGCTGCACGGGGCCATCCGCGGGCTGCGCGAGGTCACCGGCGGCGGCGCCGTCGACGGCGGCGAACAGCCCTGGTGGGACCCGGGCGACGACCCGGCGGTCGACCCCGAGCGGGACCGGGTGCTGGTCGACGGCCACGAGGTCGGCGCCGGCAGCCGGGTCCTGCTGCGGCCCGGCCGGCGGCGCACCGACGCCCAGGACCTCTTCCTGGACGGGCGGACCGGCGTCGTGGAGGCCGTGCTGCACGACCTGGACGGATCGGTGCACCTGGCCGTCACCGTGGAGGACGACCCGGGCGCCGACCTGTGGCGGGCCCAGGGGCGGTTCCGCTACTTCCAGCCCGACGAGGTCACACCGCTGGAGGGATCGTGACGACGGGCTCGACGGTGCTGGTCGCCGGGGTGGGCAACATCTTCCTCGGCGACGACGGCTTCGGGGTCGAGACCGTCCGGCGGCTGTCCGCCCACCCGCTGCCGGCCGGCGTCGAGCTGGCCGACGTCGGCGTGCGCGGCGTGGACCTCGCCTACCGGCTGCTCGACGGCTACCGCACCGCCGTCCTGGTGGACGCCACCTGCCGGGGCGGGGCGCCCGGCACCGTCTACCTGATCGAGGCGGACACCGGAGAGCCGCTGGAGGTGCCGGTCCTGGACGGGCACCGGATGGGGCCGGACGCCGTACTGGCGCTGCTGGCCACGCTCGCCGCCGGCACCGGCGGCGAGCCGCCGGAACGGGTGCTGGTGGTCGGCTGCGAGCCGGCGTCGCTGGAGGAGGGCATCGGGCTGAGCGAGCCCGTCGCCGCCGCCGTGGAGGAGGCGGTCCGAGTGGTCCTGCGGGTCGTGGACGAGGCCGCGCAGCCGGAGAAGGAGACAACACCATGCTGAGGAAACTGTTCTGCGTCGCCCTGCTGGCGGCAATCGGCGCACTGGTCTGGCAGAGCCTGCCGGACATCAAGCGGTACCTGCACATCTCCCGGATGTGAGCCGTGTGAGCCGTGTGAGCCGATGTGACCGGATGTGATCCGAGGTGGGGAGCGGATTGCTGCGAATGGCGCAGCCCCGCGTGCGGTGGCGGCGCGGCTGCGGGCCGACGCCGCCACCGCGCCCTGTAATGGGGCGCGTTGCCGCCCGCTCCGGGAAGGGACCCATGCACGAGATGTCGATCGCCGAAGCCGTCGTCGAGCAGGTGGACACGGCCGCGCGCGAACACGGGGCCCCCGGGGTGGCGCGGGTGCGTCTGCGGGTCGGGGAGCTGGCCGGCGTGGTGCCCGAGGCCCTCGACTTCTGCTTCGAACTCGCCTGCACCGGAACGCTGGTGGCGGGCGCCGTGCTGGACACCGAATCCGTCGCGGCCCGCGCCCGCTGCACCCCCTGCGCGGTCGAGTGGGCGGTCGGCATGCCGCCGGACCTCGGCTGCCCGAGCTGCTCCGGCGGTGGCGGCGTCGAGCTGCTGTCCGGCCGTGAACTGCAGATCCTCGACGTCCAGTGGGCCGAAGCCCGGGACGTCCGGGCCGAGGTCCGGGACGTCCGGGCCGAACAGAAAGGCTGATGCCGATGTGCCGCACGGTCGACCTCCGTCAGGCGGTCCTCGCCCGCAACGACGACAGCGCCCGCCGGCTGCGGGAGGCGCTGGAGGCGCGGGGGACGGTCGCGGTGAACCTGCTGTCCAGCCCCGGCAGCGGAAAGACCGCGCTGCTGGAGGCCGAGCTGGGGCTGGCCCGGCGGCGCGGGGTGGAGGTCGCCGCGCTGACCGCCGACCTCGCCACCGAGAACGACGCCCGCCGGCTGGCCCGCTCGGGCGCCCCGGTGAAGCAGGTGCTCACCGACGGGCTCTGCCACCTGGAGGCGCGGATGCTCGCCGGGCACCTGGACGGCTGGCTGCCGGCCGAGTGCCGGCTGCTGTTCGTGGAGAACGTCGGCAACCTGGTCTGCCCGGCCTCCTACGACCTCGGCGAGACGCTGAGGGTGGTGCTGGCCTCGGTGACCGAGGGCGAGGACAAGCCGCTCAAGTACCCGACGGCCTTCGGGCTGGCCAACCTGGTGCTGGTGACCAAGACGGACCTCGCCGCGGCGGCCGAGTTCGACGAGGCGGCGTTCCTGGCCAACGTCCAGCGGGTCAACCCCGGGGTGACGGTGCTGAACACCTCCGCCCGGACGGGCGAGGGCGTCGGGGCGCTGCTGGACCGGGCGCTGGCCGTGCTGGAGGGGGCCGAGCCGCACCGGCCGGTGATGTCGGCGGCGCCGCACGACCACGGGCACGCGCACGACCACGGGCACGCGCACGACCACGGGCACGCGCACGACGACGGGGATGAGCGCGGGGACGGGCACGATCACGATCACGACCACGGGCACCACCACGGCCGCTCCGCCGTGGGGGAGCGCGCGTGACGGCCGGTCACCCCGGGCTCGACCGCGAGCGGCGGCGGGTCGCCGTCCGCGGCCTGGTGCAGGGGGTCGGCTTCCGCCCGTTCGTCCACACGCTGGCCGGTGAACTCGGCCTGGCCGGCACCGTCACCAACACCGGCGAGGGCGTCCTGGCCGAGGTCGAGGGCAGCCCGGACGCCCTGGACGCCTTCTGCCGGCGCGTGGCCGGCGACGCGCCGCCGCTCGCCCAGGTGCACTCGGTGGAACACGCGCCGCTCGCCACCACCGGCGCCACCGGCTTCCGCATCGTCCCGTCCAGCCCCGACGGCCCCCGCACCACCCTGATCCCGCCCGACACCGCCGTCTGCGCCGACTGCCTGGCCGAACTCGCCGACCCGGCCGACCGCCGCCACCGGCACCCCTTCATCAGCTGCACCAACTGCGGCCCCCGGCACACCATCGTCACCGGCCTCCCGTACGACCGGGCCAACACCACCATGGCCGGCTTCCCGATGTGCCCGGACTGCGCCCGGGAGTACACCGACCCCGCCGACCGCCGCTTCCACGCCCAGCCCGTCGCCTGCCACGCCTGCGGGCCAGCACTCGCGCTGACCGTGCCCGGACGCCCCGGACTCGCCGGGGAACAGGCCCTCACGGAGGCCCGACGGCTGCTCGCCGAGGGCGCGATCCTCGCCGTCAAGGGCATCGGCGGTTACCACCTCGCCTGCGACGCGCGCGACACCGCGGCCGTCGCCCTGCTGCGCCGGCGCAAGCGGCGCGGCGACAAGCCCTTCGCCGTGATGGCCCGCGACCTCGCCACCGTCGAACGCCTGCTGCCCGTCGACCCGGTCGAGCGGGAACTGCTCACCGGGCCCGTGAGGCCGATCGTCCTGCTCCGCCGCACGGGCCTGCCGGTGCCCCAGGCGGTGGCCCCGGGCAGCCCCGACCTCGGGGTGATGCTCCCGTACACGCCGCTGCACCACCTGCTGCTCGCCGCCCCCGGGCCGGACCTGCTGGTGATGACCAGCGCCAACCTCTCCGGCGAGCCGATCGTCACCGAGGACCGGGAGGCGCTGGAGCGGCTCGCCCCGCTGGTCGACGGCTGGCTCACCCACGACCGGCCGATCC
Organism: Kitasatospora sp. NPDC041917; assembly: GCF_055589745.1. Classification (NCBI taxonomy): domain Bacteria; kingdom Bacillati; phylum Actinomycetota; class Actinomycetes; order Kitasatosporales; family Streptomycetaceae; genus Kitasatospora; species Kitasatospora sp. NPDC041917. The sequence goes on along the minus strand of NZ_JBVJBI010000002.1, from coordinate 179,435 downwards.
ACGTCCCCTGCGAGGACTCCGTGGTGCGGGTGGTGGACGGCGAACAGCTTCCGCTGCGCCGTTCGCGCGGGTACGCGCCGCTCCCGATCCCGCTGCCGGTGCCCGTCCGCCCCGTCCTGGCCGTCGGCGGCGACCTCAAGAACACCTTCGCGCTGGCCCGGGACGGCTACGCCTGGCTGTCCGGCCATATCGGCGACATGGACGACCTGGCCACCCTGCGGGCCTTCGAGCGGGCGGTCGAGCAGCTCGGCACGGTCAGCGGCGTACGGCCCGAACTGCTGGCCGCCGACCGCCACCCCGGCTACCGCTCGCTGCGGCACGCCGAGCGGACCGCCGCCGGCCGGCCGGTGCACCGGGTCCAGCACCACCACGCCCACATCGCCGCGGTGATGGCCGAACACGGCCTGGACGGCGGCCGGCCGGTGCTCGGGGTGGCCTTCGACGGCACCGGCTACGGCGAGGACGGCGCGATCTGGGGCGGCGAGGTGCTGCTGGCGGACTACGACGGGTTCCGCCGTCTCGCCCACCTCCGGTACGTGCCGCTGCCCGGCGGGGACGCGGCCGTCGAGCGCCCCTACCGGACGGCGCTCGCCCACCTGCGCGCGGCCGGGCTGCCCCGGCTGCCGCAGCTGCCGCCGGTCCGGGCCTGCGAGGGCGAGGAACTACGGCTGCTGGAGCGCCAGTTGGATCGGGGGCTGAACTGCGCACCGACCTCCAGCATGGGCCGGCTGTTCGACGCGGTCTCCTCGCTCGCCGGGATCTGCCAGCGGGCCGGGTACGAGGCCCAGGCGGCGATCGAACTGGAGGCGGCGGCCTGCGAGTTCGGCCGCAAGGACGGTCCTGTGCGCGGGGCGGCGCAGCGGGCGGGCGGCTACGCGTTCGGCCTGTCGGCGCGGGCGGACGGCTGGATCGCCGACCCCGGGCCGGTGCTGGCCGCGGTGGTGGCCGACGTTACCGCGGGTGCGCCCGCCGGGCTGGTCGCCGCCCGCTTCCACGGCGCGGTGGCCGAGCTGGTCCGGCGGATCTGCGCCGACGTCCGGGAACGGCACGGCACCACCACCGTGGCCCTCAGCGGCGGGGTCTTCGCCAATGCGCTGCTCTCCTCCGCCTGCGCGAGCGGGCTCGGGGAGGACGGCTTCACCGTACTGCGGCACCGCCGGGTGCCGCCCAACGACGGAGGGCTGGCACTGGGCCAGCTGATGGTGGCCGCCCGGTCGGCGGCCACCCGGGAGGAGTGAGCGCGGATGTGCCTGGCGGTGCCCGGCAGGGTGACGGAGATCGGCGAGCGGGACGGGACCAGGATGGCGGTGATGGACTTCGGCGGCGTGATCAAGGATGTCTGCCTGGAGTACCTGCCCGACCTGGCGGTGGGGGACTACGCGATCGTCCACGTGGGCTTCGCGCTGCAGCGCCTGGACGAGGAGTCGGCCCGGCGTACCCTCGCCCTCTTCGAGGAACTCGGGCTGTTGCAGGAGGAGTTCGGCGACCCGTGGGAGGCCGCCGGGGCGGCGGCGGGTGCGGTCGGAGCGGCGGAAGAGACCGAGGAGGCCGGACGGTGAAGTACCTGGAGGAGTTCCGCAACCCCGAGCTGGCGGCCGGGCTGCTCGCCGACATCAGGGCGACGGTCACCCGGCCGTGGGCGCTGATGGAGGTCTGCGGCGGCCAGACGCACAGCATCATCCGGCACGCCATCGACCAACTCCTGCCGGACGAAGTCGAATTGATCCACGGGCCGGGCTGCCCGGTGTGCGTCACCCCGTTGGAGATGATCGACCGGGCACTGGCGATCGCCGCCCGGCCGGGGGTGGTCTTCTGCTCCTTCGGGGACATGCTGCGGGTGCCCGGCACCGACCGGGACCTGTTCCGGGTGCGCGGTGAGGGCGGCGACGTCCGGGTGGTGTACTCGCCGCTCGACGCCCTGCGGATCGCCCGGGAGAACCCGGACAAGGAGGTGGTCTTCTTCGGCATCGGCTTCGAGACCACCGCCCCGCCGAACGCCATGGCCGTCCACCTGGCCAGGAAGCAGGGGCTGCGAAACTTCAGCATGCTGGTCTCCCACGTCCGGGTGCCCCCCGCGATCGAGGCGATCATGGACTCGCCGGACTGCCGGGTCCAGGGCTTCCTCGCCGCCGGACACGTCTGCAGCGTGATGGGCACCGACGAGTACCCGGCGCTCGCGGAGCGCCACCGGGTGCCGATCGTCGTCACCGGCTTCGAACCCCTGGACATCCTGGAAGGCATCCGGCGCACCGTACGGCAGCTGGAGCGCGGGGAGCACACCGTCGACAACGCCTACCCGCGGGCCGTCCGCCCCGAGGGCAACCCGGCGGCCCGCGCCATGCTGGAGGACGTCTTCGAGGTGGGCGACCGCGCCTGGCGGGGCATCGGGGTGATCCCGCGCAGCGGCTGGCGGCTCTCGCCCCGCTACCGGGACCACGACGCCGAACACCGCTTCGACGTCTCGGGGATCACCACCCGCGAACCCGCCGAGTGCCGCAGCGGCGAGGTGCTGCAGGGGCTGCTGAAGCCCCACCAGTGCGAGGCCTTCGGCACCGTCTGCACACCGCGCACGCCGCTCGGCGCCACGATGGTGTCCAGCGAGGGGGCGTGCGCGGCGTACTACCTGTACCGGCGGCTCGGCGTGCCGGGTGCGACGTCCGTCCGGATGCAGGACGTTCAGGAGACCCAGGAGGCGAGCCGCGTTGGCTGACACCGAACTGCTCACCGAGGCGCTCGCCGGACCGCTCGCCGGACCGTCCGCCGAACCGGACGCCGGTCGGCCCGACTTCTCCGGCTGGAGCTGCCCGCTGCCGCTGCGCGACCACCCCCGGGTGGTGATGGGCCACGGCGGCGGCGGGGCGCTGTCCGCGGAACTGGTGCAGAACCTCTTCGTGCCGGCCTTCGGCGGCCCGGTGCTCGCCGGGCTCGGCGACTCCGCGGTGCTGGAGCTCGGCGGGGCCCGGCTCGCCTTCTCCACCGACTCCTACGTGGTGCGGCCGCTGTTCTTCCCCGGCGGCTGCATCGGCGACCTCGCCGTCAACGGCACGGTCAACGACCTCGCCATGAGCGGGGCCCGGGCCGCCTACCTGTCCTGCGGCTTCATCCTGGAGGAGGGGGTGGAGATGGCCGTGGTGGACCGGGTCGCCAGGGCGCTCGGCGCCGCCGCCCGCACCGCCGGGGTCGAGATCGCCACCGGGGACACCAAGGTGGTCGAGGCCGGGCACGGGGACGGCGTCTACCTGAACACCGCGGGCATCGGGATCGTCCCGGCCGGGGTCGACATCCGCCCGCAGCGCGCCCGGCCCGGCGACGTGGTGATCGTCAGCGGGCCGATCGGGCTGCACGGCGTGGCGATCATGAGCGTCCGGGAGGGACTGGAGTTCGGCGTCGACGTGCGCAGCGACAGCGCGGCGCTCGGCGGCCTGGTCGAGGCGATGCTCGCGGCCACCGCCGACCTGCACGTGCTGCGCGACCCCACCCGGGGCGGCCTGGCGGCGGCGCTCAACGAGATCGCGGCCGCCGCCGGAGTGGGCGTCGTGCTCAGCGAGGCCGCCGTCCCCGTCCCGGAGCCGGTGGCCAACGCCTGCGCGGTGCTGGGCCTGGACCCGATGTACATCGCCAACGAGGGCCGGCTCGTCGCCTTCGTCCCGCGCGGCCCGGCGGACGCCGTGCTCGCCGCCATGCGCGCCCACCCGCGCGGCGCGGAGGCGGTGGTGATCGGCGAGTGCGTCGAGGAGCACCCGGGGATGGTCGTGGCCCGCACCGGCTTCGGCGGTACCCGGGTGGTCGACCTGCCGATGGGCGAGCAACTGCCGCGGATCTGCTGACGGCGCGCCCGCTGCTGCCGCCCCGGGAGACGCCTCCCGGGGCGGCGGTCCGTCGTTCCGCCCCGGCCGGTCAGCCCAGGAAGCGGTGCAGTGAATCCGCCAGGGCCTCGACGAAGCCCTCCCGGACCTCCTCGGCTACCAGGTCGAGGGACAGGTACGGGTTGAGGTCCTCCAGCTCGACCAGGAGCAGGCTCCCGTCCGGCGCGCGGCAGGCGTCCACCCGCTGGATCCCGTGGGCGAGCGTGTTCCAGTCGACGAAGCTCCGCGCGAACGCGAGGTCGGCCGCGTTCGGCTCGTACGGCTCCAGCACCCAGCGCCGGGCCGGATCCGGCGCGTGGAGGGCGTACTGGAAGGCGTCGTCCACGAAGTAGAAGGAGACCTCGTAGCGGAAGTCGATCCGCGGCTGGACCAGCACCTCGCCCCACGCGTCGAGCCCGTCCAGCTCGTCGCGGGTGAGGAAGCGCAGGCCTATGCTGTCCGCGCCCTCCCTGGGCTTGACCGCGTAGCGGTCGGCGGCGGGCAGCCGGTCGAGGTCCTGCGGCCGGTCGACCGTGGGGATGACGGGGCGGCCCGCCTCGGTCAGGTCCAGCAGGTACCCCTTCCCGGCCATGTCGCCCCGCCCGGTCAGCGGGTTGTAGACCCGCACGCCGTCGGCCAGGGCCCGGTCGCGGAAACGGGCGTACTCCTCCCGGTAGTGCAGCACCGGACCGCTGTTGCGCACCACGACCGCGTCGAAGCGCCCCATCAGGGCCCGGGCGTCCAGCGGGTGGCACAGGGCCAGGTCGAACCACTCCCGCAGCCGGGAGGTGAGGAAGACGTCCTCGTCGCCGTACCGCCGTCCGCGGGCCGGGTAGGCCAGGTCGGTCACGTACAGCAGGCTGGGCCGGTCGGGCACGGGTGCTCCCTCGGTCGGTGGTGGGGGAGTGAATCTACCGGGCCCGCCCCGGCTCAGCCCCGTGCGCCCATCAGGGCGGTCACGCAGACGTCCAGCCGCTCCTCCACCGCTCGCGTCGTCGGTTCCGTCCGCCCGGTCTCTGTACGAGATGCTCCGGAGCCGGGCCCCGCTTGGCTCGACCGGGCAGCAGGGCCGACCGGCCCAGGCCGGTGGGGATCGGCCGGGACCGGGGAGGCGGGCCCGGTCGGCCGCCGGCGTCGACGGCCGACCGGCCGGACCGCGTCAGGCAGAGCCGCCGTGGCCGCCTCCGCCGGGGGTGCGGATCTCCAAGGCGTCCCCGGCAGCGACCTCGGTGGTGCCGCAGCCGGGCAGTTCCTCGACGGTGCCGTCGGCGCGCAGGACGCGGTTGGCGCCGAGCGTGCCCGGGAAGCCGCCGGCGAGGCCGTACGGCGGGACGCGGCGGTGGCTGGTGAGCAGGCTGACCGTCATCGGTTCGCGGAAGCGCAGCCGCCGCAGGACGCCGTTGCCGCCGTGCCGGCGCCCGTTGCCGCCGCTGTCCGGGCGGACGGCGAACTCCTCGACCAGGACCGGGAGCCGCCACTCCAGGACCTCCGGATCGGTGAGGCGGGAGTTGGTCATGTGGGTCTGGACGGCGTCCGCGCCGTCGAAGCCGGGGCCGGCACCGGAACCGGAGGCGATGGTCTCGTAGTACTGGTGCTCGGCGTTGCCGAAGCTCAGGTTGTTCATCGTGCCGGATCCCTCCGCCTGCACGCCGAGCGCGGCGTAGAGCGCGCCGACGATGGCCTGCGAGGTCTCGACGTTCCCGGCGGCGACGGCGGCCGGGTACTCCGGGGCGAGCATCGAGCCGGGCGGCACGACGATCCGCAGCGGGCGCAGGCAGCCGTCGTTGAGCGGGATGTCGTCGGCGACGAGGGTGCGGAAGACGTACAGGACGGCGGCGGTGACGACGGCGGAGGGGGCGTTGAGATTGCCGTCGAGCTGGGGCGAGGTGCCGGTGAAGTCGATGGTGGCGCTGCGGTCCCGGCGGTCGACGCGCACGGAGACGGCGATCACGGCGCCGGAGTCGGTCTCGTAGCGGTACGAGCCGTCGCTCAGCCCGTCCACGGCGCGGCGCACCGCCTGCTCGGCGTTGTCCTGGACGTGCCGCATGTAGGCCTGGACGACGTCCGGGCCGAAGTGCCCGATCATCGCGTTGACCTCGTCGACGCCCTTGCGGTTGGCGGCGATCTGGGCGCGCAGGTCGGCGAGGTTGGTGTCCGGGTCGCGGGACGGGTACGGCGCGTCGGTGAGCAGCCGGAGGGTCTCCTCCTCGCGCAGCCGCCCGTCCACCACCAGCGGCCAGGTGTCGAAGAGTACGCCCTCCTGGTGGATCTCGCGGCTGTCGGCGGGCATCGAGCCGGGAGAGGTGCCGCCGATCTCGGCGTGGTGGCCGCGCGAGGCGACGAAGAACAGGACCACGTCGCCGTCCGGGTCGAAGACAGGGGTGACCACGGTGATGTCGGGCAGGTGGGTGCCGCCGTGGTACGGGTCGTTGACGGCGTAGGCGTCGCCCGGGCGCAGCTTCGGGCCGAGACGGCGCAGCACCTCCTTGACGGTGGTGCCCATCGAGCCGAGGTGGACGGGGATGTGGGGGGCGTTGGCGACGAGGTTGCCGTCCGGGTCGAAGAGCGCGCAGGAGAAGTCGAGCCGCTCCTTGATGTTGACCGACTGGGCGGTGGATTCCAGTCGGGCGCCCATCTGTTGGGCGATCGCCATGAAGAGGTTGTTGAAGACCTCCAGCAGCACCGGGTCGGCGGCGGTCGGGACGGCCTCCTCGGCGGTGGCCCCGACCTGCTCGACCAGGAGGTGTCCGGCGGTGGTGACGGTGGCCTTCCAGCCGGTGTCCACCACGGTGGTGGCGTTGGCCTCGGCGATGACGGCGGGTCCGGTGACGGTGTCGTCCGCGCGCAGCGATTCGCGTTCCAGCAGCGGGACCCGCCGCCACCGCCCGCCGGCGTACAGCCGGACGGCGACGGGCTCGGCCGGGGCGGCCGCGGGGGAGAGGGTGCCGAGTTCGGGCTGCTCGGTGAGGCCGGTGCCCTCGACGGCGAGGGCCTCGATCACCAGGGGGCGGTCCATCAGGAAGGAGTAGGTGGAGCGGTGCCGCTCCTCGAACTCGGCCCGCATGGCGGCCGGTTCGCCCAGCGGTACGGTGATCGTGGTGTCGGTGCCCTGGTAGCCCAGCCGGACCCGGCGGGCCAGCTGGATCCGTCCCTGCGGGACGCCCTGATCGCGCAGCTCGTCGGTGGCGGCGTGCGCCAGTTCGTCGGCGAGCCCCAGTACCGCTTCCATCTCCTCCTCCGCCAGGGGCCGTTCGACCGCATGCTCGCGCAGGACGGTGGTGTCGGCCAGACCGATGCCGAGGGCGGACAGCACCCCGGCCATCGGCGGGACGAGGACGGTGCGGATGCCCAGTGCCTCGGCCACGGGGCAGGCGACCTGGCCGCCCGCGCCGCCGAAGGTGGTCAGGGCGTAGCGGGTGACGTCGTGACCTCGCTGGACGGAGATGCGCTTGATCGCGTTGGCGATGTTTCCCACCGCGATCCGCAGGAAGCCCTCGGCCGCCTCCTCGGCGGACAGGTCGCCGATCCGTTCGGCGAGTTCGATGAATCGGCGCCGCGTCAGCCGGGAGTCGAGCGGTTGGTCGCGCTTCGGGCCGAAGACCTGCGGGAAGTGCTCGGCCTGGATGCGGCCGAGCAGCAGGTTGGCGTCGGTGATGGTCAGCGGCCCGCCGCTGCGGTAGCAGGCCGGTCCGGGGTCGGCGCCGGCCGAGTCCGGACCGACGCGCAGGCGTTCGCCGTCGAAGCGCAGCACCGAGCCGCCACCCGCCGCGACGGTGTGGATGGCCAGCATCGGTGCCCGCAGCCGTACCCCGGCGACCTGGGTGGTGACCACCCGCTCGTACGCGCCCGCGAAGTGTGAGACGTCCGTGGAGGTGCCGCCCATGTCGAAGCCGATCACCCGCTGGTGGCCGGCCAGCGCGGACATCCGCACCATGCCGACGATGCCGCCGGCCGGGCCGGACAGGATGGCGTCCTTGCCCCGGAAGTGCCCGGCCTCGGCGAGGCCGCCGTTGGACTGCATGAACAGCAGCCGGACACCGGCGAGTTGGTCGGCCACCTGCCGGACGTAGCGGCGCAGCCCGGGATGGAGGTAGGCATCCACCACGGCGGTGTCTCCGCGCGGCACCAGCTTCATCAGCGGGCTCACCTCGCTGGACAGGGACACCTGGTCGAAGCCGAGCCGCTCGGCGAGCCGGCCGATCTCCCGCTCGTGGGCGGGGTGCAGGTAGCTGTGCAGGCAGACCACGGCGACCGAGCGGATGCCGTCGTTCAGGCAGTCGCGCAGGTCCTCGGCGAGCCGGTCGAGGTCGGGCGGTCGTAGTATCTCGCCCTCGGCGGTGATCCGCTCGTCCACCTCGATCACCCGGGTGTACAGCGGCTCGGGCAGCACGATCTCGCGGGCGAAGATCTGTGGCCGGTTCTGGTAGCCGATCCGCAGGGCGTCCGCGAAGCCACGGGTGATGACCAGTGCGGTCGGCTCGCCGGTACGTTCCAGCAGGGCATTGGTGGCGACCGTGGTGCCCATCCGGACGGAAGCGATGGTCGCCCCGGGCGGCAGGAGGGCCCGGATGCCGGCCACGGCCGGGTCCCGGTAGCGGGCCGGGTCGTGGGAGAGCAGCTTGTGGGTGAGCAGCCGGCCGTCCGGGTCGAGCGCGACCACGTCGGTGAAGGTCCCGCCCCGGTCCACCCAGAACTGCCAGCCCCTGGCTGCCATGACCGGCTCCCTCCGCCGTGCCGCGTGGCGCCCCGTGCGTGAGTGGCCCTGCGCACGAGTATCCGACCGGGCGAACCGGGCGGGCAAACGGAACATACTGGGCATGAAGGGCCGATCCCGGAGGAAGCGGGACGTAGCGATGGCGATCACGGCGGTGGGAGTGCTGCGGGAGACCGTACCGGGCGAGCGCCGGGTGGCCCTCGTGCCCGACCTGGTGCCGGCCGTCCGCCGCCTCGGTGTGACGGTCCTGGCGGAGCCGGGCGCAGGCCTCCTCGCTGGTCACCACGACGACGACTACCAGGCTGCGGGTGCCGTCCTGGCCGGACGCGACGAGGTGTTGCGCCGTGCGGACGTGCTGCTCGGCATCCGTCCCCCGAGCACCGACCCGGTGCGCGAACTGCGCCCGGGGCAGGTACTGGCCGCTTTGCTGCGGCCGCAGCGGAACCCGTTCCTGGCCCGGCAGTGGGCGGACCGGGGCGTGACCGCGATCGGCCTCGACCTGGCGCCCGACCTGCCGGCCGGGTACCCGCTGGACGCCGGGGCCTCGCAGGCCAGGGTGGCGGGGTACCGGGCGGTGCTGCTCGCCGCCGAGCGCCTGGACCGCTGCCTGCCGCCCTGGGGCACCACGGACGGGCTCTTCGACCCGCTTCGGGTACTCGTGGTCGGCGCCGGGCATGCCGGTCTGCAGGCGATCGACACCGCCTGCCGGCTGGGCGCTCCGGTCGGCGCGGTCGAACCGCGGCATCGCGAGCGTGCGGCTGCCGCCGCGCTGGGAGCCGACCTGCTGTGCCTGTCCGGTGTGCACCAGGCGGTGGACGACCGGGAGCTGTGGCAGTCCCTCGACCGGGACCGTGCGGCGTGGGTGGCGGGGCTGGCCGAGGCGTCGGTGCGGTACGACCTCGTGGTGACGGCCCTGACCGGGCCGGACGGGACGCCCCCGGTCCTGCTCCGCACGGCGACGGTGGCCCGGCTCCGGCCCGGCTCGGTGCTGGTGGACCTGGCGGCGGGCCCGGAGGGCGGCAATGTCGAGGGCGTCCTGCCGGACACCACGACGCTGGTCGGTGACGGCATCACGGTGATCGGTGCCGGCGAGCTCGCCGCGCAGGTGCCCGGGACCGCCTCGCGTGCGTACTCCCACAACGTGCTGGCGCTGCTGGAACGCCTGCTGCGGGGCGGCCCCGGCACGGAGGACCCGGTGCTCGCCCCGATGCTGGTGACCGACCGGGGCGCGGTGCGGCACGAGCCGACCAGCAGGCTGCTCATGGAGGCGACCGCCGTCGCGGGCCTGCCGTGAGATCCCGGACCCCGGCCCGCGCGCGGTTTCAGGGCCCAGGGCGGGGGAACAGCGCCGCGTGGCGGGCGATCGCTCCCGCACGGTCGGCGCACTGCTGGTAGCAGCACGAGAGCAGCACAAGGTCGGTGGCGTCCACCGGATCCATCCGCTCGGTACGGAGCAGCAGCTCGTACAGGAGCCGTTGCCGTTGGCCGACTTCGTGCAGCTCCGCGAGGACGTCCGCGACGTCCTCGGGGGCGCCGGATTCCAGGGCGTGGGCGGACCGTTCGAGTGAGTCCAGCGCCGCGTCGGCGATCCCGTGCAGCGGAGCCCGTAGCCGTTCGATGAACGGTGGCCTCTCCTGGCGCGCCCAGGCGGCCTCCAGCAGCCGTTGCGCCAGGTCCGCCAGGGCCTCGACCTGGCACCCTACGTGGACGCCCAGGACGACCCCGGCCCGTCCGCCGGGAGCCGCGGCGGCGTCCTCCTCGATCCGTGTCAGCAGTTCCGCGAGGGCCTTCTCGGCCACCGGGACCCCAGCCCCGCTGTCGGTCAGTACGGCCGTCGCGCCGCGCAGAGCGGTGTGCGCCAGTCGCACCAAGGCGGCCGACTCGCCGATGAGGGCGGGGTACCCGCCGTCTCCACCGTCAGACATCCCGTTCACTCCTGTTCCCGGTCCCCCCGACAGTCTCGCCCCGCCGCAGTGGACGTGCCTCGGTGCCCGGGGCGAGGGCGGGGCGACCTGGCCATCGGATCGGTGTTCCAAGGGCCCGGCCCTGCGCCGGGCCCTCGTTCCCGGCCACCCGTGCTCAGACCAGGCCGGCGCCCCATGCGCGGGCGCGGTCGAGTTCGCCGGCGCGCAGTGGTCCGTCGTTGTCCTCCACGATGAAGCCCTCGGGTTCGGCGACCACGTCGTCGTGGTGGTGGGAGAGCCGGTGGGCGATGCCGTTGGCCGCGCCGCCGGCCCTGGGCATGTCGACCCGGGTGTCGAACGCGGCGGCGTAGGTGCCGGACCCGGTGGTCGGAAGGTCGTGGAACCAGGCTCGTAGGCCCGGGCCCTCGGCGGTCTCCCGTGCTTCGGCGGCGGCCTCCTCGCGACCCTCCTTGTGCCCCTCGGCCGCGGCGGCCATCCGGCGGCTGATCCCGGAGGACATGCCGTGCATGTGCGTCGGTCCGCCGACCACCAGCAGGTCCGCGGACCGGGCGGTGTCCGCGTTCGCCTCGGACACCGGGAGGCAGTCGACGGCCGCCCCGGGGTCGGTCCGGCGGACACCTTCGGCGATCGCCTCGGCGACCTCCCGGGTGCTGCCGTACACGCTCTCGTACACGATCACGGTGTGCATGGTCTCCACCTTTCGTCACGTCCAGGCTCGCGCCGCGCGGGCGGTCAGGACCTGGGCCGTTCGGCCCGGATCGGACCGCCCGGCGGGCATGTCCGCACGAGAGCGGGCGTCGGTTCCCGGTTCAGGGCAGGGCGGATGGCACCGTCACGACAGGGCAGTGGGCTCGGCGGAGCAGGCCGTGGGGTACGGAGCCGAGGCGCATGCCGGTGAAGCCGCCGTTGCCGCGGCGGCCGACGACCACCGCGAGGGCGTGTTCGGAGGCCAGGGCGAGCTCCTCGACCGGGTGGCCGTGCACGACTTCGTGGGACACGGTCACGTCGGGGTGGTGTTCGTGGTGACCCGCGGTGGACTCGAAGATCATCCGGCGCAGCATCCGCTCGGTGGCGGGTTCGTCCAGGTTGCCCACCGGCGGGCGCTGCCAGACCCACAGGACGCGCAGCGCGGCCCGGCGCTCGTCCGCGTACGCGAAGGCGAAGTCGACGGCGGGCTCCGAGGACGGGCTGCCGTCCACGCCGAGCACGACGTACGGCGGGTCCTGGGTGGTGTGCTCGGGGTCACGGACCACGACCACCGGACAGTGCGCCTGGGCGCTGACCGGGACGGCCACCGAGTAGGTACTCAGCGCCTCCTCGACCCGGCTCAGCCGGCGGGAGCCGAGGACGACGAGCGCGGCGTTGCGGGACTCCCGGCACAGTGCGGGCGCCGGGACGTCCTCGGCCACCACGGTGGTCACGTCCAGTTCGGGGCGGCGCTCCCGGGCCAGGGTGGCGGCCCGGTCGAGTGCCCGGTCGGCCCGCTCGCGAAGGGCCGTGTGGTAGCGGCCCTCGTCGAAGGGCCGGAACTCGCGGTACAGCGACGGCACGGCGTGCACCAGCCGCAGTGGCAGGCCCCTGCGGGCGGCCTCGTCGGCCGCCCAGGCGGCGGGCATCGAGCCGGTGTCGTGAGCGTCGACGCCGAGGACGACGGGACGGCCGGGGCCGTCGGGGCTTGCGGACGTCATGATGGTCCTCCTCGGTCCGGTGGTCCCGGTGACTTCGGTGAGGTCGATGACGCGGACCCTGTTCCCACGCCAGGCAGCTCCGCTTTGCGCCGCGAGGGCCGCCCGGCCCGGTCGTCAGATCCCGTGCTTGAGCAGCCGGGCGGTCGTGAAGCCGACGGCTCCGGCGAGGACGGGCGCGGCCAGGTCGGACCGGCCGAGCGGCACGGTGTCGAGCACGCCCGTGAGGCCGTGGGTGAGCAGGTTGATCCAGAGGATCTGGCAGCGCCGCCACGGCGCTTTCCGCCCGGACCTCCTGGACCACGCCCACGGTGGTGTTCACCACGACCACCAGGGCGATCACCACCGCGTCCGGATGGTCGCCGATCGCCACCGTCAGCGCGACGGCCGCGAGCAGCACGGTGATCAGGGGGTCGCGCAGCTGGGCTGCCACCCGGGCCCACAACGGCACCCGGCGGTCGGCGACGACCTCGTTGCGGCCGTGTTCGGCGAGCAGTCGTGCGGCCTCGGCGCCGGTCGGCCCGCGGGCCCGCGGGTCGGCGGAGACGGTCACGGCGGAGGCCCGTCAGTCGGCGAAGAGGTGCGGTTGTGGCGGGACGGTTCGAGTGGGCGACGGCTCGTGGTCGAAGTGGTGGATCCGGGCGTCCGGCCCGGGAAGGTACTCGGTGACCCGGTCCTCGTCGGACCAGCGGACGTCGTACGGCGGGCTGCCGTCCGGGTGGTGCAGCCCGACGATCTCGCCGTCCCGGCGGGCCGCGCCCGGCCGGGTGCCCTGGACGATGATGCGGTCTCCCACGGCGGCTTTCATGCCGGCCTCCCTGGCTCGGTGCGGGGCCGGGGACATGGCCCGGCCGTCCGTACTTCCATGGCACCACCGATCGAGGGCTCCGGCAGGGGCCGGCGGGCCCTGGTCGCGCGGCCGTTCGCCCCGGGTACCCGCACGCATCCGTCGGGAGCTGCTGGACGCCGGGATCCCGGACGAGGTGGTCCGTGCCGCCGGTGAGGCCCGGGCCGCTCACAGCCGGAAGCACTGGGTCTCGCCGGGCAGGACCGTCGTCTCGGTGCCGCGCAGCCGGATGCGGACCGGCTCCTGGCGGTCCGGGCGCAGGCTCACCGTGACGGTGCGGCGGTCGACGGCGAGGGTGAGGCCCCAGTGGCCGCGGTAGCGCAGGTCCAGTTCCAGGCGGCCGAGGGCGGAGGGCAGGTGCGGGTCCAGCCAGAGGGCGTCCTCGCGGACCTCCAGGCCGGTGTAGCAGCGTTGCAGCAGGTCCACCGCGCCCGCCATGGCGCCCAGGTGGACGCCCTCGGCCGTGGTGCCGTGCTGGTTGTCCCGCAGGTCGGCCACCAGGGCGTCGCGGAAGTGGTGCCAGGACGCGCGGCGGTCGCAGCGGGTGAGCACCCAGGCGTGCACCACCGAGCTGAGCGTCGAGCCGTGGACGGTGCGCCGCAGGTAGTAGTCGGTGGTCCGGCGGAGCAGCTCGTGGTGCGCCGGGTGGCCGAGACGTCGTAGCAGGTCGCGGACCTCGCGGGCGGAGAACAGGTACCAGAGCATCAGGGCGTCGGCCTGCTTGGAGGCCTTGTAGCGGTTGACGGTGTCGCCCTCGGCCTCCAGGATCCGGTCGAGCCGGCGCAGGTCCGGGTAGCGGCGCCGGTACTCCGGCCAGTCGAGTTCGGCGAGGCGCTCGTAGCCGTCGAACTGGCTCAGGACGCCGTCGTGGAACGGGACGTGGAGGTGGCGTCCGACCTCCTGCCAGCGCTCCAGCTCCGGATCGTCGAGTGCGAGGCGCTCGCGCAGCTCGTCGCGGCGGTACCCGGGCAGGACGTCCAGGGCGTCCTGGGCACGGGCCAGCACCCAGGAGGCCAGCACGTTGGTGTACGCGTTGTCGTCCAGGCCCGGCCGGGTCTTCCAGGGGTAGCCGTCGTGGTACTCGTCGGGGCCGAGCACCCCGCGGACGGACCAGTGGCCGCGGGCCGGGTCGTGCACGGCGACGGAGGACCAGAACCGGGCGATCTCCAGTAGCATCTCGGCACCGGCGGTGGCGAGGAAGTCCCGGTCCCCGGTGGACTGGTAGTACTGCCAGATGTTGTAGGCGACGGCCGAGCCGACATGCCGCTGGAGGTGGCTGTGGTCGGGCAGCCAGCGTCCGGACAGCGGGTTGAGGTGCAGCTGCTGGGACTCCTCGCGGCCGTCCCGGGCGCTCTGCCACGGGTAGACCGCGCCGCGCAGCCCGAGCTCCCGGGCCTGCCGGCGGGCGGCGTCGAGGCGGCGGTGGCGGTAGCGGAGCACGGCCCGGGCGAGCTCCGGGAAGCGGAGGTTGAGCAGCCGCAGCACGAACAGCTCGTCCCAGAAGACGTGCCCCCGGTACGCCTCCCCGTGCAGTCCGCGGGCGGGGACGCCGACGTCCAGGTCGACGGAGTGCTCGGAGTAGGTCTGGAGCAGGTGGAACAGGTTCAGGTGCAGTGGGCCGGCCCCGTCGAAGTCGGCCTCGATCCGGCAGCGGCGCCACAACTCCGCCCAGCGCACGGTGTGTTCGACGAGCAGTTGGTCGAAGTCGCCGGCCTCGGCGGTGAGCAGGCGGGAGGCGAGCAGCGGGGTCTCGATCGCCCGGTCGTGGGAGGTGTGCACGGCGACGGTCTTCGTCACGGTGACGGGCCGGCCCGCCGAGCCCTCCAGAGCGAGGAGGTGGGCCACCCGGCCCTCGCGGTACTCGGTCGTCGCGGTGTGCTCCCGGTCGGCGCGGATGCGGGCGCAGAGGGCGATTCGCAGGGGCGAGTCGATCGCATCGGCTTCGAGTCGGAGCAGACCGTCCTCGTCCACCCCCTGGCCGGCCGGGACGAGGTGGCGCCCGGCCAGGCCCCGGTAGCGGGCGACACCGGTGTTGGTGATGCGGCCGTCCAGCCCGGAGCGGACCTCCCACGGGCCGGACCAGTTCTGCGGGGTGAAGGTGCTCTCCAGGACGAGCAGGTGCGGCCGGGCCTGGCTGGCGAGGCGGCGTTGCACGAGCGTGGTGCGCCGGCCCCGCTCATCGACCACCAGGGCGGTGCGGGTCAGCAGTCCCCGGCGCAGGTCCAGTTCCAGGGTCTGCTCGGTGGGCGGGCCGGTGAACCACCTGCCGTCGGCCGGGCGGAAGGTCAGCGGCAGCCAGTTCGGGCAGTTGATCAGGTCCTCATTGGCCACCACGTGCTCGCCGACCGTGGACTCCGCACGGTCGTAGCAGCCGGCCAGGTACGTCCCCGGGTAGTGCACCCCGTCGGCGACCGATTCCGGCGCGGCGCCGCGGCTGACCAGGTAGCCGTTGCCGACCGCGCACAGCGCCTCCCGCAGGCCCTCCTCGGCCGGGTCGAAGCCCTGGTAGCGGAGGGTCCACGGGTCCGGCATGTCGGGATTCCCCGCGGGCGGGTCTGCTGCCACGACGTGACCTCCGTGCGACCGGTCTGTCTCCAGTCTGCGGACGACGGCACCGCGCCGCTCGGCGGTCCGGCCGGGGCCGGTCGGCCCTTCCCCGGAGCAGGGCCGGGCGCCGAGTCTGGGAGACGGAGACCGGAGGTGAGCCATGTCGACCGTCCGTCCGCCGCTCGCCACCGCCGAGGCCCTGCTGGCCGACGGCACCACCGTGGAGCTCCGGCCGCTCGGGCCGGACGACCACCGCGCGGTGCTCGACCTGCACGCCGCCGGGATGGCCGAGGAGAGCCGTCGGATGCGGTTCTTCGGCGTCAGCCGCAACGCGCCCCGGCAGGCCGCCGCGCTGCTGTGCGCCCAGGCGCTGCCCGCCCCGTGCGGCGCGGTCGCCGTGGTCTCCAACGCCGGAGGCATCGGCATCCTCGCCGATCACGCCGAGCGCCCCGTACTCGGCGTCCACCAAGGGTGACGGCGGCCTCCACGATGTGCTGGAGAGCCTGGGTGAGCTCCAGGTCGCGTCCGACCGCCAGCACCGCCTCCAGCAGGCTGTGCACCCGGTCCCGGGTGCCGCGGGCGGCGTCCGAGCGGGCCTGGAGCTCCTCCAGGAGCTCGTCCAGCCGCAGCTTCGGTACGGCGGCGGGGCCCTCCGACGCGTTGCCCAAGGAAATCCTCCGTGGCTCGCCCCCCGATGCCCATGACCAGCGTAGGCGTGCTCGCGGCGCCCCGGCGGGTGCGAGGGGGTCCATCGGCCCATCGGGAGCACCCCGGCGGCCCCCTGGCGACGGGCGCGGCCGGGGGGAACGCTGGAAGGGCGAGCGGAACCGCCCCGGCTCCGCCCTCCGAGAGGAGTGATCGCGGCATGAAGGCGCTCACCTACCACGGACCCGGCCGCCGCACCTGGGGCGACGTCCCCGACCCGGCTGTCCGGGACCCGGAGGACGCCGTCGTCCGGGTGGACGCGGTGACCATCTGTGGCACCGACCTGCACATCCTCAAGGGCGACGTCCCCGAGGTCGAGGAGGGCCGTGTCCTGGGCCACGAGGCCCTCGGTACCGTCACCGAGACCGGGCCGGGCGTGCGCACGATCACGGTCGGCGACCGGGTGCTGGTCTCCTGCGTCTCCGCCTGCGGCCGCTGCTCCTACTGCCGTGCAGCGGCCTACGGACAGTGCACCGGCGGTGGCGGCTGGATCCTCGGCCACCTGATCGACGGCTGCCAGGCCGAATACGTCCGCACCCCCTTCGCGGACACCTCCCTGTACCGGCTGCCCGAAGGCGTCCGGGACGAGGACGCGCTGCTGCTCGCCGACATCCTGCCCACCTCCTACGAGGTCGGCGTCCGCAACGGCCGGATCGGCCCGGGCGACACCGTCGCGATCATCGGTGCCGGACCGATCGGGCTCGCCGCCGTCCTCACCGCCCGTCTCTACAGCCCCGCCCGCATCATCGTGACCGACCTCGCGCAGAGCCGCCTCGACGCCGCGAAGCGGTTCGGCGCCGACACCGTGCTCACCTCTGCCGGGGCCACCCCCGAGGCCGTCCGGCAGCTGAGCCGCGACGGCCTCGGTGTGGACGTCGCCATCGAGGCGGTCGGCGTGCCCGAGACCTTCGAACTGTGCACTCGCCTGGTGCGCCCCGGCGGCCGGGTGGCCAATGTGGGCGTGCCCGGCAGACCGGCGGTGTTGCACCTGGAGGACCTCTGGATCCGCAACGTCACCATCACCACCGGGCTGGTCGACACGAGCAGCACCCCGATGCTGCTGGACATGCTGGCCGTCGGTCGGCTCGACACCGGCGGGCTGGTGACCCACCGCTTCGGCCTGGAGGAGATGCAGGAGGCCTACGACGTCTTCGCCGACGCGGCCGACACCGGCGCGCTCAAGGTCGCGCTGTTCCGGACGTGAGCGCCATAAAGGGAGGAACCGCCATCATGAGCGTCCGTCCCGACTGCGGCGACATCGCCCGCCGGATCCTCCAGCGGCGCGATCAGCTCGGCCTGAGCGAAGGAATGCTGGCCCACCGGGCCGCCATGTCCCCTGCCTACTTGCGACAACTCCTCTGCTCGGGGCCGGAGTTCGATCCGCCCGGGTTCGTCCGGATCGCTGCCGTGCTGGGGATGGCCTGGCCGGAGCTGCTGTCGGGGAATCGCCCGGACGCCCCGCCGGGGCAGACCGACACCGGCCGCCGCGGTCAGCTCCTGCGTCTCACCGAGCCGCAGTGCTGGGAACTGCTCGGCACCCGCGGCGTCGGCCGGGTCGGCCTGCCCGGCTCCTCGGCGCCCGTCGTGCTCCCGGTCAACTACGTGGTGGACGACCGGACGATCGCCTACCGCACGGCTCCCAGGGGAGCCGCCGCCCCGGCCGACGGCTCGCCCGTCTCGTTCGAGGTGGACCGGATCGACGAGCACCGGAGCGCGGGCTGGAGCGTCCTGATCCTCGGCCAGGCTCATCTGGTCGACACCTCGGACGAGGAGCAGCACCTCGCGGCACTCCCCGGCGCCACCCCCTGGGCCGGCGGCGCCCGCCCGCTCTGGGTGCGCGTCCGTCCGGCCGCGGTCACCGGGCGCCGCATCGACACGGGGTGACGTCCGTTGAACAGCTGGTACATGGATCGGGTGCTTGAGCGGGTCGCCCACCTCGGTGCCGTCGCCGCCATCTTCTCGAACCGGGCTCCACGCCCCCGCGGCCCGCCTTCTCCGTCCCGCGGCGGGACCGCTTCCTTCGCCCCCCTCCAGGCTCCGCCCCCGGGCGCGCCCCGCCACAGGAGCGCCGGACACCTACCCGCCGCCTTCGGGCCTGCAGAGTCATGCGACGGTGGGGCGGCGGGTCGCAGCGCGGCTTCCGCCGGGCCAACGCCGGTGGCGGCCCACCACGCCACTGCGCATGCTCGAATGAAAGGCTCAGGTGCTCGCGCCGGTCGGCACCCGTCCTCACGGTGGAGAGCCACGGTGACCGGGCCGGGTCGGCGCGTGCGAGATGTTCGACTGTCGCCACAAGGTCGGCGCCGAGTGCCACGCGACCGGCATAGCGGTCGGGTTCCACCCGCCTGATACCGACGGCCCGACGTGCGCATCCGCCTGACACCGCCCTCAGCCCGAGACGAAGGGAAGCGCTGTTGCGAATCGCCGACGCCCGAACGGGAGAACACACCGAGATCGGTTCCCGCCGCGCCCGACTCCTGCGCGTGACCGTCGCAGTCGGCGCGCAGGACCGCCGGTTCGCCATCGGGGATCTGCGGGCCCTGCTGGCCGGCGACGTGCTGGCCCGCACCTGCGAGTCCCAGGGCATGCAGGTGCTCATCGAGCTCGCCGTCCCGGACAGCTCCGGCGAGCAGGTCGGGGCCCTGCTGAAAGCCGCCGATCAGCTCGGCATCCACCCACCCGCCCGGGTGTGCGCCCACCGAGAAGTGGACGCCGCCGCCCGGCCGGCGGCCGACCTGGTCGTCATCAGCAGCCCGCACCTCGACTCCGTGTTCGTGGCCCCGCTGCTCCTCGTCACCGGACCGGTGACCGGGGAACCTTCGAACGGCGGCCCGGAGGTGCCCGCAGACCTGTCAGCCATTTTCCCGGGACCTGAGCACGATCCACTCGCGTTGCGCCTGGACTTCCTTGAACACGCCGTCACCGATCCGGTCCGCCTCACCGCCGCATCGCTGACGGACGCCGCCGCGAGGCTTTCCCGTTGGCGCGCGCTCGTGGCCGACCTCGCCCGCGCACCGTCCGGACCCCTGGACGCGGACATGGTCCAGGCGTCCCTCGACGGCCTGAACGAAGATCTGGACGCCCGGGTCGCGGTACGCGTCCTGTACGCCTTGGAGGACCGGTCCGATCTGCCGGACGGCACCCGCTTCGAGACCTGTGTCCGCCTGGATCAGGTCCTCGCGCTCGAACTCGCCCGCGACATCGGCCGCGGGCCCCGATGAAGCCGGCCGACAGCGGGTGTGTCGGGCGGAGCCGGGCCAGGTAGCCCCAGAACTCGCCGCCACGGGACGCGGTGGGCGCGAGCCAGCCACTCTGCTCGCCTGCGGCTTGGCCCTGGTCCTGCCGGCTCTGGCCCGGCCGGCCGTCGACGGCTTCGCCCCGGCCGGGGCCGCCCTCGCGCGGTCCGTCGGCGGGTTCCTGCTGGTGTTGCTCTCCGGCGGACACTGCCCCTCGGCCCGGTCGGCTCCGGGGCTCAGGGCTCCGGGGCTCAGGGCTTCGGGGCTCAGGGTTTCGGGGCCGACACCGGGGTGAGGTGGGCGGTGAACCACCGTGCGGCCAGGTCCGCGACCTCGTCGAGGGCCCGGGGTTCACTCGAACAGGTGGGTGGCGTTCGGGACGACGGCGAGCTGGTTCTCGGTGAGCGGCAGCGCCGGCCGTACCGCGCTCGCCCGGTCGGCGGGCCGTCTCACCCAGTTGTACGCGCTCGTCGCCGGCGGGTGGGTGTTGGCGGTGCTGCGGGCCGGCACGGGCTGCGCGCTCGGAGGCTTCCGTGCGGTCGAGTCGGCGGGGCTCACGCCTGCCGAGCGCATTCGCGTGCCGACGACCGGATGCACGGAGCGCCGGGCCGGTCCACCGTGGGGGTATGGATCTCATCGCACTGCTGGAGCTGGACGGACCGGCGAACCTACGGCTCCTCACGGCCGAGGGACTGCCCGCCACACCGCGTGCACCTGTGGTCCGGGTCCACGCCGCCGCCCGCACGCCCACCCCGGCGGAGTCCACCCTCTGCGGGCTGTCGACCCGCGGCATGCAACCCGATTCACAGCACCCCGCCGCACCAGGCGACCCCTGGTGGCCGCCGCGCTGGCACCGACACGCCTGCCCGGTCTGTGACACCGCCGTCACCGGCCTCGTCGGGGGCAGCCCTCATGCCGGCACCCCCGACCTGGGCACCGCATCGACAACCGCCGGCACGAGGGATGACGGGGCCGCCGGAGCCCCGTCCGAGTGAGCCCCTGCCGCCCCGTCCTGTCAGGCGACTTCTTCGACCCACGCAAGGAGCAACCATTGTGGCCACGGATTACGACGCCCCGCGGCGCACCGAGGACGACAACGAGGAGAGCCTCGAAGAACTGAAGTCCCGCCGTGACGAGCGGCGGCCCGGCGTGACAGGCCTGGACGAGACCGAAGAGGCCGAGACCATGGAACTCCCCGGCGCCGACCTCTCCGGCGAGGAGCTGACCATCAGGGTCCTGCCGGAACAGCCGGACGAGTTCGTCTGCGCGACCTGCTCCATGGTTCACCATCGCAGCCAGCTCGTCCACGCCGACCAGGGCGGGATGATCTGCCGCGATTGCGCCCCCTGACAGCAGTCGCCGCGCCCACTGCGCGGACAGCGCCGGTTGTCACGAGTGCCGCGGCCAGGACGGCGAACGAGACTGGACGTACGGCCCGCCAGTGCCGAGCGTCGATGGCCGGCCGAGGTACGAGTCCGGCCGGGTGGAGCGGGGCGATGACGACGGCTGCGGAGCCCGGTCGCCACAGGTGGACGGATCACCGTCCCGTAGCAGCGGGCCGGTCGGACCCGACGCGCGACGGAAGTGGGCGGCGCCGCCTGCCGGTTCGCCTGCCGGCCGAGCCACCTTCGGCTCTCGGCCACGGCGTCCGGGGAGCCGAGCGAGTGATCGGCGGTCCACGGCCAGGCCATGAGCAGCTCCAGACGCATACCGTGGAGTTCGGCCTCGCACGCGGCCCACTGCGTGGCTGCGACGCTTTCGGGTGATCCGTCGTACCCGACGGTGATCCGGCCGTTCACGGCGTCTCCAAGGGGCTTCGGACGGTGGGTCCGCTCTCGGTCCCCGCGCTCCCGGCCGGCGCCCCCGGGACCCGTCGCAGGCCGGGTGCTGCCGTCAGAGCCGGATGACGACGAGCGCGGTGTCGTCGGTGGCGCCATCGGGGGGGATCAGTTCGGTGAGGACGGTGTCGGCGATGGCGTCGGGGTCGGCGGAGCGATGCGTGGTGAGGACGTGCGCGAGGCGGTCCAGGCCGGTGTCGATGTCCTCGTGGCGGCGTTCGACCAGGCCGTCGGTGTAGAGGGCGAGCGTGTCCCCCTCGGCGAATCGGGTGACGGCCTCGGGCCGTGTCCGGTGCTCGGGACGGGCGCCGAGCGGAGGGTCGGTGGCCCGGTCGAGGAATTCGACGGTGCCGTCGCCGTGCAGCAGGGCGGGTGGGGGATGGCCGGCGCTGCTGTAGGTGATGGTGTGGGCGCCGGAGTCGATGAAGGCGGTCGCGGCGGTGGTGGATTCGGCGCCCTCGACGGAACGGGCGTACAGACCGAGCACCTCCAGGGCCTGGGCGGGGCCGCCGGCAACCCGGGAGGCGGCGCTGAGGGCACTGCGGAGCTGGCCCATGACACCGGCGGCGACCAGGCCGTGGCCGACCACGTCGCCGACGGCGACCGCGACGCGGTCGTCCGGCAGTTCGACGAGGTCGTACCAGTCGCCGCAGACGTTGAGGGCGCCCACGGCGGGTCGGTAGCGGACCGCGGCACGGTGGCGTTCGAGTGGTCTGGGCTCCGGCAGCATGGCCGCCTGGAGCACGAGTGCGACCTCGCGTTCGCGGGCGTGGGACTCGCGCAGACGCTCGTTGACCTCCTGGAGTTCGCGGGCACGGGTGTAGAGCTCGGCTTCCAGGACGCGGGCGCGATCGCCCTCGGGCAGGCCGTGGGCGCGGATGAGCTGGGTGATCTCCTCGACGCGGTGGATGAGCAGCACCGTACGGCCCTCGCCGTCGAGCACGGGGGCGTTGACCGGACTCCAGTACCGCTCCTCCCACTCGCCGGGTCGGGCGGTCGACTCCACGTCGTAGCGCTGCAGGGCCATGGTGTCGCGCTCGCCGGACGCCAGGACCCTGCGCAGGGACGCCTTCAGGTTGTGGGCCCCGGTGGCGGCGGGGTCGTTCGGGTTGTCGGGGAAGATGTCGAAGAGGTACCGGCCGACGAGCTGCTCGCGGGTGCGCCCGGACAGGCCGAGGAAATCCTCGTTGGCGTCGGCGTACAGCAGGTCCGGGGTGAGCAGCGCGACCATGCCGGGCAGGGCGCGGAACACCGCCCGGTAGTCGATCGCCTCGCCGGTCACGGTTCCGCCTGCGGTCGGGGTCGTGCGGCGCGTACGACGACGACCGGGCAGGGCGCGTGGTGGACGCAGTGCTGGCCGACCGAGCCCGGCAGGGCCTCGGTGAATCCGCCGTGCCCGCGATTACCCACGACGAGCAGATCTGCGCTGTCGGCGGCCTTGAGGAGCACGGCGGCGGGGTGGCCCTGGACGACGTGCTGCCGGATCTCGACCTGCGGGGACTCCGTGACGGCCCCGGCCGGGGCCTGGCGCGCGTTGCCCGCGACGTCGAAGTCCGGCACGGCTGCCGAGGGCGCCCCGTAGCCGACCGGGTACTGCCAGGCGATCACGGCGTCCACGCTTCCGCCGGTCAGCCCGGTCAGCCCGGTCAGCCCGGTCAGCCCGGTCAGCCCGGTCAGCCCGGTCAGCCCGGTCTGCCGGGCCGCCCACGCCGGTGCGGACCTGGATGTCGTGGAGCCGTCCACTCCCACGACGATCCGGGCTGAGCGGCGGGGTTCCTCGCCCATCACACGCCTCCGAGAGTTGTGCCGTCCTCCACCGCCACCATCGGCGATCCGCGGCCACCATGCCAGCCGGGAGGGGAGCCGTGCCGGGAGGCGACTGTGTCTGGAGGGGGGCCGTGCAGGGTGTACCGCAGCCGCGGACCTGACGGGGAACCCGTCCCGGGTCAGACCGTGTGCAGGCCCTGTGCGGCGAAGACCGCCCGCGCTCGGGCGATCTGGTCCGGTGTGGGCACCGGGGTGTCGGCGAGGGGGAAGTCGAGCGTGGGGTCGAGCCGCTGTCCGGTCAGGTGCCGGTAGAGGGCGCGGTCCCAGGACTTGATGTCGAGCAGCACGAGGTCGGTGTCGGCGGCCACCGCGAGCCCGGCGATGCCGCAGGCCATGGTGCGCCGGACGGCCCGATCGTGCAGGGCCATCTCGATCCGCTCGTAGGCGTACCGGTCATCGCCCACGGTCACGGGATCCACCCGGGCATATGGTCGGGAAAGCGTCACGGCGGCAACCGCCTGGCTGGAAAAGCCGGAATCACACCCCCGCGGGCGGTTTGGACCGGGAGTCGGAGACACGTCGGTCGCATCGGTCGACAACCCTCAACAGAGCTGTTACACCAGGTGAGTTCAGCGCCTCGGGAGTGCTGCTCGTGTCGAACACTCCTTCCTGCGCGAGGGCAGAGAGGCAGCCATGACCCTTCGTCGTCCGGAAGTTGGAGAATGCGCTCAGTGAATTCACCGGAGAACACCGTTGCCGTCGGTCCTGGGGCGGGGCTCGGCGAGTCGGTCGCCCGTGCGGGCCAGGGCTCGGCCGAAGCCGTCGACGAAACGCCGGCTGGGGATGAATTCCCCCTGTGGGGAACGGAGTTGCCCCTGGCGCGGACGGAGGAGCAGCAGGCCGCGGAAGGCGCCGACCTGCCGGACCTCAGAGCGCAGCTGTACGAGGTGGCGGAGGCCTGGAAGGAAGCCGTGCCCGAGGGGCGGAGTACCGCCGGGGATCTGCGAGCGGTTCTTGAGGCCGATGTGGAGGCGCTCCAGGTCCACTGGCAGCACGTCGCCGCACTCCCCGACGCATCGGAAGCGCCGGCCGCCGACGGGACGGGGCACGTGGGTACGAGGAGCGGAGCGACGGCGGTGAACGCCGCACTCCGCGCCGTCGACCGGCACGCCCTCGCCCTTCGCGCCGTCCCCGAGTGGCAACAGCTTCACACCGTTCGTGACGCCGTCTCCCGCGTCTGGGACACGCTCGCCGAACGGGCCGGCGAGTCCGCGGGCCGTCTCCTCGACGACCGGCGCGTCGCGGAGTTCCTTCGCAACGTGTCGGTCCGCGCGTGCGAGACGATCGCCCGGCTCTCCCGGCTGGCGGCCGACCGCCTCCGTCCCGACCGGGCCGCGCTGCCGAGTGCGGAGGCCCTCCTGGCGCTCGGCAACGCGGCGAGTGCCTACGGCAGGTCGGCACGGCGGCCGGGCGACCTGCCCGCGGGAGAGGCGCTGCTCGTCCTCGGCGGTGGACCCCGCCCTGGGGAGCCCTGGTCCTGACGCGCGGGCGGGCGGGTGGTGGCGGTACGGGCGTGCCGGGCCGATCCGCCCGCCGCGGCGTCCCCCGCCTGCCGCCCGGCCGTCCTCACCGCAGCACGGACTCCAGGAAGTCGCTGCCGATCCGGGCCACGACCGAGATGTCGAGCTGGTGGAGGACGTAGCGGCCCCTGCGCCGGGTGATGACCAGCCCGGCCTTCTTCAGCACGGTGAGGTGGCGGGAGACCTCCGGGGCGGTGATGCCGTAGGCGTCGGCCAGCTCGCTGGTCGAGTACGCGCCGCGCGCGAGGTTGCGGCACAGGCTCATCCGCATGGGGTGGGTCAGCGCGTCCAGGCGCAGCTTGACCGTCTCCACCGGCTCGGCGCCGCCGACCTCGTGGGCGGCCGCCGGGTACTGGATCACGGGCTGCCAGCCCGGCCCGTACAGGGTGAAGAGGTGCGGCCAGCCGAAGACGGTCGGTATCAGGGTGAGGGAGGCGCCGCGGGCCTCGGTGCGGCCGTGGACGAGCTTGTCGACGACGATGCGGCTGCCGTGCTCGTCCTCCTCCAGGCTCAGTGCCGGTGACGCGGCCGTGAGCGCCTCCGCCAGGCCCTTGCGGCGCAGCAGCTCGCTCTTGTGCTGGGCGTCGGCGGCGAGCTGGACGCGGACCCGGCGCCAGGTGTCGGCGAAGAACGCCTGGTCGCAGTCCTCCAGGAGGCGCCGGATCCACGCGCGCGTGGCGGTGGGTTCGGCGAGCATCCGCTCGACGAAGG
Source organism: Kitasatospora sp. NPDC041917 (assembly GCF_055589745.1). Classification (NCBI taxonomy): domain Bacteria; kingdom Bacillati; phylum Actinomycetota; class Actinomycetes; order Kitasatosporales; family Streptomycetaceae; genus Kitasatospora; species Kitasatospora sp. NPDC041917. The sequence continues at coordinate 154,035 of NZ_JBVJBI010000002.1, read as the reverse complement.
CCGCCTGGCGCGGGCCGCGCGCCGCCGCCAGGTCGAGCGCGCGGCGCCGCGACCACGCGTCGACCAGGGGCGACGGCAGGCCCTTGGGGTAGTGGCTGATGCTGCACGAGATCTCCAGGGCCGCACCGACGAACTTCTCGTCTTCCATGCGGTCGAGGTCGTCCAGTTCCTCGGTGAGGGTCTCCCGGGGCCGGGCCGGCATCAGGAAGTCGGAGCGCGTCGACCGCCACATGAAGTCGGCTTCGAGCAGCCGGTCGGCCAGTTCCGGCTTGAGCGCGGCGGAGGTCGTCGTCGTCCACGCGTGCAGCCGGGAGTGGTGAGCGGGCTCGGCCAGCGCGTGCAGCGCGTTGCTCAGTTCGGCCAGGGGCGAGGGGCAGAAGGTGATCCGCTCGTGCGGCAGCCCGGTGATGTCAATGGTCACGCTCACCCCTCCATGGTGCCTGGCCGCCGCGACGCCGGGTCGGGCGGGGGGAGCCGTCCCGTCATTTGACGGGGGCCGTCAATCGACGGGACTTGTGGGGCCGCCGGGGTGCACGGTGGGCGCATGAACGCACTGCAGCAGCACCTCTTCGACAGCTACCGGGCCGCCCAGCACGCCGAGCCGGCCCCGCCGGCCCCCGGTACCCACGATGTCGCGGTGCTCCGTGCGGTCCGCGATCACCGCCGCTTCGAGGCCGTCCTCGCCGGCCGCCCGACCACCGGCCGCCTCCGCCTGGCCCTCCGCGCGGCCCTCCTCCGCCGCCGGCGGCCGGCCGGGGTGTGCCGGCCGTAGTGGTGGTCCTGCCGGGGCGGCGCCCCGGGAACGCGAGAGGACCCGGGAGCGTAGCCAGCTCCCGGGCCCCTGTTTGCCGCCCAATTGCGCACACCGGCACGTTTAAGGGTCGCGGATCAGGTTGAAATCGACGCGTTCTACCTTTGAACTACCGTGCCACGGAGCGGCACAGACAGGACTTGAACCTGCATTCGTCGATATTCGTCCGCACCCGGTCGATCCGGTGTTCGGCGGCGAATGCTGAGACTGGAGCGAGAGTCTGAGATTCAAGGGGTCTGCCTCTGCCTGCTTGGGCTACCCCGGCCGGTGGTGCCGGGGGGAGGACTCGAACCTCCACTGGGACCCCTGGTCAGCTTCAACGTCAGTGTCAGCTTTTCGCACCGTGCAGCGCACCCGCCCGGTCTCCCGGACAGGGTGTTCGACGCGCTCGGTGCACCCGCCCGGCTCCCCGGGCGGGCGATCATGGGGCTACCGGAAGAGGTAGCCGAAGACGGCGTCGCCGACCCGCTGGTCGGTGACCTCGACCGCGTTGGCCTCCTCGCGGGCGAACTTGACCGCCTGCTGGAGCTTCTCCACCCGCTCGGCGAGCTCGTTCACCCGGCGGGCCGGCAGCGCGCCGGAGAACTTGACCGTGGTCCAGTAGCCGACCGCGATGTCCTCGTAGTAGACCTCGACCTGGGCCGGGTGCTTCTCGGTGGCCTCGGCCTTGACGTGGTTGCGCGGCACCTTCTTGGTCCGGATGGTGCGCACCGGCTCGGTCTTCCAGGCGTCGGCGGACGGGTCGAGGTTCCAGGACTCGGAGGCGTCCAGCACCGGGAGCTTCTTCACGAAGGTGAACAGGTCGGTGAGCTGCTTCTCCAGGAAGAGCAGGTACGGCACCGGCACCCGGGCGAGGAGCACCTGGCCGTCGACCACCACATCGGCGCTGGCACCGATGTTGGCCCAGTCCTTGGTGGCCGTCACGTCGAAGAGCCGGGTGAGGGTCTGCGCGGTGGACCGCAGGATGTCCTCGGCCTTCAGCTGCACACGGGTCGACTCCGGCGGCAGCTGCTCGCCCTCCTCGTCCTTGGGCTGGTAGGTGCGGGAGATCCCGGCCAGCAGCGCGGGCTTCTGAAGGTCCTGGTGGGCCTGCGTCAGCTCCTGGAAGGACTTGGACTTGACGCCCTTTTCAACGGCGATGATCTGGTTCAGCTTTGCCACGTCCGGGACGCTATCAGTCCCAAAGTGGTCGGCGACACCCAATTATTGACCGAGTAGTGGTTCTGTCCTGTGCGCTCCGCTCGGGCTCCACGGCCGTGCTGGTCCGATCGGATGGTGTCCTCCACCGCCCGGCCCCGTACGGGTGGCGGGGGACCGGGGCGGCGGCGGTCGGCGGGTTAGGTTCGGACGCGTGACCGGCAATGACGTGGTTCTGGCGCTGGTGGTGGTCACCGCGCTCGGTTTCGACTTCACCAACGGGTTTCACGACACCGGCAACGCCATGGCGACCTCGATCGTCACCGGCGCCCTCCCGCCGCGTGTCGCGGTCGGCGTCTCGGCGGTGCTGAACCTGGTGGGCGCCTTCCTGTCGACCGCGGTCGCCGCGACGATCGCCAGCGGTCTGGTGCAGAGCCAGGACGTGACGCTGACCGTGGTCATGGCGGGCCTGACGGGCAGCATCCTGTGGAACCTGACGACCTGGTACGTCGGGATCCCGTCGAGTTCCTCGCACGCGCTGATCGGCGGCGTGGTCGGGGCGACCATGGCGGCGGCCGGGGCCTCCGCCGTCAAGTGGCAGGGCCTCGTCGCCAAGGTGATCGTGCCGGCCGCCCTGTCGCCGTTCATCGCGGGCTCGGTCGCCGCGCTCGGCACCTACCTCGTCTACCGCGTCACCCGCGAGGTCTCCGAGGGCCCGCGCACCCAGGGCTTCCGGAGCGGTCAGGTCGGGTCGGCCTGCATGGTCTCGCTCGCCCACGGCACCAACGACGCCCAGAAGACCATGGGCGTCATCACGCTGGCCCTGATCGCCAGCGGCACCCTGAGCGCCGGGGCGAAGGCGCCGGACTGGGTGATCGGCTCCTGCGCCACGGCCATCGCGCTGGGCACCTACATCGGCGGCTGGCGGGTCATCAGGGCGCTGGGCAAGGGACTGGTGGAGATCGAACCGCCGCAGGGGATGGCCAGTGAGTCGGCCTCGGCCGCGGTCATCCTCTCCTCCACGGACTTCGGCTACTCGCTCTCCACCACCCACGTCGCCACCGGGTCGATCCTCGGATCGGGGGTCGGCAAGAAGGGCGCGGTCGTACGGTGGAACATCGCCCGCCGCATGGTGGTGGCCTGGGTGCTCACCCTCCCGGCGGCGGCACTGGTCGGGGCGCTGGCCTACTGGGTCGCCGACGGGATCGGCGGCACCGGGGGCGTCGTGACCATCTTCGCCGTCCTGGTGCTGGCCTCGATCGCCTTCTTCGTCGCGTCCCGCCACCCGGCGGTCACCCCGGAGAACGTCAACGCCGCGTGGACCGGGTCGGTCATCCCGGACCCGGAGCCCGTTCCCGCCACCGACGAGGTGGCCCCGTGAACTCCTGGGTCGATCTGGACGCGCTCTGGAAGATCGTCGTGGTCGGATTCCTCGCCGGCGCCGGTCTGCCCGCACTGTTCGCCATCGGTGTGCGCGCCCTCTACCCACCGGTCGGGATCGACGGGGCCGGGGTCTCCCGCCGCGCCGCCGGGGCGCTCGGCTGGACCGTTGCCGTGGTGTGCTTCGCGGTGGTCCTCGCCGCGATCGGCTGGGGCATCTTCATCATCGTCAACCACAGCTGAGTGCGGAGGCGGTGGTCGCCGCGGTGGCGCGCCGGCGGGGCGCGGGCGGCGACTGCGAGGTGGAAGGGCCGTCATGCCGGCCCCTCGACCATGGCGATCACCTGGGCGATGTAGTCCCGCCACCGGTGTTCGGTGAGTTCGGGGACGCTGCGTACGAGGAGGTGGGCGGCCAGGTAGCGCTCCACCGGCCGGACGTCGCAGATCGCGAAGAGCCGGTACAGGGCGTTGGTGCCGGTCCGGTAGATCAGGTAGTGGGTGCGGTCGAACAGCGTGCCGTCGGGGTCGCTGCGGGTCAGCATCCGGTGGAACTCGCTGTAGCGGGTGCGCAGTTCGAAGTCCCAGCGTTCGGCGGTGGCCGGGTCGCCGAGGGCGGTCGCGCGGGCCCGGTACTCCTCGCCGCGGCCGGAGAGGTCGGCCCCGGCCGCCAGCAGCCGCTCGGCCCGGTCCCAGGCCGTGGCCGACCAGCGCGCCCAGTCCTGCTCCCAGCCCCGGGTGTCCCCGGCCGCCACGCGGCGGACCAGCTCCGTGGCGGCGGGGCCACTGCGCTCCCAGCGCTGATCGAAGGCCGCTCGGACCCGGCCGTCCGGGTCCTCGTGGACGAGGAAGTCCTCCAGGTGGGAGAGGAAGGAGTAGTGCCCGCCGATCAGCCCGTCCGGATGGGTGCTCGCGTGCGCCGCCAGCGCCGTGAGCACCAGCCGCACCCGGGCCTGCGCGGTGTCGCCGTGCTCCCCGAGGAACGCGCAGGCCGAGGTGATCGCGGGCAGCCCGGCGCGCATCAACTCGTCGCGCAGCGCAGCGGGTTCGGCCCCGAGCAGCGCGTGCAGGTCGGTCGTCGCGGCCGGGTCGACGGGCGCCACCCGGACGGTGTTGTCCGGCACCAGCGGGCCGTACGGCGGGGCGATCAGCTCGGCCCGCCCGGCGACGGCGGCCTCGGCGAGCAGCTGTTCCCGCGTGCGGTCGGCGACGGACGGGTGCGCGGCCGCCCACGTCCGCAGCGCCCGGGCGGACTCCTCCGCCGCGGCGGCCACCCGCTCGGCCGGCCCCTCCAGTCGCAGCCGCAGGTGCGGCCCGAACCGCCAGTGCCGTTCGACGTGGGCGAGCAGCCCCTGCTCCGTCGCCCTGCGCGCGAGCGGCAGGACGGCCTCGCGCAGGGCGCGCGCCTTGACGGGCCGGTAGTGGTAGAGGATCACGTCGAGGGCGGTCCCGGGCGCGGGGCGGCCGGCCGGACCGCTCATCGGCTCACTCGTCAACTCAGTCGTCGGCTCGCTCATCGGGCGACTCCTCGGTGCGGCACCGGCGGGGCGGACGGGGGCGGGCAGTGGGTTGGGCCGGGCGGGCGGTAGGTCTCCAGGACGAGTTCGACCGTCCGCGCCGGTTCCGACTGCCCGCCGACGAGGGGCAGGGCCTCCTCCAGCAGGGCGCCGTGCGGGTGGCGGGCGAGCCACCGGCCCGGGCTGGTGCTTCGGCGCCGCTCAGTAGGGCTTGCTACAGCTCAGCAGGGTTCGGCAGGGCTCGGCACCGCTCAGGACGCCCGGCAGCGCGGAGCGTCAGAACCACGTCGTCGTCGGGTGCACGATGCTGGAGTTGGAGGAGGAGTTGCAGGACGTGGAGTTGGTGGACGCGCCGCCCTCCGGCAGCGCGATGCTGTCGCGCAGCGCGGTGACGGTCAGTTCGCCCAGGTCGAGGTCGAGGTCGAGGTCGTCGAGCGCGAGGACGTCCTGCAGGTGGTCGGACATGGAGGTCTCCCGAGGAGTGTCGAAGGGGTCGGCCCGGTAGATCGCCGGACCGGGTCCGTGCCGGAACGTGGGCCGGAAGCCCGACGACGACTCCTGGCAGGAACACGATCCCCGGGAGCCGCCGTCCTCCGGCAGCGCGACGGTGCCGCGCGCAGTGCGACGGTGTCGCGCAGAGGTGCCACATGCGTGCCTGAGCACACACGCGTGCTCAAGCGGGATGGTGCGGATGCGCCTGGTCCCCCGTGGGCGCGCGGCTCGGACCGGATCGATACCGGCCGGGCGCCACCGTTTTACCGAGTCTAGGTCGAGGCTCGCTCCGCCAAGAGGGCGCTCCGGTCACATTGGCCGGTAATCCGCTGCGGCCCGCGGCGCCGGCCGCACCCCGCCGAGGCACCGCGGTGCCCGGTTCGCCCCATGCGTACATCCCTGAAACCTCGCCGGGCCCGGCGGGCGCGCCGTCCGCGGTGCGGTGCGGCGGGGGAACGGTTCTCCCCGCCCCTGTGAAGAGGGCAGCTCCACGCCCCCTGCGACTGCCGACGGGTCCTTCACCCGGCCTTCACGCCTCCTGTCCCGCGGCTCCACTCGTCGTGCCCGCGCCCCGGCGGGGGAGAAGCCGGAGCGCGACCATCGGGATCCGGCCAGGGCAGGGCTTCCGGGCGCTCCGTTCGGGTGGTGGGCCGGCCGAGGGCGCCCGCGTCCGGCCCGTCGCGGCGGGAGGTGGCGGCGCGGTGCACGAGGATGGCCGCTCCGAGGAGTGCCGGGGAGCACCGGAAAGTCCCGGAGAGTCCCAGGCCGTGCGGCGAACGAGGTGCCGACCCATGATGACCGACGTTTTCAGCCGGTTCCAGTCGCTCCAGGACCCCGGCCTCAAACTCCTCCAGAGCGACGGCAGCGCCGACACCGATCTGCTGCTCCCGCTGCTGCGGAACCGCGACCGCGGGATCGACGTGCCGGGGCGCCGGGTCCTGGACGCCGCCCAACCGGACGGCCTCAACGTCCGGATGGTCCAGTACAAGGATGTCGTCGGCGGCCTGGCGGACGAGCACGGGACCGTCCTCGTCGCGGAGCGGGACCAGGCCACGCAGCTGTTCCTGATGTGGGTGTCCAGGACGGCGGCGCTGCACCTGAAGGCCGGGGCCACCCAGAACGTCAACGTCCACTTCCTCTTCCACCCGCCGACCGACCGGGACTGCTACGCCGCCACCGACTACTGGACCGGCACGTGCCGCATCGACGGGAAGGACCGCGGCTGCGTCACCGACAAATTCAAGGGGACGCAGCCCTATGTCAAGCTCGGCGAGCGCTACCTGTGCACGGACTTCCGGGCGGTCGCCCAGCACCTGCTGGCCTCGGACCGGTTCGAGCCGAACGTCCTCTACGTCGTCCCCGTGGCGTCCGTCGCGGGAGGCAATTTCAACGACCTGCTGACGGAGCAGGGCCTGACGCGGGCGGTCCAGGAGGTGCTCCTCTTCGCCTCCGGGAAGATCACGGGCCGCCCCGTCCAGGACGGCTTCCCCGAGTTCGGGCAGGTGATGCTCTCCGGCTACAGCCACAGCGGTGACCGCGTCGAGAAGCTGATGAAGGGCGCTGCCGACACACCGTTCTTCCGCCGCCACCTGTCACAGATCAACCTCTTCGACCCGAACCTCCAGGTGGGGGATGCGAAGGCCCGCCTGGAGCGCTTCCAGGCACTGCTGGAGAGGGCGTCGTTCTGGAAGCGCCGGGTCAACCGCGACGCCCGCGTCTTCGTCTACACCTCCTACGACGACCACCAGCGGGCGATGCTCGGCAGCGGCCTGGGGCTGCAGAGCCCCACCACCGTCAACCTGGACACCGTGGAGTGGGAGGGCGGCAAGCCCGCGAAGGCCGCCCTGCGCAAGAAGCAGGGCGCGCACCCCAGGGGCACCGGGGTCGAGGCCTACAACCACGACCGCAGCGTGGGGCTGGTCCACCTGCCGCCCTCCTTCTTCCGGCACTGGCTGGAGCACCCGCTGGACAACCCGGCGGGCTGGGACCAGGACGCCCGGGGCAACGGCCACGGCCACGGCTGGTTCCTGCGCACCCTGCTGTCCCACGCCCTGTCCAACGCCACGCCCGAGTGGTTCGGCGAGCAGCGCGGCTTCAAGGCGGCGGGGCCGGTGGTCCAGCCCAGGCCCGCACGGAACTGAGCCCGCCGGTACGGGCGGGTCTGCCGATGCGGTGGCGTGCCCCGCGGCGGCGGCAGGCGCCACAGGACGTGCATCGTCCGAACGAACGTGTGCATCCTTCGGGCGGTACGCCTGCGGCCGGGGTGAGGGAGCCGGACTGCGGTGGGGACACCAAGGGGACCCTCCCCGCCTCCAGGAGTCCGACATGGCATTCGCCGTCACCTTCCTCGGCACGGCCCCCATCCCCACGGCGGGCTCCGGAACCGCCTTCAAGCTCTGGTCGTACCGCGTCGACGGCACGGGCGCCGACATCCCCGCCGGCCTGCGGATGGCCCTCGCCCTGCCGGACGGCGTCAGTGTGCAGGACCCCAGCGCCTACCCGGACGTCACCGCGCTGGACGGCACGTTCCTGTGGCGCGACCCGGTCACCGGGCTCAACTTCGCCGGGCGCACCGCGACCTCGCCGACCACGGTGACGATCACCTTCGTCGCACCGGCCCGCACCGCCACCGCGTCGGTGCGCCTGTTCAAGTCCCCGAGCGGCGCGCCGTGGAGCGCGGTCGTGTTCACCGTCGCCGGCAGCGGCGCGGCCGCCGACGGGCAGACCATGGTCCTGCCCGCCCCCGGCGTGCCGACGTTCACCGGGCGCCCGGTCACCGACTTCGAAGGGGCCCTCCCGTACGCCACCGAGGTCTTCGGCGTCTACCAGCCCCTGCTCGGATGGCTCGGCTCGCAGGCCGGCACCGCGGCCGCCGCCGTGCACCCCGGATCCCGGTTCGCGGCACTCGCCTCCGAAAGCTTCCGCGGCGACAACGCCCGGGTGCTGCGCGACCCGGCCCTGGCCGCGCTGGCCGAGTACTACCGCACCTTCGCCGCCCCCGATCTGGAAGCCGCGGCCGGCTCCCCGCCCGACTACGTCACCGGCCTCGCCGCCGCGACGGCCTCCGGCACGGCCCCGCTCACGCCCGTCGGGCTGGTGAACCTCTTCCGCCAGTACTTCTTCGAGTTCGACACCTTCCTCGGCGCGCCGTCCGGGCACATCTGGGTGAGCCCCGGCGGAACCGTCGAGGTCGTCGAGACCAGCACCCTGCGCACCCTGGTCGAGAAGACGACCACGGTCGCGGAGGAGACCACCCGCAAGACCGAGGACAGCCAGACCGACCAGGACGACGTGGCCGACGCGGTCAAGGAGGACAACTCCACCGATACCAAGCTCGGCGTGAGCGCCACCGGCGGAGTGAACGCCACGATCTACCACGCCGACGTCAGCGCCAGCTTCGCCACCCAGAACACGGTCAAGCGGGGGGCGGAGGAGACCCACAAGCACACCCGTACGCAGACCTCCAAGGTCAACACGGAGATCAGGCGCAACTTCAAGACGACCTTCAAGACGGTGACCGAGACCACCGACACCTCCAGCCGCCGCTACGTGCTGCAGAACGCCAGCACCACCGACCTGGTCAACTACGAGTTCCGGCGCAAGATGCGCAAGGTCGGCGTGCAACTGCAGCACATCGGCACCCGACTGTGCTGGCAGGTCTACCTCCCCGACCCGGGCCGGGACCTGGGGCTCGGCGACATGGTCCACGTCGTCGACGCGCCCGACCTCACGGCGATCCCCAAGCCCGCGGACATCCCCGACCTCGAAGACAAGCAGGTGCCCTTCCACTTCGAGGTGCCGTTCCTGCACGACCAGGGCCCGGACGAGGACGCCAAGCTGACCTACCTGCCGGAGAGCGGCAACGCCTGCCGCGGCATCAACCCCACCAGCACCCCCGGCGGACACGACGACATCGTCCAGTTCTGCTTCGACTTCCCGCTCCCGCCGGCCCCACCGGGCTACCGCCTGACCGGGGTCGCCTCGATCGACCGCCACGGAGCGCAGGCCAACTTCGCCCCGCTCGACTCGACCGACCTGGTACCCGACCCCGACCCGGACAAGAACACGCTCAAGATCCGCCTCACCTACGCCAACTGGCAGGGCCGCAAGTCCATGCCGTTCGACGCCGTACTGACCTACACGCCCACCGACGCCGCCAAGACCGACCTCCAGAAGCGGCGGGACGCCGCGCAGGCCGACTACCAGGCGGCGGTCGACCGGCTGGAGCACGAGGCCTACGGCAAGGCGGTGCGCGAACGGCTGCGCCTGGTCAGCGCGCTGACCCCGCGCCGGCCGGAGGTGCTGCGCAGCGAGGAACGGCGCGTGGTGTTCCGCGACATCCTGCGGCGCCTGGAGAACAACGGTCACTACCCCCAGGACCCGGACCACCCCCCGTTCGCGGAATCGGAGCAGATCAACCAGCTCTTCGACGTCGAGGAGATGCTCTACTTCGTCGCCCCGGACTTCTGGCGGCCCGGCCCGGTGGCCCCGCCCGCCCCCGACCGGAACAGCGCCGGCCGCTACCCGCTGCCGCCCGAGAAGCAGCCGCCCCTCCCCGACGGCACCGTCGAACTGCCGCTCGCCGGGCAGACGGTGGCCGGCTGGTACTCCCGCGCGGACGAGTACCGCACCTCGGGCGCGGCGGGCGCGCCCGCCCCCGAATGGCGGGTCGACTACCTCATCACCGAGGAGACCCAGCCGGCGCCGCTCGGCAGCTCGCTGGGCTGGCTGATCCAGATCGACGGCGACGAGCGCCGCAACGAGTTCCTCAACGCCGCCTGGGCCAAGGCCGTCATGCCCGTCAGGCCCGGACAGGAGGTCGCCGCGCTCGCCTGGCTCCTGGGCGTCGAAGGCGTGGCGGGGCTCGGCCTGCCCTACCCCGTCCAGCCCGGAGACCCGCCGGAGTACCAGAACAAGACGTACGGCGACGTCCTGCAGCTCCTCGCGGCCAAGCTCCAGGCCGCCAACACGGCGGTGGACAACACGCTGGCCTCGGAGAAGGTCTTCGAGACGGGATTCGACCCGCTGGAGGGCGGGTTCCGCCGGCCGGACGACCCGTACCAGATCTTCGACCAGTGGATCGAGGTCATGCCCACCGACCAGGTGGCGGCTGTCGCGGTCCGCTACGACCCGCGCACCGGGCAGCAGCTGTGAGCGCGGCGCGCGGCGGCTGAAAGGGCGGCCGGCCCCGGCGCCGGCACCCGCAGCTCGATCCGGACACCCCGGCGGCGGGCGACCCGGGGCGGGCGGCGGAGGGGCACCGCGCCCGGGTCCGCCTCGCCGCGCCCGTTCACCGGGATGCCGCTTCGCGTCGCTCCAGCCAGTCGAGGTACCAGGTGGCGAAGGTGTGGCGGTTCCCCTGCGCGTCGACGCACGGCTCGAAGGGCGGGTCGACCGCACAGTCCCGGTCGCGGAGCTCTCCGCGATGAGGGCCGACGACGACGAGCCAGTTGGTCATCCCGCACCCGTTGTCGCTGATGTGGATCGCGCCCCGGCCGCGTTCCACGCGCCAGATCTCGTCGCCGGCGTCGCCGAATACCTCGCGGTAGTCGTCCAGGCGGTTGGTGTCCCCGTCCCGGGCGGCGGGTTCGTACCCGGCGGCGCGAAGCGTCGCGGTCTGCCGGTCGGCCCAGCCCTCCGTCTCGACGAACGGGCCGCTGGGGTCCAGCAGCCAGGGTTGGTCCTCGTCGTCGTCCCAGACCCATCCCCACGTCCCGTCGATCCGGCGCAGCGAGGTGAGGTGGAGCGCCGGTCCGGGACCGCCGGCCCCGACCTCCGCCAGGAATGCGCGGTACTCACCGGGGAGTGCGACGCCGAACTGGGTCTCGGCCTCGGCGATCTCGGCGGGGGTCAGGGCGGGTTCGAACACCGGGTACCGGGACGGCCCGAGGCCACGGGCCCGACGCTCGGCCTCCTCCACCGCCATGACGCGTTCCCGGACTGACGACCAGTCCACCTGGGTGTTCATGGCTTTCCTGGTTCTCCTGGTTCTGCCGGTGGCGGAGACGGGCCTGACGGATGTTCGTCGTTCAGGGTAGTAGTCGCGGCGGCGGCCGGTGACGACCGGCTGTTCGAGAGGGGACCGGTCCGGCCCCGTGCGGGGGCGGTGGAGGCTCCCCGGCTTCGGGAGGGGTGTCGGAGCCCTCTGGCATCCTTCGCCCCATGCCGTACGACGCCGCCCTCCAGCTCGTCCAGACGACCGACCCGCACGACGTCACCGCCGAACTCCGGCAGCAGCTGATCGACTGCTGGATCGCGGTCACCAACAGCGGCGGCGCCGCGGGATTCCCCTTCCCTCCGGTGGGGCGCGACGACGTCACGCCCGCCGCGGACGGGCTCCTCGCCCGCCTCGACCCGCAGCGGAGTCGGCTCCTCACCGCCCGGGTCGACGGCGTCCTGGCCGGATGGGTCGTCCTCAACCGCGACCCCTACCGGCTCGTCGGGCACTGGGGCACCGTCCACCACCTCCAGACCCACCCGGCCTTCCGCGGCCGCGGAATCGGATCCGCCCTCGTCCGCGAGCTCCGGAGGATCGCCCGCGACGAGCTCGGCCTGGAACAGCTGCGCCTGGCGGCGCGCGGCGGCGAGGGCCTGGAGGACTTCTACGGGCGGCTCGGCTGGCGCGAGATCGGACGCTGGCCCGAAGCCCTCCGGCTCGCTCCCCACGACACCCGCGACGAGGTCCTGATGATCCTTGCGCCGCTGTGATCGCCGGGGCGTCCGGGCGGTTCCCGTTGCCCGTTCCGGCGTCCCCGGGCCCGGTGGAAATCGGTTCCGGCGTTCTCCTGGTGGGCAGGTCATAAGTGGAGTTTTGACATTCCGCTTAACTTCCTACAGTCTTCTCGGCATGTCTGACCGTCACCCGATCGAGTGCGCCGCCATCGAGCTGGCGCTGATCGGCGTGGCCGCGCACTGCGTTTCCGACAATCTCTGTCGCTGAATCCGCCTGCCCCGACGCGTTGTGCGGTGATCGCCGCATCGGGGCGTCGCCCCTCCCTGCGGGCGCGGTGCCGCTCACTCTTCTCGAAGCCTCACTGTCGCCCGCCTTCCTCCGTACACCATCGGTAGCGAAAGGCTCCCTTTCCGATGTCTCGAACCACCTTCACCCCTCGCCGCCTCGCCACGGCGACCGTCACCGTCGCGCTCGTCGTCGGACTGGCGGCGTGCGGACCGAAGGCCGACGGCGGTGGTGGCACCGGTAAGGACGCCGCGCCGCAGCAGGGCGGCACCCTCACCGTCCTCAACCAGAACCCGCAGGACCAGTTCGACCCCGCACGGCTCTACACCTCCGGCGGCGGCAACGTCCCCTCGCTCGTCTTCCGCACCCTCACCACCCGCAACCGGGCCGACGGCGCGGCCGGCACCAAGGTGGTCCCGGACCTCGCCACCGACACCGGCACCCCCTCCGAGGGCGCCACCGTCTGGACGTACCACCTCAAGGACGGCCTGAAGTTCGAGGACGGCTCGCCGATCACCACCGCCGATATCAAGTACGGCATCGAAAGGTCATTCGCCCCCGAACTCTCCGGTGGCGCACCGTTCCTGAGGGACTGGCTGGTCGGCGCCGCCGACTACCAGGGCCCGTACAAGGACGGCCGCACCCTGGACGCCATCGAGACGCCGGACGAGAAGACCATCGTCTTCCGCCTCAACAAGCCCGAGGGCGACTTCCCGTACCTGGCCACCCAGACGCAGTTCGCACCCGTCCCGAAGGCCAAGGACACCGGGACGAAGTACCAGGACCACCCCGTCTCCTCCGGCCCCTACCAGGTGGTCAAGAACGAGAACGACGGCGCGCACCTCGTCCTCAAGCGCAACCCCAACTGGTCGGCAGCGACGGACGACCAGCGCAAGGCGTACCCCGACACCGTCGACGTGCAGTCCGGTCTCGACCCGGCGGTGATCAACCAGCGGCTCTCCGCCGGCACCGGCGCCGACGCGGCCGCCGTCACCACCGACACCAACCTCGGCCCCTCCGAACTCGCCCAGGTGAAGGACGACAAGGCCCTCGCCGCACGCGTCGGCACCGGCCACTTCGGCTACGTCAACTACCTGGCGTTCAACCCCAAGGTCAAGCCCTTCGACAACCCCAAGGTCCGGCAGGCCGTCGCCTACGCGGTCAACCGCACCTCGGTCGTCAACGCCGCCGGAGGCTCCTCGCTCGCCGAGGCCGCCACCACCTACCTGCCCACCCAGGAGACCTTCGGGTACACCCCCTACGACCCGTTCCCGGCCGGTGCCACCGGAAACCCGGAGAAGGCCAAGGAGCTGCTGAAGGAGGCCGGTTACCCGGACGGCCTGACCATCACGCTCACCCACTCCAGCGCCGTGGGCAAGGGCTACGGCCCGGACCTGGCCACCGCCGTCCAGGACGGCCTGAAGGCCGCCGGGATCACCGTCCAGCTGGAGGCCCTGGACTCCACCAGGTACTCCAAGACGATCCACACCGTCAGCACCGAGCCCGGCCTCTTCCTCTCCGGATGGGGCGCCGACTGGCCGTCCGGCGGCCCGTTCCTCGCGCCCATCTTCGACGGCCGGCAGATCGTCACCGACGGCTACAACTTCAACTCCGCGCAGCTGGACGACCCGTCGGTGAACGACGAGATCGACCAGATCAACAAGATCACCGACCACGCCGAGGCCGCCAAGCGCTGGGGCGCCCTGGACCAGCGCATCGGCGACCAGGCCCTCACCGTCCCGCTGTTCCACCCCGTCTACAAGCGGCTGTCCGGCAAGGACGTCCGCACCATCGTCATCAGCAACTGGACCGGCGTGCTCGACATCTCCCAGGTCGCGGTCAAGTAGCGGTCGGGAACGGACGGATCGGTCAGACAACCATGGCTCCACAGGAACCCAGCGCCGGGGAGGCCCGCGCGGCCTCCCCGGCCGCCGGGGGCCGGCAAGTGTGGCGGCGGCTGCTCGCGCGGCGCGCCGCCCTCGCCGCCGGCCTCGTCATCGTCCTGCTCGCCCTCGTCGCGGCGGCGGCACCGCTGCTCAGCGCGCTCGAAGGCCAGGACCCCACCAGCTACCACAACGACCTGCTCGACTCGGCGGCCGGCGGGGTGCCCACCGGCTCCTTCGGCGGCGTCAGCGCCGAGCACTGGCTGGGCGTCGAACCGGGCACCGGGCGCGACGTGTTCGCCCGGCTCGTCCACGGCGCCCGGATCTCGCTGCTCGTCGCCGTCGGCGCCACCCTCGTCCAGGTCGCGATCGGCGTCCTGCTCGGCCTCACCGCCGGCCTCGGCAACCGGCTGCTCGACCAGCTGATCGGCAACACCACCGAGGTGATGCTCGCGCTGCCCTCGCTGGTCTTCGCCATCTCGCTGATGGCGGTCGTGCCCTCCGGATTCCCCCGCCCGCTCCTGCTGACCCTGGTCATCGGGCTGCTGGGCTGGGCCGGCACCTCGCGGATCGTCCGGGCGCAGACACTCAGCCTCCGGCAGCTCGACTACGTCGCCGCGGCCCGGCTCGCCGGCGCCACCCGGTGGCGCATCGCCCGCCGGGAACTGCTGCCCTCCCTGGCGGCGCCGGTCATCACCTACGCGGCGGTGCTGCTCCCGTCCAATGTGATCGCCGAGGCCGGGCTCTCCTTCCTCGGCGTGGGCGTCAAGCCGCCGACCTCCTCCTGGGGCCAGATGCTCTCCGGCGCGACCACCTGGTTCCGCGCGGACCCGACGTACGTACTGCTGCCGTCGGCGCTGCTGTTCGTCACCGTGCTCGCCTTCACCGTGCTCGGCGACGCCGTCCGCACCGAGCTCGACCCCCGCGCGGCCTCCCGGCTGCGGGTCGGCACGGCGCGGGGCGGCGCCGGTGCGGCGAGCGGCGGCTCTTCGAGTGGCGGTCTGTCGACTGCCGGTTCTTCGAGCGGCGCCGAGGAGGCCACCGCATGACCCGCTTCCTGCTCCGCAAGGCCGTCGGCATGCTCGGCGTCCTGCTCGCCCTCTCCCTGATCGTCTACGCGGTCTTCTACATCGCCCCCGGCGACCCCGCCCAGCTGGCCTGCGGCGAGAAGTGCAGCCCCGCCCAGGTCGCCCAGGTGCGCGAACGGCTCGGCCTCGACGCCCCCGTCCACCTGCAGTACGCCCACTTCCTCCAGGGCATCGTCGCCGGCCGCGACTTCAGCGCCGGCACGGGCCTGCTGCACTGCCCGGCGCCCTGCCTGGGCGTCTCCTACCGCAGCGGCGAGCAGGTCACCGACATGATCACCGCCCGGCTGCCGGTCACGGCCTCGCTCGCGCTCGGCGCGATGGTGCTCTGGCTCATCCTCGGGGTCGGCACCGGGCTGGTCTCCGCGCTGCGCCGGGGCCGGCTCAGCGAGCGCCTGCTGACCGGCCTGACCCTGGCCGGCAGCTCGATCCCGGTGTTCATCATCGGCCTGGTGCTGCTCATCGTCCTGTGCGCCCAGCTCCAGTGGCTGCCGTTCCCGAGCTACGTACCGCTCACCGACGACCCCCAGCAGTGGTTCTGGGGCCTGCTGCTGCCCTGGGTCTCGCTCGCCCTGATCGAGTCCGCCAAGTACGCCCGGCTGACCCGCTCGTCCATGCTGGAGGCCCTCGCCGACGACCACATCCGGACCTTCCGGGCGTACGGCGTCAGCGAGCGGCGCCTGGTGACCCGGCACGCGCTGCGCGGCGCGCTCACCCCGGTGATCGCGCTCACCGCCATCGACCTCGGGACGATGTTCGGGTCCGCCGTGCTGACCGAGTCGCTCTTCGGCCTCCCGGGGCTCGGCAAACTGCTGGTCACCTCGGTCGGCCTGATCGACCTGCCGACCGTCGTCGGCCTCACCCTCGTCACCGGGTTCTGCGTGGTCCTCGCCAACGTCATCGCGGACGTGCTCTACGCGGTGTCCGACCGAAGGGTGGTCCTGACGTGAGCGTCGAACCGCTGGGCGCCGAGCGCCTGGTCGCAAAGTCTCCGGGGGCCGAGTCACGGGGTGTCGAGTCACGGGGTGCCGAACCCCTGGTCGACGTCCGGGACCTGGTCGTCGACTTCCCGGTCGGCGGCGGCCACGTGCGCGCCGTCGACGGCGTGGGCTTCACCCTGGAGGCCGGACAGGCACTCGGCATCGTCGGCGAGTCCGGCTCCGGCAAGAGCACCGTCGCCTACGGACTGCTCGGCCTGCACCGCGGGACCGGAGCCCGGATCGGCGGCACCGTCCGGGTCGCCGGCGTGGACGCCGTCACCGCCGAGGGCGCGGAACTCCGGCGCCTGCGCGGCGGACTGGCCGCCATGGTGTTCCAGGACCCGCTCTCCGCGCTCGACCCGTACTACGCGGTGGGCGACCAGATCGCCGAGGTCGTCCGGGTCCACCGGGACGTCTCCCGCCGGGACGCCAGGGCCCGGGCCGTCGAGGTGCTCGACCGCGTCGGCATCGCCGACGCGGCCCGCCGCTCGCGCTCGCGTCCGCACGAGTTCAGCGGCGGCATGCGCCAGCGGGTGCTGATCGCGATGGCCCTGGCCTGCGAGCCGCGGCTGCTGGTCGCCGACGAGCCGACGACCGCGCTGGACGTCACCGTCCAGGCCCAGATCCTCGACCTGCTCCACGAGTTGCGCGCGGAGACCGGGGCCGGGCTGGTCCTGGTCACCCACGACCTGGGCGTGGTCGCCGGGAGCGTCGACCGGGTGCTGGTGATGAAGGACGGCCGGGCGGTGGAACACGGCCCGGTCACCGAGGTGCTGGGCGCTCCGCGTGAGCCGTACACCCGCGCGCTGCTGTCGGCGGTGCCCCGGGTCGACGCACCCGGCGCTCCGGACGTCCCGACCGCGTTGACCGTTCCGACTGGGCCGACCCGACCGGCCGAGCCGGCCGGGGGAGAGGTCCTGCTCGAAGCCACCGACCTGCGCCGGGAGTTCGCCACCCGGGGCGGCCTCATCCGGCGCGCCGCCCCCGTCACCGCCGTGGACGGCGTCTCGCTCACCGTACGGGCCGGCGAGACCCTGGGCATCGTCGGCGAGTCCGGCTCCGGAAAGACCACGCTCGGGCGGATGCTCGTCCGGCTGCTGGAACCGACCGGCGGCCGGCTCCACTACCGCGGCCGCGACATCGGCGCGCTCGGGGAGAAGGAACTGCGCCCGCTCCGGCGGGAACTGCAGATGGTCTTCCAGGACCCGGTGTCCTCGCTCAACCCGCGCCGCTCCATCGGGGAGTCCGTCGCCGACCCGCTGCGCATCGCCGGCGAGAGCGACGAGCGCCGCATCCGCGTCCGGGTCGGCGAACTCCTCGAACGCGTGGGGCTCGACCCCGACTGGTACCACCGCTATCCGCACGAGTTCTCCGGCGGGCAGCGGCAGCGGGTCGGCATCGCCCGGGCGCTCGCGCCCCAGCCGCGACTGATCGTCTGCGACGAACCGGTCTCCGCGCTGGACGTCACCACGCAGGCCCAAGTGGTTGAGCTGCTGGGCGAGTTGCAGCGCGACCTCGGCCTCGCGCTGGTCTTCATCGCCCACGACCTCGCCGTGGTCCGGCAGGTCAGCGACCGGGTCGCCGTGATGCGGGCCGGACGGATCGTGGAGCAGGGCGAAGCCGACGCCGTGTACGACTCGCCCCAGCACGCCTACACCAAGGGCCTGCTGGCCGCCGTACCCGTGCTCGACCCGGTCGAGGCGACCGCCCGACGTCACGCCCGACTGGCGACCGCCGGCGTCTGACCGACCCCCGGCACCGGACCGGCCCGCACCCCACGGGGTGCGGGCCGGCCGCGTTGCCGGAGCACTCGGCGCACACCACGACACCGTCCGTGCGGGTCCGGCGGGACGGACGCTCCGGCGGAACTCAGGCCCGCCGGGGCGCCGGCCGCCGTCACCTACACTGCGGCCATGACTGGCTTACTACGCCTATGGGTTGCGCGAGGAGCTTCCTCGCCCGGTGACATGCCTCGACGGTCGGGAATCATGGCAGCCGTAGCACTCGTGCTGCTGGCGGCGGATTTCGTCACCAAACAGATAGCGCTGACACATTTCTCGGGGAGCGATCCGACAGAGGCCCTCGGTGGGCTTCTGAAATTCACGCTGGTCTTCAACTCGGGTGGAGCATTCTCCATCGGCGAGGGGGAGGCATGGTTCTTCACCACGGTGAAGATCATGGTCGTCGTCGCCATGCTGGTGGTGTCGCCCCGAATCCGCACCCCCGTCTGGGCGGTCTCCTTCGGGCTGGTCATCGCCGGGGCAGCCGGAAATCTCGTCGACCGGTTGTTCCGGGCCCCCTCCCCGTGGCAGGGACGCGTCGTGGACTGGATCCAACTGCCGCACTGGCCGGTCTTCAACCTCGCCGACTGTGGCGTGGTGTGCGGCAGCGCCCTGGTGATGTGGGCCTCGGCACGAGGCATCCGCCTGAACGGCACGCTCGCGTCCGACGCGCCGGCCGAGGCGGGCGCGTCGGAGCGGACTGCCGAGAGGAGGGGCCAGTAGGGCGATGGGCCTTACGGCCGGGCAGTAACGCTGCCGTACGGGCGCGGGCCCGGCGCCGCGACGGGCCGAGCCCGGCAGGCCGGGGCGCCGGGCCCTCCTAACCGTTGCCGATGGTGAGTTGGGCGATGGTCCCGAGCTCCTCGGTGTCGTCGAGGTCGAGCAGTGAGAGGTGGGCGGCCGCCGGGTTGCCCGCGGCGAAGCTGTTCCGGTTCAGGGTCGTGACCGGGACGACCGCCTTCACGGTCGCGCCCGTGCAGCTGGGGGCGAACCGGGTGGCGCCGAGGGCACCGGAGCGCCGGTCCTCGGCGGTCACGGTCGCGGACCTGACGAAGCCGCCGGGGTCGCAGGAGTACGCGATGGTGATGTTCACCGTCGTCGAAGCACTGCCGGAGACGGTCGCGCCGTCGATCCGCACCCCGGTGCCGGCGTGCGCCGGAGCTGCGCCGAGCAGCATCCCCACGGCCAGTGCGGGGACGCCGAGCCAGGTCGCGATCCTGCCGTTCATGAGGGCCCCTTTGTTTGTCGGACGGAATGAAGGAGGCACCAAGATCGACGCGCCTGGCACCATGGTCCTCCGCCACCCGTGGAGGACGAGAAGGACGGATCACATGGCCCTTTCCTACAGCCTTGAACTGGTGACCCCGTGGGCCCCGGTCCAGGTCGCCCGGAAGCTCGTCGGCGTCGCCCGGCCGATGCGGCTCTTCGCCGTCCCCGCGACCGTCGACACGCTGCTCGCAGACGGCGCGCTCACGGCGTGCGGCACCTGGATCCGGGTGACCCCGTGCAAGCCCATCCCCTGGGGAGATCCCCGGATCGGCGGCCGCGCCTTCACCCCGACCGTCTCGGTCGCCTTCCGGCTGGGCAAGGAGACCGGCATCTCCGGCCAGCAGGACGACATGATCCGGCTGGCCGACGCCCTCCTCGTGCAGGTGCCCGGTGACGCGGTTCTGCACCTCGACCAGGAGGACGTCTGGCTGGTGCGTCAGGACGGCGAGCTGACCCTCGGCGAGAGGTCCGACATCTGGCCGCCGGAGCGCCTGGCCGCCGTCTCGCGGCGCTACCGCCGTCAGACGCACGAGTTCGTCGACGAGGGATGACCGGACCGGGGCGATCGCCGTTCGCCGGGACGACTCGCCCCGGCGCGCCGGAACACGGTGCGGCAGCGGGCGGGCCGGTCGGTCACCAGTCATCACCGAAGGGCCGGGTAGCGCACGAACCCAGGGCCCGGCGCGTCCGCGAGGCGCGATCGCGGCGCCCCACGGGTGTCCGGCCCCCGCGCGATCGTCTGCGGAGGGATCGGCGCCCGCCGAATCTCCACAGCCGTCCATCGCGTCAACTCGGCCTTTGTGCGGGCTGCTTGAGCTCGAACCCCTCACCGAGCACGGCAGCGTGCGCGGCGCGCCCGGACTCGCGCCGGACGCCGACGACACCGCCCTGGCCCGATTCGGCGGCTCCGCCGCCCGCCCCGCGCTGCGCCGCGCCGCCGAATGGGCGACGCTGACCCAGCACCCCGACGGCTCCTGGGGCATCTGGGGCCCCACCCCCGAGGAGACCGCCTACGGCGTCCAGATCCTGCTCGCCGCCCCGACCACCCCCACCGAGCCCCTCGCCCGCGCCCGCACCTCCCTCGGCCACCACCTGCCCGACGCCCCCGCGCATCCGCCCCTGTGGCACGACGAGACCCTCTACACCCCCACGGCCGTCGTCGAGGCCGAGGTCCTCGCCACCCTGCACACCCTCGCCACCCTCCCCTGAACAACGACGGGTCCGATCCACTGCCGGCCGGGCCGACCCGGCGTCGCCTCGCCGAAGACGGTGCCGACCACCACCATGGGTCGGCACCCGGGCCTCGGTGCGTCAGGTCGGGATCAGGGCAGGCGCCAGATCTGGTTGGCGGCGGCGGAGCAGTCCCACAGGATCAGCCCGGTGCCGGCGGGGCCGGCGCCCGAGTCGTCCAGGCACTTGTTGCTCTGCGGGTTCTTGAGGGTGCCGTCGGCCTGGGGCTGCCAGACCTGGTTTCCGGCGCCGCTCACGCAGCCGTACAGCTGGACGGGGGTGTTGTTGCCGGGGTTGGTGCCGGGGGCGGTCATGCATTTGCCGAGGGTGCGCAGGGTGCCGTCGGTGCCGACGGTCCACTGCTGGTTGGCGGCGGTGCCGCTGCAGGCCCAGACGACGATCGGGTTGCCGTCGGCGGTGCCGGCTCCGGAGTCGTCGACGCACAGGCCGTTGATGCCGGTGATGTGGCCGGTGCCGGTGGTCCTGTCCAGGCCGATCTGGACGGTGCCCAGGTGGCTGGCCGCTGTCGCCGGTGTGCCGGAGAGCCGGCTGAACGTCATGCCGGAGACCGGGACCGACACCTGCTGGACCAGGTAGGACTTGCCGGCCGTGGTCGGGATGGTGAACCGTCCGGCCCTGGTGGGGCGGACGATGAGGGTCGACTTGTCGGTGCCGTCGACGACCGACACGCTCTGGCCGGGCCAGGGGTTGCGGATGTTGATGGTGCCGGTGGAGCCGGCGTGGATGCCGACGGTGCCGATGACGCCGCCGTGGACCTGGACGGAGACGGTGCTGCCGCCGTGGATGTACTGGGTGCCGTCGGCGTCCCAGCCCTGTGGCAGGGCCGGGGCGATCCGCAGCAGGCCGTCGTAGTCCTGGACCAGGGCCTCGTTGATCGCGAGTGCGACGTTGGCGGCCTGCTCGATGTAGGGCTCGGTGCCGCCGGACTGGCCCCACAGGTTGGCCAGGCCAGTGGGATAGGTCTGGTACTTCCGGGTCAGGGCGGTCAGGTCGGCGGCGACCCGGTCGGGCAGGCCGAGGCGGGCGGCGTGGACGGCGTCGAAGCTCCAGTCGTTCTGCTGGACGTTGACCCGGCTGCTGTAGGTGCGCCGGGCCACGGGCAGCAGAGGTGAGTCGTCGCCGATCAGGCCGTAGGGCCAGACGGCTTCCAGGTCGTCGTTCTCGGTGTTGTAGACCGTCGCGGTGGGCTGCGAGGACTGGCCGAGCACGTCGGTGCCGGAGGCGTCGGCGGAGGCAGTGAGGTTCTGCCGGTGGGTCGCGGCGTCGGTGCGCGGGTAGTCGGGGATCTGCGGGATCGCGGCGTGCAGTCGGGAGATCAGTGAGGCGTCGGCGTTCAGGATCCTGGCGGCGGAGATCGTGGCGGGGAAGAGGCCCTTCATCGCGTCGATCATGTTGACCGGGTCCTGCACGTTCCACTGGTTCTCGTGGACGTTGGCCACCGCGTGCCGCTTCCCGTCGGCGCCGACCGTGGTGAAGGCCAGCAGGAACTGGGCGGACTGCTGCATGAGCGGGTAGTTCGCCGCCAGGAAGGCCTTGTCACCGGTGGTCAGGTACTGCTGCCAGACCCAGAGCCCGATTTCGGCGCCGGTGGAGACCGTGGCACCGTTCCAGGTGGTCAGTGCCTGGTCGCAGGAGGCGTCGCCGAACGGGTCGCCGTCGTTCTGGAAGCCGTTGCCGTTGAAGCGCATGGTCTCCGGCACGCAGATCCCGGGCCGGTTGCCCATGTGGGTCCTGGTCCAGGCCTGGATGTCGGCCAGGTTGGAGGTGTAGAGGTTGTAGAGGCCGGTGTTGAGGTCGAAGGCGCCGGCGCCGATGTTGGCGGCCACCTGTCCGCGGATGTTCCAGAACCAGTAGCCGGCCGGGTACCAGTTCTGGGTATCCTGGGAGAAGTTGAAGAGGTCGGCGACTCCGGCCTGGGAGCCGGGCAGCGGCCCGCGGGACTCCTCGGCGGTGTAGAAGTAGTACAGGGTGCGCAGTTTCTCCAGGTAGGCGGCGGTCCCGTCCGCCGAGGAGAGCTTCACCAGGCCGAGCTTGCCCCAGTAGTCGTGCCACCAGGCCAGGTGTGGTGCCCGCAGGGCGTCGGCGCTCGCGGTCGCGTCCGAACCCAGCAGCGAGGCGGCGGTGGTGGCGGCGTTGCCGCCGGTCCAGTTCGGGCTGCCGACCAGGATGCGGAAGCTGCCGTCGGCGTTGGGGGTGAGGTTCACCTGCACGGTCTGTGCGTCGGCGACCGTGGCGGTGACGTCGCGCCCGTCGGCGGTGAGTGCGGCCAACGAGCCGAAGGTCCGGCCGGATCCGGTGGTGGCGTTGTTGTCGACCCAGGTCTCGGCGAGTGTCGCGATGCTGCCGGAGGCCGCTGCGGCCGGGGTGCGCCCGGACCACAGGTTGACCGTGGCGGACTGGGCGGTGTTCGGATCGGCGCCGGTCACGTCGACGACCAGCTCGTCCTTGTCGGCGCGGACGTGGATCGCCGCGCTCATCCCGCCGCCGGACTCGCGCAGCACGCCGTCGTACGGGTCGACGGTGGCGGTGAAGTCGGCTGCGCTCGTGATCCGTGACAGGCCGGGGATCTGGAGCCAGCCGGGGGACTTGCGGCCGGGCAGGGTGTCGGCGCGGTTGAGCTGGGCGGTGAAGCCGTTGGCGGCCCAGACCGCGGCGCCGAGGGTGCCGTTGCCCAGCGGAATCGACTGGGTCGCCGCGGTGTTCGGGCTGCCCAGGACGATGTTCGCCTCGCGGACGAGGCTCGCGGTGTCGACGGAGAACGCGCCGTTGGACCAGGCGGTGGTCGTGGTCGAGGAGGCGGCGGTCGCCGTGGCGGGTGACCAGGCGGCGGCGGTGGTACCAAGGGTCAGGGCGACTATCGCCCTGACCACCGGTGCACTTCGCATGTTGCGGCCCTTCAGTGGGGGTGGGGGAGCCATCAGTGGTGGTGCACGGACCGGAGTCCCGTCGTCCCGTTGTCGCGGTGGCTGCCGGTCCGGTTCTGGGGCCGTCTCGGTCAGCCCGCGGCGTGGTTGGCCCAGAGCGACGGGTCGTCGACGTTCTCCTTGGTGACCAGGGATGACGGGAGCTTGTCCTCCAGGCCGTTGGGCAGGGAGACGATGGTCGACCCGTGGTCGGTGGGCCCGGGTCGGAAGGTCTTGCCCTCGGCGGCGGACTTGGCGTAGTACAGGGCGTACTTGGCGTAGAGGTCGGCGGGCTGGGAGACGGTCGCGTCGATGTCGCCCTTGCGGATCGCATCGAGCTCGGCGGGGATGCCGTCGTTGGAGACGATGGCGATGTGGCCGCTCTGGCCGGCGGGCTTGAGCAGGCCCTTCTGCTGGAGCAGGGCGAGGGTGGGTTGGAGGAAGACACCGCCGGCCTGCAGGTAGATGCCGTTCAGGTCCGGGTTGGCGGCAAGGGTGGACTGGAGCTTGGCGGAGGCGATGTCGCCCTTCCACTCGGTGGCCAGCGCGATCACCTGGATGCCGGGGAAGTTGCGTTTCATGCAGGCGGCGAATCCCTCGGAGCGTTCGTATCCGTTGATGGAACTCAGTGCGCCCTGGAGCTCGGCCACCTTGCCCTTGCCGCCGAGTTGCTTGCCGAGGAACTCGCAGGCCTTGGCGCCGTACGAGCGGTTGTCGGCGCGTACCACCATGTAGACGCTGCCGTGCTCCGGTTCGGTGTCCACGCTGATCGCGTGGACGTTCGCACGGAACAGGTCGGAGAGTGTCAAGTCGGTGGCCATGGTGTTCTGCGGCGCCATGACGATGGACTTGGGATGCCGGGCGGCCAGCTTGTGGATGTTGGCGGTGAACGTCGCCTCGTCGCCGTCCGAATGGGTCGGGGGCAGCACACGCAGATGCTGGTCGTCGATCTCCTGCTGGAGGTACTTCGCGTACGCCTTCCAGAAGTCGGAGTCGGCGCGGGGGATGTCGATGCCGATCCGCGGGCGGGAGTCGCCGGCGTCGTCGGTGACCCCGCAGGCGGTGAGGCAGCCGGCGAGCAACACGGCGACGGAGCCGGTGCGGGTGGTCCGGATGGTTACGCTCTTCATGTGTGAGACCGTCCTGGGCGGTGGGTGTCGTGCGCATTGGCGGGGGAAAGGATGTGCGGGACCCGGCACGTCCGTCAGGCGACGGTGCCGAGGCCCAGGGAGCCGGTGCCGGCGGCCAGCCAGTCCTCGACGGCGGCGACGTGCACGGTGCTGGCACTGGCGGCCAGGACGGCGTCGCGGTCGACCAGCGCCTGCCAGATGGCCTCGTGTTCGCGGTGGGCCTGCTCGCGGGCGGTGGTGCGGGTACCGCGCACGATGCGCAGCCGCTGGGTGTGGGTGGAGAGGATGCCGAGCAGGGTGGACAGCACCGGGTTGCCGACGGCATCGGCGATGGTGCGGTGGAAGTCGATGTCCAGCTCGATGAACTCCTCGATGCCGGCGGCCGCGGCGCTCCGGTCGAGGACGGCCCGCAGCGTTCGCAGGTGTCCGTCGGTGAGCAGGCCGGCGGCGAGGGCGGTGGCCTGTGGCTCCAGCAGGCGCCGTACCTGGAGGAGTTGCCGGGCCGTGTGCCCGTGGGAGACGTCGGCGGCGAAGGCCATGGCTTCCAGCAGGAGGTGGGGTTCCAGGCCGGATACGTACGTGCCGTCGCCCTGCCTGGGGACGAGGATCCGCATCGCGGTGAGCGCCCGGACGGCCTCGCGCAGCGAGTTGCGCGACAGCCCGAGCTGGTCGGCGAGATCGGCTTCGTTGGGGAGTCTCGCGCCGGGAGGCAGGGCACCGGAGACGATCATCTCCTTGATCCTCTCGATGGCCTGGTCGGTCACCGCCATGGGTGTTCGCCTCCTGCGTGCGGGCATGGGAGTGGTGGTCGGTCGAGAGGCGGGGAAGGGGAGCCCGAAGCGGCGCGACCGGTTACCCGCCGGGCTGGTCGCGCCGCTTCGGCGGCTCTCAGGCGGTGGGACCCGTCACTCCTGCTTCTCGCCCGAGGCGAAGCGGGAGATGATCAGCGCGACGATGATGATCGCGCCGTTGAGGAACTGGTTCCACAGCGGTGGCACGCCCGCGAGGGTCATGACGTTGACCACGAGCTGGAGGGTCAGCACACCGGTCAGGGCGCCGAAGAGGGTGCCGCGGCCGCCGTTGAGGCTGACGCCGCCGATGACGGTGGCGGCGAAGACCTGGAAGATCCACCCGTTGCCCTGGTCGGCGGAGATGGAGCCGTAGTGGCCGGTGTAGAGGACACCGGCGAAGGCCGCCAGCAGGCCGCCGAGGATCAGCACGATCCAGGTGATCCGGTCGACCCGGATGCCCGCGGCGCGGGCGGCCTCGGGGTTGCCGCCGATGGCGTACAGGGCGCGGCCGTGGCGCAGCCAGGCGAGGGCGCCGCCGCCGGCCAGGAAGAGCAGGGCGCAGATCCAGATCGCCGCCGGGACGCCGAGCCAGCTGGTGCTGCCGAGGTAGGTGAAGGAACCGGGCAGGTTGACGATCGACTGGCCCTGGGAGATCGCGACCTGGAGGCCGCGGAGCAGGGTGAGCGCGCCGAGGGTGACGATGAAGCCGTTGAGGCGCAGCTTGAGGATCAGGAAGCCGTTGATCGCCCCGATGAGCGCGCCGACGGCCAGGCACAGCGGGATGGCCGTCCAGGAGGGGAAGAGCCCGAGGCCGTTGAAACGGGCGCCGTGGTCGGGCAGGACCAGCCAGACGGCGATGACGGGGGCCACGCCGATGGTGGATTCCAGGGACAGGTCCATCCGGCCGACGATCAGGATCAGCGCCTCGGCCAGGACCAGCAGGCTCAGTTCGGTGGCCTGCTGACCGACGCCCAGGAGGTTGTCGGAGGTGAGGAAGGCGGGCGAGACGGCGAAACCGATGACGCCCAGGACGAGCAGGACCGGTACGAGCGACAGGTCGCGGTAGCGCGCGAGGTCGAAGCGCCGGCCGACCGGCGTGGCGGGGGCGGTGGCCGCGAGCGGGCGTACCTCAGTGGTGGGAGACATCGCGTTCCTTCGTGTCGGTCCGGCCGGGCATGCCCTCCATGGCTGCGACCAGCTGTTCATCGCTCCAGCCGTGCTCGAACTCGGCGACGACGCGGCCGTGGAACATGGCCACGACGCGGTCGCAGACCCGCAGGTCGTCGAGTTCGTCGGACACGATCAGAGCGCTCTTCCCGGCGTCGGCGACCTCGCGAAGGGTGCCGAGCAGGGACTCCTTCGACTTGACGTCGACGCCGTTGGTGGGCCGGATGGCCACCAGGACGTGCGGCTCGGTGGCCAGCGCCCGGGCGATGACCACCTTCTGCTGGTTTCCACCCGACAGGGCGGACACCGGGGCCGAGGGGCCGGGCGTCTTGATGTCGAGGTCGCCGATCATCCGCTCGGCGAAGGCCCGGGTGCGCGAGGGCAGCACCGTGCCGAACGGCCCGAGCTGGTCGGTGACGGTCAGGGTGGCGTTCTCGGCGACGCTGCGCTGCGGGATGAGGCCCTGGATGTGCCGGTCCTCGGGCACGAATCCGATGCCGGCCGCGAGAGCGGCGGGAACGCGCCCGGTGCGCACCGGGCGGCCCGCGACGGTGATCGTGCCGGCCTGCGGGCGGTGCAGGCCGGCGATGGTCTCGCCGAGCCGGACGTTGCCGCTGGCGGCCGCCCCGGCCAGGCCCACGACCTCGCCGGCCCGCGCGGTCAGGGAGAAGGCCTGGTAGGCGCCGGCCAGGCTGAGGCCGGAGACCTCCAGCAGTGGGGCGCCGTCGGTGCGCGTGCGGCTCGTCACCGACCAGGCGGGCTCGCTGCCCCGGGCGCTCTCGCCGGTCATGGCCTCCACCAGGGCCTGCTGGTCGAGTTCGGCGACCGGCGCGGTGATGATGTGCCGGGCGTCGCGGTAGACCGTGACGGTGGTGCAGAGGTCGTAGACCTCCTGCAGGTGGTGGGAGATGAACAGGAAGGCGACGCCCTGTTCCTGTAGCGAGCGCAGCTTGTCGAAGAGCCGCTCGATGCCGCGTGCGTCGAGCTTCGCGGTGGGCTCGTCCAGGATGATGAAGCGGGCCCCGAAGGACAGCGCCCGGGCGATCTCGACGAACTGGCGCTGTTCGACGCTCAGGTCCTCGGCGCGCGCGGTCGGGTCGACGTCCACGCCGTACTCGGCGAGCAGCTCGGTGGCGCGGCCGCGCAGCCGCTTCCAGCTGATCGGGCGCAGGGCGCCGGTGCTCTGCCTGTCCACGAAGAGGTTCTCGGCGACGGTCAGCGCGGGGATGATGGTGGAGCGCTGGTAGACGCAGGCGACCCGGGAGCGCCAGGCGTCGGCGTCGCCGGGGGCGGGAGCCGGCTCGCCGTTGAAGCGCAGGGTGCCCGTGTCGGGGTTCTGCAGGCCGGTGAGGATCGACACGAGCGTGGACTTGCCCGCGCCGTTGCGGCCGACCAGGGCGTGCGACTCGCCGGGCGCGACCGAGATGCGGGCGTCGCTGAGGGCGACGGTGGCGCCGAAGCGCTTGCTGATCCCGTCGGCCTCGACGACGGGGCCCCGGACGGGGCTGGGGTCCGCCATGGCGGGGGTGTCCTTTCCGCAGGATCCGAGAACGGCGGCGCCGAGAGGGGAGCCCGGGCCGCCGCTCACGTGGGGTCGGTGGGGCTACTTGCCTACGCCGTTGCCCCAGAGGGACTTGTCGTCGACGTTCTCCTTGGTGACCAGGGGAGCGGGGAGCTGGTCCTCCAAACCGTTGGGCAGGGAGACGATGGTCGACTGGTGGTCGGTGGCACCGGGTTGGAAGGTCTTGCCCTCGGCCGCGGCCTGCGCGTAGAACAGCGCGTACTTGGCGTAGAGGTCGGCGGGCTGGGAGACGGTCGCGTCGATGTCGCCCTTGCGGATCGCGTCGAACTCCTGCGGGATGCCGTCGTTGGAGACGATGGCGATGTGGCCGGGCTGGCCGGCGGGCTTGAGCAGGCCCTTCTGCTGGAGCAGGGCGAGGGTGGGCTGCAGGAAGACGCCGCCGGCCTGCAGGTAGACGCCGCCCAGGT
This sequence comes from Kitasatospora sp. NPDC041917, assembly GCF_055589745.1. Classification (NCBI taxonomy): domain Bacteria; kingdom Bacillati; phylum Actinomycetota; class Actinomycetes; order Kitasatosporales; family Streptomycetaceae; genus Kitasatospora; species Kitasatospora sp. NPDC041917. The sequence continues at coordinate 125,514 of NZ_JBVJBI010000002.1, read as the reverse complement.
CCGGGTTGGCGGCCAGGGTGGACTGGAGCTTCGCGGAGGCGACGTCGCCCTTCCAGTCGGTGGCCAGCTCGATCACCTGGATGTCGGGGAAGTTCTCCTTCATGCAGGCGGCGAAGGCCTCGGAGCGGTCGCGGCCGTTGACGGAGCTGAGCGCGCCCTGGAGTTCGGCGACCTTGCCCTTGCCGCCGAGCTGCTTGCCGAGGAACTCACAGGCCTTGGTGCCGTACGCCTTGTTGTCGGCGCGCACCACCATGTAGACGTTCCCCTTGTCGGGACGGGTGTCGACGCTGACCACGGGGATCTTCTTGGCGGACAGCTGGTCGAGGGTGGACGCGATCGCGCCGGTGTCCTGCGGGGCCATGACGACGGCCTTGGCGCCGGTGTTCTGGAAGACCTGGACGTTGGCGACCAGCTTGGTGACGTCGTTCTGCGAGTTGCTCACCGGCAGGGTGTTCAGGCCCTGGGCGGTGGCGTCCTGCTTGACGTACTGCGCATAGGAGTTCCAGAAGTCGGAGTCCGCACGCGGCAGGTCGATGCCGAGCGCCGGCTTGCCGCCGGCGGCGGAGTCCGTCGCGCTGCCGCGGTTGCAGGCCGTGGCGGCCCCCGCCAGGACGACTACGGCGGCGGCCGTGGCCGCGATTCTGGAGGAGCGAGGCTTCATGGTGCTGATCTCCTTGGCTGGGATGTCCGGGCTCCCCCGTGGGGCGTGGAGCCGGCGTGGTGGGAGGCCGAGTCGCCCGTTCCGGTGGGCGAAGCGGGCGGGGGGAGTCGGCCTCCCTTCCAGCCCTCACCAGGAGGGAGGCCGGTTCCTGTTGCGGCGGCCCGTGGCAGACGGCTCCGGATCGCGCTTCCCACAGTCATCGGATGGCTTGCGGGTCACGAGGACCATACGAGCCTGACATCTGACTGACAAGAGGAAACCTCGGATGATTCTCAACCGTGACGTCCGGGTTTCCGCACCGTGTCGTGGATGAAGCGGTATTTCCACTCTGAGCTGCATATTTGACGGATGGTTAGAGAGCGTACAGCTGACGCGTCCGGCAAACATCGGAGGACTTCTTGCGAGGATGTGACTGAGGCTCGTATGGTCAGGGCGTCACGGATTCATCCGATGTGTTGGCCGGTGAAGAGGCCCGGCCCGCAGACCTATGACGGGAGTCAGGGCATGAAGCTACTGCGGATCGGACCGGCGGGAGAAGAGGTTCCGGCAGCCCTCGGTGACGACGGCCGGGTCTTCGCGCTCACGGGCCTGACCGGTGACATCGACGGAGCGTTCCTCGCCTCGGACGGGATCGACCGCGTTCGCGCCGCCCTGGCCGCCGGTGAGCTCCCTCCGATCGACGCGGCCGGCCTGCGGATCGGCGCACCCGTCGCCCGGCCGGGCAAGGTCGTCTGCATCGGCCTCAACTACCGCGACCACGCCGAGGAGACCGGCGCTGCCGTCCCCACCCGGCCGGTGGTCTTCATGAAGGACCCTTCCACCGTGGTCGGCCCCTACGACCGGGTGCTGATCCCGCGCGGCTCGGCCAAGACCGACTGGGAGGTCGAACTCGCGGTCGTGATCGGCCGCGAGGCCCGCTACCTGGACTCGCCCCAACAGGCCCTCGCCCACGTCGCGGGCTACGCGATCAGCAACGACGTGTCCGAACGCGAGTTCCAGCTGGAGTACTCCGGGCAGTGGGACCTCGGCAAGTCCTGCGAGACCTTCAACCCGCTCGGCCCCTGGCTGGTCACCCCGGACGAGGCCGGCGACCCGCAGGCCCTGGGCCTCCGGCTGGCCGTCAACGGCGAGACCCGCCAGGACGGCAGCACCAAGAACATGATCTTCGACGTCGCCCACACCGTCTGGTACCTCAGCCAGTACATGGTGCTGCGCCCCGGAGACGTCATCAACACCGGCACCCCGGCCGGCGTGGCCCTGGGCCTGCCCGGCAACCCCTACCTGCGCGCGGGCGACACCGTCGAACTGGCCATCGACGGCCTCGGCACCCAGCGCCAGACCTTCTCCAACGCGTGAAAGGCACCACCTTGTCCGCAACCACAGCGGCGCGGATCACCGCCGTCGACACCTACGACATCCGCTTCCCCACCTCGCGGGAGCTGGACGGGTCCGACGCCATGAACCCGGACCCCGACTACTCCGCCGCCTACCTGGTGCTGCGCACCTCCGACGGCGAGCCGGAGGGCCACGGGTTCACCTTCACCATCGGCCGTGGCAACGACGTCCAGGTCGCCGCCATCGACGCGCTGCGCCCGCACATCGTCGGGCGTTCCGTCGCCGAGCTGTGCGCCGACCCCGGTTCCCTGTACCGCGACCTGATCGGTGACAGCCAGCTGCGCTGGCTCGGCCCCGAGAAGGGCGTGATGCACATGGCCATCGGGGCCGTCGTCAACGCGGTCTGGGACCTCGCCGCCAAGCGCGAGGGCAAGCCGCTGTGGCAGCTGCTCGTCGACGCCGACCCCGAGTGGTTGGTCTCCCAGGTCGACTTCCGTTACATCGCCGACGCGCTGACGCCCGACGAGGCTCTCGAACTGCTGCGCAAGGGCAGACAGGGCGCACCCGCCCGGGCCGCCGAACTCGTGCGCCGCGGCTATCCCGCCTACACCACCTCGCCCGGCTGGCTCGGCTACAGCGACGAGAAGCTCACCCGCCTCGCCAAGCAGGCCGTCGCGGACGGCTTCGCCCAGATCAAGCTGAAGGTCGGCGCCGACCTTCAGGACGACGTCCGCCGTTGCCGCGCCGCCCGCGCCGCCGTCGGCCCGGACATCCGGATGGCGATCGACGCCAACCAGCGCTGGAACATCGCCGAGGCGATCGAGTGGACGAACGCCCTCGCCGAGTTCGACCCGTACTGGATCGAGGAGCCCACCAGCCCGGACGACGTCCTCGGCCACGCCGCCATCCGCAAGGGTGTCCACCCGATCAGGGTCGCCACCGGCGAGCACGTGCAGAACCGCATCGTCTTCAAGCAACTGCTCCAGGCCGGCGCCCTCGACGTCCTCCAGCTGGACTCGGCCCGGGTGGCCGGCGTCAACGAGAACCTCGCCATCCTGCTGCTCGCCGCCAGGTTCGGCGTCCCGGTCTGCCCGCACGCCGGCGGCGTGGGCCTGTGCGAACTGGTCCAGCACCTGTCGATGTTCGACTACGTCGCGCTCTCCGGCACCACCGAGGACCGGGTCATCGAGTACGTCGACCACCTCCACCAGCACTTCCTCGACCCCGTCGTCATCGACGCCGGCCACTACCGAGCCCCTGCCCTGCCCGGCTTCTCCGCCACCATGCACCAGGCCACCATCGACACCTACACCTACCCCGACGGCGCGTTCTGGGCAGCCGACCTGGCGGGCCACGACAAGGAGGAGCGCTCATGACCACCCGCGACCTCCAGGGACTCACCGCCCTGGTCACCGGCGGAGCCTCCGGCATCGGACTCGCCACCGCCCGCCTGCTCGGCGAACGCGGAGCGGACGTCGCCGTCCTCGACCTCGACCCGAGCAGCGTCCCCGTCCCGCTGCGCGGCTTCACCGCCGACGTCGCCGACGACCGCTCGGTCCGCGAGGCCGTTCAGGCGGCGGCCGAAGCGCTCGGCGGGATCGACATCCTGGTCAACAACGCCGGCATCGGCGCCGCCGGTACCGTCGAGGACAACCCCGACGAGCAGTGGCACCGCGTCCTGGACGTCAATGTGCTCGGCATCGTCCGCACCACCCGCGCCGCCCTGCCGTACCTGCGCCGCTCGGCCCACGCCTCGGTGGTCAACACCTGCTCCATCGCCGCCACCGCCGGACTGCCCCAGCGCGCGCTGTACTCGGCGAGCAAGGGCGCCGTCCTCTCGCTCACCCTGGCCATGGCCGCCGACCACGTCCGCGACGGCATCCGGGTCAACTGCGTCAACCCCGGCACCGTCGACACCCCGTGGGTCGCCCGGCTGCTCGACGCGGCCGACGACCCGGCCGCCGAACGCGCCGCCCTGAATGCCCGCCAGCCCACCGGCCGGCTGGTCAGCGCCGAAGAGGTCGCCGCCGCCATCGCCTACCTCGCCTCCCCGGCCGCCGCCAGCGTCACCGGCACCGCGCTCGCCGTGGACGGCGGCATGGCCGGCCTGCGCCTGCGACCGGAGCCACGCCGGTGAAGCCGCGCCACAACCCGCTCGGCCGCAGCACGGCGCACGTGACCGCACTCGCGTTCGGCGCCGCCGGCATCGGAAACCTGTTCACCCCGGTCACCGAGGCGCAGGCCGAACAGGCCGTCACCGCAGCCTGGGAGTCCGGCGTACGGTACTTCGACACCGCCCCGCACTACGGCCTGGGCCTGTCGGAGCGCCGGCTCGGCGACGCCCTGCGCGAGTTCCCCCGGGACCAGTACACGCTCTCCACGAAGGTCGGCCGGCTGCTGGAGCCGGCTCCCTCCGGCGACGGCGACGACCTGGCCAACGGCTTCGCCGTCCCCGCCACCCACCGCCGCGTCTGGGACTTCAGCGCCCGGGGCGTACGCCACTCCATCGAGGACAGCCTGAACCGGCTCGGCCTCGACCGGATCGACATCGCCTACCTGCACGACCCCGACGACCACGCCGAACAGGCGCTCACCGAGGCCTACCCGGAACTGGAACGCCTGCGCGCCGAAGGTGTCCTGGGGGCGATCGGCATCGGCATGAACCAGGCCGAGCTGCCCGCCCGCTTCATCCGCGAGACCGACATCGACGCGGTCCTGCTGGCCGGCCGCTACACCCTCCTCGACCAGCAGGGGCTGACCGAGCTGCTGCCCTTGGCCCAGCAGCGGGGCGTCGGCGTCGTCATCGGCGGCGTCTTCAACTCCGGCCTGCTCGCCGACCCCCGCCCCGGCGCCACCTTCGACTACACGGCCGCGCCCGACCACCTGCTGAACCGCGCGCTCGATCTCAAGGCCGTCTGCGAGCGGCACGGCGTACCGCTGCGCGCCGCCGCCCTGCGGTTCCCGTTCGGGCACCCGGCGGTGGCGAGCGTCCTGGTCGGCACCCGTAGCGCCGGTGAGGTCCGGGACGCCGCCACCATGCTCCACCACCCCGTCCCGGCGGTACTCTGGGCGGACCTCAAGGACCGCGGACTGCTGCCCGCGGACGTCCCCACGCCCGAGGTGGTGAGCTGATGCGCGTCGCCCTGTTCATCACCTGCTTCAACGACACGCTCTTCCCCGACACCGGCCGCGCGGTGGTGACCGTGCTGGAGCGACTCGGCCACCGCGTCGAGTTCCCGCGGGAACAGACCTGCTGCGGCCAGATGCACTTCAACACCGGCTACCGCCCCGACGCCCTCCCGCTGGTGGCCCGCTTCGCCCGGACCTTCGCCGACTACGACGCCGTGATCACCCCCTCCGCCTCCTGCGCCGGGATGGTCCGCGACAACCACCCCCTGCTCGCCCGCGACCACGGGAACACCGACCTCCAGCAGCAGGTCACCGAACTGGTGCCCCGGGTGTACGAGTTCACCGAGTTCCTGACCGACGTGCTCGGCGTCACGGACGTCGGCGCCCGCTTCCCGCACCGCGTCGCCTACCACCCCACCTGCCACTCCCTGCGCGGCCTTCGCCTCGGCGACCGCCCCGACCGGCTACTGCGCGCCGTCGAGGACCTTGAGCTGGTCGACCTGCCCGCGGCCGACTCCTGCTGCGGCTTCGGCGGCACGTTCGCCGTCAAGAACGCCGACACCTCCGCCGCGATGCTCGCCGACAAGAACACCGCCGTCCTGGCGAGCGGTGCCGAGGTCCTGTGCGCCGCCGACAACTCCTGCCTGATGCACATCGGCGGCGGACTGTCCCGCCAGGGCGCGCCCGTGCGGACCCTGCACCTGGCCGAGATCCTCGCCGCCACCGAAGGAACCGCACGATGAGCAATCCCGGCAGCCGTGGCGTCGTCTGGCTCGGCTCGCCGTCCTTCCCCGAGGCGGCCCGCACCGCGCTTGCCGACCAGCAGCTGCGCGCCAACCTGAAGCGCGCCACCACCACCATCCGCGACAAGCGGCTCGCGGTCGCCTCCGAACTGGACGACTGGGAGCAGCTGCGTGATGCTGCCGCCGCGATCAAGAAGCGCACCTCACGTCACCTCAACCGCTATCTCGTCCAGTTGGAGGCCGCTGTCACCGCGGCGGGCGGCACCGTGCACTGGGCGGGCGACGCCGCCGAGGCCAACCGCATTGTCACCGAACTCGTGCGGGCCACCGGCGAGCGCGAGGTGGTGAAGGTCAAGTCGATGGCCACGCAGGAGATCGGCCTCAACGAGGCCCTCGCCGAGGCCGGGATCACCGCCTACGAGACCGACCTCGCCGAACTCATCGTCCAACTCGGCGACGACCGGCCCTCCCACATCCTCGTCCCCGCGATCCACAAGAACCGCAGCGAGATCCGCGACCTCTTCACCGCCGAAATGGCCCGCTGGGGGCAGCCCGCACCCGACGGCCTCGGCGACGACCCGCGCGAACTCGCCGAAGCCGCCCGGCTGCACCTGCGGAGCAAGTTCCTCACCGCCAAGGTGGCCGTCTCCGGCGCCAACTTCGCCACCGCCGACACCGGCACCGTGGTCGTCGTGGAGTCCGAGGGCAACGGCCGCATGTGCCTCACCCTGCCCGAAACCCTCATCACCGTCATGGGCATCGAGAAGGTGGTCCCCACCTGGCGCGACCTGGAGGTCTTCCTCCAGCTGCTGCCGCGTTCCTCCACCGGCGAGCGGATGAACCCGTACACCTCCACCTGGACCGGCACCACCGACGGCGACGGCCCGTCGCAGTTCCACCTGGTGCTGCTCGACAACGGCCGCACCGACACCCTCGCCGACGAGGTCGGACGCCAGGTCCTCGGCTGCATCCGCTGCTCGGCCTGCCTCAACGTCTGCCCCGTCTTCGAGCGCACCGGCGGCCACGCCTACGGCTCCGTCTACCCCGGACCGATCGGCGCCGTCCTCACCCCGCAGCTCGTCGGCGTGGAGAACGCCGCTTCGCTGCCGTTCGCCTCCACGCTGTGCGGGGCCTGCTACGACGCCTGCCCCGTCAAGATCGACATCCCCGAGGTGCTGGCCCACCTGAGGGCCAAGGCCGTCGAGAGCAAGCCGAAGCGGGCGGAGGCACTGGCCATGAAGGCCGCCGCCGCCGTCCTCGACTCCCCGCGCCTGCTCTCCGCCGCCCAGAAGGCCGCCGCCCTCGGCGGCCGGGCCCTCGCCCGGAACGGGCGCATCGGCCGGCTGCCGGGCCCGCTGCACGGCTGGTCCGACACCCGCGACACCCCCGCACCCCCCGCCGAGTCCTTCCGCACCTGGTGGCGCAAGAACAGGGACCAAGAAGCATGAACAGCCGTCAGGCCATCCTCGGCCGTATCCGCGCCGCGCTCACCGACGTCCCCGCCGACGAACTGCCCACCGACGTCCCCGTACCCCGGACCTACCGGCGCAGCCACACCGAGCCGGGCGAGGACACCGTCGCCCTGTTCGCCGAACGCGTCGCCGACTACCGGGCGCACGTCACCCGCACCGATCAGGCGGGCCTGCCGGCCGCCATCGCCGCCGCGCTCACCGCGTGCGGGGCGCGAAACCTGGCGCTGCCCGGTGGCTTTCCCGTCGAGCTGCTGCCGTCCGGAGACTGGCAGTGGCACCCGGAACCGCTGGACGTCCCAACCTTGAACGCCTTGGACGGCGCCGTCACCCTCGCCGCCGCCGGCATCGCCGTCACCGGCACCATCGTCCTCGACACCGGCCCCGGCCAGGGCCGCCGCGTCCTCACCCTCGTCCCCGACTACCATCTGTGCGTCATCCACGCCGGACAGATCACCGCCGACGTCCCCGACGCCCTCGCCCGCCTCGACCCCTCGCTGCCGCTGACCTTCATCTCGGGCCCCTCCGCCACCAGCGACATCGAACTCGACCGCGTGGAAGGCGTGCACGGCCCCCGCACCCTGCACGTCGTCATCGTCGACCCCACCCGCCCGGAGCAGCCATGAGAGTCGCCCTGCACACCCGCGTCCGCGCCGATCGGATCGCCGAGTACGAGGCGGCCCACCGCACGGTGCCCGCCGAACTCACCGCCGCCATCCGGGCCGCCGGCGTCACCTCGTGGACGATCTGGCGCAGCGGCTGCGAACTGTTCCACCAGCTGGAGTGCGAGAGCTACACCCGTCTCCTCGCCGCACTGGAGCACCTCCCGGTCAACACCGCCTGGCAGGAGAAGATGGGCGAACTGCTCGACATCAGCCACGACTACTCCGACGCCGGGGCCGGCCTCCCGGTGGTGTGGGAACTGTGACCGGACCTCAGATCATCGACGCGCACCACCACGTCTGGGACCTCGACACGCGGCCGCAGCCCTGGATCACCGGAGAGGCCCTCGCTCCACTGGCCCGCTCCTTCACCGCCGCCGACCTCGCCCCCGAAGCCACGGAGGCCGGAGCGGTCGCCACGGTCGTCGTGCAGACCGTCTGCGTCCCCGAGGAAACCCCCGAACTGCTGGCCCTGGCCGACGGCAGCGACCTGATCGCCGGCGTCGTCGGGTGGACCGACCTCACCGCCCCCGACGTTGCCGAAGCGATCGCCGCCCTGCGTGAACTCCCCGGCGGAGAAAGACTGGTGGGCATCAGGCACCAGGTCCAGGAGGAACCCGACCCCGCTTGGCTGCTGCGCCCCGACGTCCAGCGCGGCCTGATCGCCGTCGCCGGCTCCGGCCTCGCCTACGACCTCGTCGTCAAACCGCACCAACTGCCCGCCGCAGCCCTCGCGGCCGCCCGGCTCACCGACCTGACGTTCGTCCTCGACCACCTCGGCAAGCCCCCGATCTCCGAGGGCACGCTCGACCCCTGGGCAGCGGACCTGCGCCGCCTGGCCGCGCTGCCCAACACCGTGTGCAAGCTCTCCGGCCTGGTCACCGAGGCCGCCCCCGGTCGGTGGCGCACGGAGGACCTCGCGCCGTACGCCGACACCGCCCTGGACGCCTTCGGCCCGCAACGCCTCCTCTTCGGCTCCGACTGGCCGGTATGCACCCTTCGGGCCGACTACGCCGAGGTCGTCCGGATCACCCGGCGCCTCACGGACCGGCTCGGCGCGGGGGAGAGGGACGCGGTGTTCCGGCACAACGCGATCCGCGTGTACGGGCTCGGCGCCCCGGGTCGGCCCGCGGAGGGACGTGCCGGTCCGCCGGGACCGTAGCCGCCGCGGGCGGAGTGCGGCCCACCCGGGACGGACGGCCTCCTCAGGGATCTTGCCGGATGGTCTTGACCTTTCGCGGTCAAGGCGATCTCCGGGCGGGTGCCATGGAAGCTATGCTGCAACGATCAGGACCAGGGAGGCAGGAGCGTGCCAGTCACCGACTCGGCGATCGAGAAGATCAAAGCCATGATCGTCAGTGGTGAGCTGCGCCCTGGTTCGCGACTCCCCAAGGAGGCCGACCTGGCCGAGCGGCTCGGTCTGTCGCGCAACTCCCTGCGTGAGGCCGTGAAGGCCCTCTCGCTCATCCGGGTGCTCGACGTACGCCAGGGGGACGGCACGTACGTGACGAGCCTGGAGCCCAACCTGCTGCTGGACGCCCTGGGCTTCGTCGTCGACTTCCACCAGGACGACTCGGTGCTGGAGTTCCTGGAGGTCCGCCGCATTCTGGAGCCCGCTGCCGCGGCCATGGCGGCCCGAGTGATGCCGGACGAGGACATCGCCGCCCTCGGGGAGATCCTGGAGAGCCTGAGCGACGACGCCTCCCTGCAAGAACTGATCGACAACGACCTGGAGTTCCACCGCAGGATCGCAGCCGGTTCGGGCAACACCGTCCTGTGCTCGCTCGTCGAGGGCCTGTCCGGCCCGACCGCCCGGGCGCGGATCTGGCGCGGGCTGACCGAGGAAGGCGCGGCCGACCGGACCCGCCAGCAGCACCGCGCCATCCTCGACGCGATCGCCCACCGCCGCCCCGACCTCGCGCAGGCCTGGGCGACGGTGCACGTGGCAGGCGTCGAGCAGTGGCTGCGGGACACCCTCGGCGCAGCCGGATCCTCACTCGGCTGACCCCGGGGCGGGTGCCCGGCGCGGCGCGACCTCCGCACAGGCGGGGGTGCCGGGCTCGGGCGCACGCCGAGAGGCCGGGTGGCCCGGGGTGTTCCACGGGCCACCCGGCCTCGTCCTCGGCGCTCCGGCTACTCCTCGGTCGGGCCGAGGTCCGGCTGCTCGCGGAGCTCCACCGTGCGGGCGAAGTGGCCGATCCGGAGCCGCTGGTTCCACCGGAGACCGGAGGACGTGCCGCGCGTGGTGAGTCCGACGGCGGACCGGGACCGGCGCCTGTCGTGTCGTGTCCGCGATGTTGGCGCAAACACTCAGGCACTTCCGCCGGCGGTGGGTCGGCAGCATGGCTCTGGAGTTCGACGTCCTCCACGTCCCCCGACGACAGCCCCGGCCGGCCCGCGCCGAGTTCCGGCGCGGGCCGTCGTGCGGTGGGTTCGGGCGCCGGCCTAGAAGGCGGAGTTGGTGAACCAGAGGTCCAGCAGTTCTTCGTCCCCGGAGGCCGTGATCCCGGGTGCCGAGCGGTCGGTGCGGCCGTAGAGGAGGAGCAGGAGGTCGGCGGCGGTGGCGGAGACCGTGGCGTCGGCGTCGGTGGCGGTCGCGTCGGCGGGGGCCGGGCCGAAGCCGTCGGGGCGCAGGTGGATCAGCCAGTCGCCGTCGCCGTCGGTGCGGGTGAAGCGGAGGGTGCGATCGGCGGCGCGGAGCTTGGCCGTGTGCGGGGCGAAGAGGGTGGCGTGCGGCAGGTTGGTGAGGAATTCGGCCACGCCGTCCGCGGCGAGGTCCGGGTCGATCTCGGGCTTGAGCCCCAGGGCGAGTTCGGCGTCGACGCGGTGGACGAGGGTCTCGAAGAGCATCCGGCGCACCCAGAAGCGGGCGTGCTGGTCGGCGCCCCAGGCCCACATGGGGGCGTCGAGGTCGGTCGCCGCGAACGTCGCGGCCGCTTCCGCGCCGGCCTCGGTGAGCCACGCCGGGTAGTCCTCGGCCCGTTCGGGGAGCTTGAGGTCGACGTCCCGGCTGGTGGGCGGTGCCTGGATGCGTTGCCGCAGCAGGACGGTGAACCAGCGCTGGACGCTGCCGGCGTGGCGGAGGAGGTCGGCGAGGGTCCAGTCGGGGCAGGTGGGGACGGGAGTGGCCGGGTCGGCGGAGCGTACGGCGGTGGCGAACCTGTGGGTCTCGGCGGCCACGGCGTCGACGTGCTCGTTCGGGGTCATGGACGGTTGCTCCGGAGGGATTCAGGGGGCGGCGGGACCAGCGGTCCGGTGGCGAGGGTGAGGGTGGAGGGGGAGGGCAGGGGCGGGATCAGCCGAGGGGCTTGTCGACGACGGCCTTGGTGTGGCTGAACGTGTCGATCGAGTACTCGCCGTGGTAGCGGCCCATGCCGCTCTCGCCGACGCCGCCGAACGGCAGGTCGGGCATCGCCAGGTGCGAGACCGGGAGTCCGAAGCTGAGCGCGCCGGAGGAGGTCTCCTCGGTCAGTCGCCGCTTGGTGTCCGCGGATTCGGTGAAGGCGTAGAGGGCGAGCGGCTTGTCGCGCTCGTTGATGAAGGCGATCGCCGCGTCGAGGTCGGGGACGGTGAGGACGGGCAGGATCGGGCCGAAGATCTCGGCCCGCATCACGGGGGCGGTCGCGGGCACGTCGGCGAGGACGGTCGGGGCGAGGTAGCGCGTGGCGCGGTCGTGCCCGCCGCCGGTGACGGTGCGTCCGTCGTCGAGCAGCGCGGTGAGCCGGTCGAAGTGGCGCTCGTTGACGATGCGCCCGTACTCCGTGCTGGTGGCCGGCTCCTCGCCGAACAGTTCCCGTACGGCGTCGGCCAGTTCGCGTTCCAGGCCGGCCGCGGTGTCGCCGACGGCGAGGACGTAGTCGGGGGCGACGCAGGTCTGTCCGGCGTTGAGGAACTTGCCGCGGGCGATCCGCCGGGCGGTGACGCCGAGGTCGGTGCCGGGGTCGACCACGACCGGGCTCTTGCCGCCGAGTTCCAGGGTGACCGGGGTCAGGTGCTTGGCGGCGGCGGTCATGACGATCCGTCCGACGACGCCGTTGCCGGTGTAGAAGATGTGGTCGAAGCGCTGTTCCAGCAGGGCGGTGGTCTCCGGGACGGCGCCTTCGACGACCGCCACGGCCTCCTCGCCGAGGTAGCGCGGCAGCAGCTCGGCGATGGCCGCGGAGGTCGCGGGGGCGAGTTCGCTGGGCTTGAGGACGGCGGTGTTCCCGGCGGCCAGGGCGCCGACGAGCGGGGCCAGGGCGAGCTGGAGCGGGTAGTTCCAGGGGGCGATGATCAGCACCACGCCCAGGGGGTCGCGGACGACCCGGGCCTCGGCGGGGCGGAAGACCTCCGGTACGGCGGCCGGCTTCGGGTCCAGCCACTCGGCCAGGTGGGCGACGGTGTGGTCGAGTTCGGCGAGCGTGAAGCCGATCTCGGTCCGGTACGCCTCGGCGGCGCTCTTGCCGAGGTCGGTGTGCAGGGCCCGCTGGAACGCCTCGGCCTGTTCGGTGAGCAGGGCGCGCAGGGCGGCCAGCCTGTCCAGGCGCCAGGTGAGCGGCCTGGTCCGGCCGGTGGAGAATTCGGCCCGCAGGCGGGCGACCACGGCGGGGATGGCGTCAGTCATGAGGGGTCTCACGGTCTTGAGGTGGGGAGCCGGTGCTTGCGGGTAGAAATTTTTCACTACCTGAAGCAATGGCGACCCTAGGGATGAAAGGTTGAGTTTGTCAAGCATCCTCCTGCGATTCTCCCGGCATCCCCCGTTCGCTCGGACAGGTGTCAGGGGCGGTAGTCGCGCAGGTCGTGGGCGGGGTGCCAGCCCTGGGCGCGGGCGCGGGTCAGGTCGAGGACGACACCGCGGGTGAGGAGGTCGACGGTGTACGGGGTGAGGCCGGGGACCACCGTGGTGCGGGCGGCGAGCCGGACGAGCGGCGCGGGGAGATGGGCGATCCGGGCGGGGCGGCGGTGGACGGTGAGGATGTGGCGCAGCGCGTCGTCGCGCCGGTACGGGGCGGCGTCCGCGATGTTGTAGGCGCCGGGAGCCCAGGGCGCGGCGCCGGTGAGGCCGAGGGCGGACAGGCAGGCGTCGGTGAGGTTGGCGACGGCGGTCAGACTGAGCGGGAGGTCCCGGCCGGGCAGCGGCAGCAGGCCGTACCGGGCCCGGCCGAGCAGCTGCGGAAGGAGGTGCGGGTCTCCGGGGCCGTAGACGGCGCGGGGGCGCAGGACGACGGCACCGGCCGCGAGGGCGAGCCGTTCGGCGGCGGCCTTGGTGCGGCCGTAGGCGTTGAGGTGGCCGGCGGTGGTGGGGTGGTCCTCGGTGAGGACGGCGGCGGTGGTGCGGGGGTCGTAGACGCTGGCGCTGCTGACGTGGACGAGGGGGCGGCCGGCGGCGGCGCGCAGGACGCGCTCGGTGCCGGTGACGTTGACGGTGTGCTGGTGGGCCTCGGCCGGGTGGCCCGGGGGCAGGTCGGCGACGGCGGCGGCGCAGTGGACGACGAGGTCGGCGCCGGTGAAGTCGGGGTCGTGGGCGGCGGCGTCCCAGCCGAGGTGGCGGCCGACCGGGCCGGGGCGGCGGCCGTGGCAGGTGACGTCCAGGCCCAGGACGGCGGCGGTGCGGGCGAGGTGGGCGCCGCAGAATCCGGAGGCGCCGGTGACGGCGATGCGCATCAGGACCGTCCTCGGCGGAGCGTGAGTTCGGCGTAGCCGGGCAGGGCGCAGCGGCGGTCGACACGGGCGCGGGTGACGACCGGGCGGTGGGGGGCCAGCGCGAGGAGCACGTCGGCGAGTTGGGCGCGGGCCAGGCCCGCACCGGGGCAGGCGTGGGGGCCGGTGCCGAAGACGGCCTGGGTGGCGGCCGGGTCCGGGCTCGGAGCGCGGTGGTGGGCGAGGGCGGCGTGCCGGGCGACCAGGATCAGCCGGTCGCCGCGGCGCACCCGGTGGCCGGCGAGAGTGGCGTCGGCGGCGGCCGCCCTGGGCAGCAGCGGGGAGGGCGCGGTGAGGCGCAGCAGTTCGGCGGCGAGACGGGGCGCGCCGGCCCCGTCGACGGCCGCCCACAGGCCGGCGTCGGCGCACCAGGCGACGGCGCGGGGGACGGCCGCGAGGGTGGTGTTGACGGCGGCGACGGCGACCATGGCGTCACGCGGATCGGGCAGCAGGGCGCTGAGGCGGGCCGCGGCGTCGACCGCCTCGGCCGCGGCGCGGGCTCGGCCCGGGCGCGGTCCGGGCAGGTGGTCGCGGGCGGCAGCGGCGGCCGCCTCGGCTGCGGCGTCGGCGAGTCGACGTGCGGGGACGGTCGCACCGGTGAGGGCGGCGGCGGTGGTTCCGGCCAGTTCCCTGACGAGGTCCACGAGTTCGAGGTGCCCGGTGGCCAGGTCGGGGACGCGCTCGGCGAGGACGGCCTGCCAGAGCGGGCGGATCCGGGCGCGGGCGCTGGTGTCGACGCCGGCGGCCAGCGTACGGCGGGCGGTGCGGTGGTCGCCGCCGTCCTGGTCGAACAGCGCGCCGCCGTCGGTCAGCCGGGCCGCCGCGCCGCCGGTGGTGCCGGGCGCGGTGCGGTGCAGCGGGACGCGGGTGAGGGCCTCGTGGTAGGCGTCGGCGCCGTGCACCAGCAGGGTGCGGCCGAGCCGCAGGACCGGGCGGCGGCGGGTGGCGCAGAGCAGCGCGAAGAGCGCGGGGTGGCTGTGCAGGTAGACGCGTCGGTCGCGGCGCCGGGCCCGGCGGCAGGCGGCGGCGAGGGACACGAGGTCCGTGGCGGTGGTGGTCCCGGCGGGCGTAGCGGCGGGCGTCGCGGTGGCGGTCGTGCGGTCGGACGGGTTCATCGGGTCAACTCCTGTGCGCAGTGGGCGGATGCCGCGGCCCGGTCGGGTTTGCGGGAGCGGCCGGTGAGCGGGACGGTGCCGAACAGGACGGCGTCGGGACGGGCGGAGCCCATGCGGTCGAGCGGCCCGCGCAGGGCGGTGCGCAGGTGCCGCGGGTCGGTGCCGGGGGCGGGCTGGACGAGGGCGACCAGCCGTTCGTCCCCGTTCCCGTCGGGAACACCGACCAGCACGGCCAGTTCGACGCCGGGCACGTGCAGCGCGGGCTCGTACAGGCCCGGGTAGATGTTCTCGGCGTGGCGCAGCACCATGTCCTTGAGGCGGCCGGCGAGGACGATCCGTCCGTCGGGAGTGAGGCCGGCGTGGTCGCCGGTGCGGATCCACGGGTCGGGCTCCTCGCCGAGGTAGCGGTGGCGGGCGCCTGGCCCGGTGAGCCGGAGTTCGCCGTCCTCGGCGAGGCGGGCCCGGACGCCGGGCAGCGGGTGGCCGACGAGGTCGCCGTTCCCGTCGTGGGCGCTCTTGTCCGCCTCCTCGACCGCGGCGGCGGGGAACAGTTCGGTGAGCGCGTAGACGCTCCACGCTTCGTCGGCGCCGGACCGCTTGACCCGGCGCAGCAGGGCGGCGTCGGCGGGGGCGGAGCCCGTCCAGACCCGGCCGGTGAAGCGAGCCCCGGCGGCGAGGGCGGCGCGCAGCTGCGGCGGGGTGAGGTAGGTGTGGGCGGGGGAGAGCCGGGCGAGCTGGCGGCCGAGCGCGGCGGGGCGGCGGGCGGGCAGGACGACGGCGGCGCCGGCGGCGAGTGCCGGGACGAGGACGAAGAAGGTGCCGCCGAGGACGACCGTGCCGGGGCGCGGGCCGACCAGGTCGGCGACGGTGCCCAGCCCGGCGGCGAGGCCGGCGCGGGTGTGGACGACGGCGCGCGGTCGGGCGGTGGTGCCCGAGGTGAAGACGATCACCGCGTCCTCGCTGCTGTGGCCGTGGCCGTGGCCGTCGCCCTCGGACGGGGCGGCCGGCGGGGCAGCGGGCAGGGCGGAGTCCGCCGGGCGCAGCCGGGGTGCGCAGCCGGGCAGGCGGCGGCCGAGGGTGGCGACCGGCCCCAGCGCGGTGAGCCGCGGGAGTGCGAGGTCGGCGCGGCGGGCCAGCGGCCCCGCCCAGCCGGCGACGGCCTGGGCGGCGGCGTCGGCGAGGACGAGATCGGGGCGGGCCAGTGCGAGTCGGGCGGCGAGCACGTCGGGTCCGGCGGTCGGGTCGAGGACGGCGATCCGCAGGCCCAGCCGGTGGGCGGCGAGCATGACGGCCAGCGCGCGCGGGCCGGGACGGACGGCGACGCCGACGGTCGCGCCGGGACCGGGACCGGGACCGGGACCGGGACCGGGACCGGGATCGGAGCGAGAGCCGGAGCGAGAGCCGGAGCCGAGGCCGTGGGCGTGCAGGGCGGCGGCGTAGCCGTCGGCCAGATCGGCGAGCTCGCCCCGGCGGATCACCGGGCGGACGGTGCCCAGGGCGGTCTGGCGCAGGACGGCAGGCCGCTCGGGGTGGTCGGTGCGCAGGGCGTGGGCGAGGCGGTCGAGCACGGGGGGCTGCTTTCGGGGAGCGGAGGTGGGCTGGGTGGGCGGCCGTCGGCGGGTTCGGTCGACGACGGCCGGTCCGATGGAGGCCTGAATGCCTGGATGCCGGCTCAGCGGACGTCGACCGGGCGCGGCCCGGCCCCACGTTCCAGGTACCAGCGGGCCGTGCCCACCACCCCGTACGCGCGGATCCGCCGTGTGGAGTTCTGCACCACCATGTCGCGGCGGCGCACCACCGCCGTGGTGTGCCGGCGGACCCTGTTGAGGAACGCCCGGTCGGTGGGGGAGGGCCGGCGGGGCATGCCGCCGACGGCCTGGTAGAGCTCGGCGGTGATCGCCATGTTGTTGCCCGCGTGCATCCGGTACGGGGTCAGGTAGCCGTGCCGGCGGTGGTGGGCCGGCCGGATCCGGCCGAAGAAGGCGCCGAGGGCGACCAGGAGCAGGAACACCGCGCGCCCGGCCGGCCCGTGTTCGTCGCGGCGGGCGGTGACCCGGCCGCAGACGAGCCCTCCGCTGTCCAGCAGGCCGGCCCGGGCGGCGGCGGTCCAGCCGGGTTCGGGCAGGCAGTCGGCGTCGGTGCGGGCGAGCAGGGTGGCCCCGTGGGCGATGGCGTGGCGGAAGGCGGTGTCCACGGCGGAGCCGACGCCCTTCTCCGGCTCGACCAGCACCTCGACGGGGAACGGTGCGCGGGCGGCGAACGCGCGGACGGTGGCGACGGTGCCGTCGGTGGAGCCGTTGTCGGCGACGAGAAGGGTGAAGTCGCGGTCGCGCTGGGCGGCGAGGGCGCGCAGCACGCCGTCGATGCGGTCCTGCTCCTGGTAGGCGGGGACCACCACCCACAGATCGGTCCTCACGACGCCTCCCAGACCATGGTCATCAGGCTGACGCCGCCGCCGAGGCCGACCAGCAGGACCTTGTCCCCGGGGGCCAGCGTGTCGCGTATCCGGTCGAGTTGGACACCCAGGGTGGCGCTGGCGACGTTGCCGATCTCCGGGACGGTGAGCACCAGCTTCCCGGCCGGCGCTCCGGTCAGCTCGACGAAACGTTCCAGGTACGGGAGCGTCACCTGGTGCACCAGGACGCGGGCGTAGTCGTCCCAGCCGAGGCCGGTGCGGGCGGCGAGCCGGGCCAGAACAGCAGGGCCGATCGTCTCGAAGATGCCGCGCAACTCCTTGCCGCCGCCGCGGAAGTAGCTGTGCTCGTCACCGCGCGGGTGCCGGGACCCGCCGCCGGGGATCCCGCCGGCCTCCCAGTGCTCGGAGGCGGTGGCGGTCTCGATGTCGAGGATGCCGCCCCGCTCGACGGCCTCGACGACGACGGCCGCCCCGGCGTCGCCGAAGGTGTAGCCGGCGAAGCCGTCGCGCACCTCCGCGATGCCGGAGGGAGCGCGGCGCATGGCCCGGCTGGGGGTCTCCCCGGTGACGACCAGGGCGCGGCGGGCCCGTCCGGCCAGGATCATCGCCCGGGCCAGGTCGATCCCGTTGAGGAAGCTGTTGCAGGCGTTGCTGACGTCCAACGCGTGGGCCCGGGTGCCGAGTTCGGCCTGCACGATGTGGGCGGTGGCGGGCTCGCAGACGTCCCGGGTGGCGGAGGCGAACAGGAGCAGGTCCACCTCCCGCGGATGCAGCCCGCGGGTGTCGAGGGCGCGCCGGGCGGCGCCGACGGCGAGGGTGGAGGCGTACTCGTCGTCGGCGGCGAAGTGCCGGCTGCGGATCCCGGTCGCCTTCTCGAACATCCGCTCCGGCAGGGCGAGTCGGCCGACCGCGGCGATCTCGTCCTGAAGCTGCTGGGAGGTGAGCCGGCGGGCCGGCAGGTGGGAGCCGACGGCGGTGATGCCGATCCGCGGTATCGCTGCTGATTGCATGCCTTCATGCTCCGGCGATCACGGCCCGGCCGGCCTGAGTACGGGTACTCAGAGCGGCCCGTTCCGCTACCCGATCACGTCTGTGCAGGTGGACGGTTGCCGGGCTCGTCCGACTCCGTGAGGCCGCTGACGCCAGGACCCGGGTGACTTCCCGGGTGCTCGGGAATCCTGATGGGGCACGCCTCTTGCCCGCTCCGGGGCTGCTGCGCATCCTGCTGGAATGCGCTTCTCCGTCAACCTCCCCAACTTCGGCGACTTCGCCGACCCCCGCAACGTCGCGACCGTGGCCGCCGCCGCCGAACAGGCAGGCTGGGACGGCCTGTTCGTCTGGGACCACGTACTGCATCGACGACACCAGGGGCGTCCGTTCGCCGACCCCTGGATGCTGCTGACCGCGGCCGCGCTGGCGACCTCCCGGATCCGGCTGGGCACCCTGCTGACGCCGGTCCCCCGGTACCGACCGCAGCAACTCGCCCGCCAGGTCGCCACCCTGGACGTCCTCAGCGGCGGCCGGGTGGTCTTCGCCGCCGGCCTGGGCGGTCCGATCGAGGACGAATACCTCAGCTTCGGCGACACCTCCGAACCGCGCCTCCTGGCCGAACGACTGGACGAGGGGCTGGAGCTGTTGAGGCGCTTCTGGTCCGGCGAGGCGGTGGACCACCACGGCCGGCACTACGAGGTCCGGGACGTGACCTTGCTGCCCGCCACCGCGCAGCGGCCCTGTCCGCCGGTGTGGATCGGCGGGTTCTGGCCGCGCCGCCCGCCGATGCGGCGGGCGGCGCGGTGGGACGGCGCGGTGCCGCTCTTCGAGACGGCCCGGCACGGCCAGGCGCCGGACGTGGCGGAGGTACGGGATCTGGTCGGCTATGTGCGCAGACACCGTACGGTCGCGGCCGAGCGCCCCTTCGAGTTCGTGCTCGGTGGCGCCACACCGCCGGACGCGGCCAGGGCCAGGGATGTGATCGGTCCGCTGCACGACGCCGGTGCCACCTGGTGGGACGAGCGCCAGCTGCAGACCGGCCCCGACCTGGACCGGCTGCTCCCGGTACTCCGCCGTGTCGAGGCGGGGCCGCCGGTCCTCTGATCGGCCGTCGAGGGCGTGCCGCGCTGGTCGGCGGGGTTCGCCGGTGGCCCGGCGGGGCAGCGCGGGGCGGTGGCCGGGGCCGTTCAGGATGACCTGGTGAACCGGCGTCGACCGGCCGGGGGCCACGACCCGCGCGAGGCCGTGGTGGGGACGCCGGCCGGTGCCGTCGGGCGCGGGCTCGCTACCCTGGCCGCGCGGGGCCGCGTTCCGGTGGCCCGGGCGGTGCTGGCAGGAGGGCTGGGATGGCGGCTGACCGGATGACGGAGCGTCGGCGGTGGGTGGTGGTGCTCGTCGGTGCGTGGTCGGCCTTCGCGGTGGTCGCGGCCGTGGTGGCCACGCACGGCTGGGCGCCGTTCGCCTTCGAGCAGGCCGCCATCGACTGGTGCACCGCGCATCGCCCGGAGCTCGCCCGCGCCGTGGCCATGGCCGTCACCTCCCTCGGTACCGGCGTGGTCCCCTACCTCCTCGCCCTGGCCGCGGGCGTCCTCACCGCCGTCGGGACCACGGGCTCGCCGAGGCGCCGGTGGACGACGGTACGGGCGCTGCTCCTGCCCGTGGTGTGGCTGGCGCTGGGGCAACTGCTGCGCCAGGGCCTGATGCACGCCTTCGGCCGGCCCCGGCCGCCCGTGACGGACTGGGCGTTCACCGCCTCCGGCTTCGCCTTCCCCTCCGGGCACGCCTTCACGTCCGCCCTCTGCGCCGGCCTGCTCGCGCTCGCCGTCGCCCGTACGCGCCCGGCCGCCACCCGCACGGCCGTCGTCGGCGCCGTGCTGTTCGCGGGCACGATCGGCCTGAGCCGCGTCTACCTCGGCGTGCACTGGCCGCTGGACGTCCTCGCCGGCTGGCTGCTGGCCGTCGGCTGGCTGGCGGCCGGCGCCGCGGGCTCCTCGTACCTGCCGGAGTGCGCGAAGCGGTCCGGCGCGACCAGGACCGCGTAGCCGGACCGCCGGGCCCGCCGCTTCCGTCCTGACCGGAAGCGGCGGGCCCGGCGCCGGTCAGGACCGGACGGCTGCGCCCACCCAGGCGCGGTTGCCGAGGAGGGTCTTGACGTCCGAGGCGAGCCCGTTGTCCGGGTTCACCCGGTATCCGAGCTCGTAGAGGGTGTCCTTGTCCCAGTTGGTGGTGCGCAGCCGGACCGGGACGTCGCCGGGGTGGGCCTGGAGGGCGAGCTTGAGTTCGGCGACCACCTGGGGGTTGATCCGGGCGGCCGGGACGGTGATGTGCACCGGCGGCTTGGTGCCGAGCTCGGCGGAGGAGACGTCGAGGGTGGTGATCTCCTGGCCGAAGACGCTCAGGGACCCGTCGCGTTCGTTGAGCCGGCCGCGGATCGAGATGACGTTGTCCTCGATCATCTGCTCGGCCATCAGGTTGTAGGTCGCGGGGAAGAACAGCACCTCGACGGAGCCGTCGCGGTCGGCGAGGGTGATGATGGCCCACGCGTTGCCGGCCTTGTTGATCCGCCGGTCGACGCCGGTGATCAGGCCGGAGAGGCGCACCTCGCCCTCGGAGCGGCCGGAGCCGAGGAGTTCGGCGATCGAGGTGTCGCGGCTCTGGGAGAGGATGTGCTCGGCGCCGTCGAGCGGGTGGCTGGAGACGTAGAGGCCGAGCATCTCGCGTTCCAGGGCGAGGAGTTGGCGGCGGGGCCATTCGTTCTCGGTGAGTTGGAAGTCCAGCCCGATGCCGGGTCCGTCGTTGCCGGTGTCGAGGGCGCCGAAGAGGTCGTCCTGGCCGATGGCCTGTTGCTTCTTCAGCCCGGTGACGGCGTCGATCGCGCTCTCGTGCACGGTGCTGAGCGAGAGCCGGGTGTGGCCGAGGGAGTCGAAGGCGCCCGCCTTGACGAGGGAGTCGACGGTGCGCTTGTTGCACACCACCAGTTCGACCTTGTCCAGGAAGTCGGCGAAGGAGGTGTACTTGCCCTGCTCGCCGCGGGTGCGCACCAGGGACTCGATCACGGGTACGCCGACGTTGCGCACGGCCTTGAGGCCGAACCGGACGTCGCTGCCGACGGCGGTGAAGTCGACCACGGACTCGTTGACGTCGGGGGAGAGGATCTTGATGCCCATCTGCCGGCACTCGGCCAGGTAGACCGCCATCTTGTCCTTGTCGTCGGCGACCGAGGTGAGCAGCGCGGCCATGTACTCCGCGGGGTAGTTGGCCTTGAGGTAGGCGGTCTGGTAGGAGACCAGGCCGTACGCGGCGGAGTGCGATTTGTTGAACGCGTAGCCGGCGAACGGGACCAGGACGTCCCAGACCGCCTGGATGGCCTCGTCGGAGTAGCCGCGCTCCTTGCAGCCGGCGTGGAAGGGGACGAACTCCTTCTCCAGCACCTCCTTCTTCTTCTTGCCCATCGCCCGGCGGAGCAGGTCGGCCTGGCCGAGCGAGTAGCCGGCGAGCACCTGGGCGGCGCGCTGGACCTGCTCCTGGTAGACGATGAGGCCGTAGGTGGGGCCGAGGACGTCCTTCAGCGGCTCCTCCAGCTCGGGGTGGATCGGGATGATCTCCTGCTGGGCGTTCTTGCGGAGCGCGTAGTTGGTGTGGGAGTTCATGCCCATCGGGCCGGGCCGGTAGAGCGCGGAGACGGCGGAGATGTCGGCGAACTCGGTGGGCTTCATCAGCTTGAGCAGGGCGCGCATGGGGCCGCCGTCGAGCTGGAACACGCCGAGGGTGTCGCCGCGGGCCAGCAGCTGGTAGGTGGTGGGGTCGTCGATCGGGATCTTCTCGATGTCGACGTCCACGCCCCGGTTGGCCTTGACGATCTTGATGCAGTGATCGATGATGCCCAGGTTCCGCAGCCCCAGGAAGTCCATCTTGATCAGGCCCATGGCTTCGCACGACGGGTAGTCGAAGCCGGTGATGATCACGCCGTCCTTGTCCCGCATGTGCAGCGGGATGAGGTCGAGCAGCGGCGTCGAGGAGAGGATGACGGCGGCGGCGTGCACACCGGTGCCGCGGATCAGGCCCTCGATGCCCAGTCCGGTGTCGATGATCTTCTTGACGTCGGACTCGTTCTCGTACAGCGAGCGGATCTCGGTGCCCTCGTTGTACCGCGGGTGCTTCTCGTTGAAGAGGTCCGCCAGCGGGACGCCCTTGCCCATGACGTCCGGCGGCATCGCCTTGGTGATCCGGTCGCCCATCGCGAACGGGTAGCCGAGGATGCGGTTGGCGTCCTTGACGGCGGCCTTGGCCTTGATCGTGCCGAAGGTGTTGACCTGGGCGGTGTAGGCGGAGCCGTACTTCTCGGTGACGTAGCGCACCATCTGGTCGCGCTGGCGGTCGTCGAAGTCGATGTCGACGTCCGGGGGGTTGATGCGCTCGGGGTTCAGGAACCGCTCGAACAGCAGGTCGTGCTCCAGCGGGTCCAGCTCGGTGATCCGGGTCAGGTAGGAGACCATCGAGCCGGCCGCCGAGCCTCGGCCCGGGCCGACCGGGATGCCGTTGTCCCGGGCGTACTGGCAGATGTCGGCGACCACGAGGAAGTACGCGTCGAAGCCCATCGGGGAGATGACGCCCATCTCCAGCTCGACCCGGTCCAGCACCTCCTGGCTCGGGTTGTCGCCGTAGCGGTGCTTGAGGCCGGCGGCGATCTTCTGGCGCAGGAACGAGGCCTGGGTCTCGCCCTCCGGCACGTCGAACTGCGGCATCCGGTCGACGTAGTTGAAGACCTCGTCGTACGACTCGACCCGCTCGGCGATCGCGAGCGTGTTGTCGCAGGCCTCCGGCAGTTCGCGGAAGAGCTCGCGCATCTCCTCGGCGGTCTTCACGTAGTAGCCGCTGCCGTTGAACTTGAACCGGTTCGGGTCGTCCTTGTTCTTGCCCACGCCGACGCAGAGCAGGCTGTCGTGGGCGTCGGCCTGGTCGGCGGTCACGTAGTGCGAGTCGTTGGTGGCCAGCAGCGGGATGTTCAGCTGCTTGGCCAGGCGCAGGAGGTCCTCGCGGACGTCCTTCTCGATGGACAGGCCGTGGTCCATCAGCTCCAGGAAGTAGTTCTCCTTGCCGAAGATGTCCTGGTAGGCGCCGGCCGCCTTGACAGCCTCCTCGTACTGCCCGAGCCGCAGCCGGGTCTGCACCTCGCCGGAGGGGCAGCCGGTGGTGGCGATGATGCCGGTCGCGTTGGCGGCGATCAGCTCGCGGTCCATCCGGGGCTTCATGTAGTAGCCCTCCATCGACGCGAGCGAGGAGAGCTTGAAGAGGTTCCGCAGACCGGTGGCGTTCTGTGCCCACATGGTCATGTGGGTGTAGCGGCCGCCGCCGGAGACGTCCTTGCCGCCCTCGCCGTCGGCGCCGGACGGGCGCTGGCCGCCCGGCGACCAGAACACCTGCTTCTTCAGGAAGCGGGAGGCCGGGGCGACGTACGCCTCGATGCCGATGATCGGCTTCACCCCGGTCTTCGCGGCGGAGTGGAAGAACTCGTAGGCGCCGAACATGTTGCCGTGGTCGCTCATCGCGATGGCGGGCATACCCTGTCTCTCCGCCTCGGCGAAGAGCTTGCCGTTCTTCGCCGCCCCGTCCAGCATCGAGTACTCGGTGTGGACGTGCAGGTGCGCGAAGCTGTCGGACACGGCGCTGTGCTCCAGGAAGGGGTGTCGGTCGGGGAGCGCCCCACGCTAGCCGATCGGCGGCGGCGACGCGCCGGGCCGGGGTCCCGTTGCCGGGACCTTGACGCATCCTCCCCGGTTCCCCGACGGGCGACGGGACGTCCGGGTAGGGTGGGGCCCGTTTGCCCGGGGGTGCGGCGCGGGGTCGTGGCGGAGGCAGGCCGACGCTCGGGCCGGCCCGCCAACTCGGCTGCCGGACAGTCGGGTTGTGGGGCAGTGGGGCAGTGGGGCCCGGGGTCGGGCCTCGCCCAGCCCGCCGGACCCGGCCGCACGGGCGGTGCGGCCGGGCCCTCGGGCGCGGCGGTCAGCTCAGGGTGCGGATCGCGGCGGCGTCGTAGGGGCGCAGGTCGTCGAAGCGGCCGGAGAGGACCTTGGCGGCCCACTGCGGGTCCTGGAGCAGGGCGCGGCCGACGGCGACCAGGTCGAACTCGTCGCGCTCCAGCCGGTCGAGCAGGTTGTCGATGCCCCGGACCGGGGAGCCCTCGCCCGCGAACGCGCGGACGAAGTCGCCGTCGAGGCCGACCGAGCCGACGGTGATGGCGGGGCGGCCGGTGAGCTTCCTGGTCCAGCCGGCGAGGTTGAGGTCCGAGTCCTCGAACTCGGGGACCCAGTAGCGGCGGGTCGAGGCGTGGAAGGCGTCGACGCCGGCCGCGGCGAGCGGGGCGAGGATCGCCTCCAGCTCCTGGGGGGTCTCGGCGAGACGGGCCTCGTAGTTCTCCGACTTCCACTGCGAGTAGCGGAAGATCACCGGGAACTCCGGGGAGACGGCCTCGCGCACCGCGGCGACGAGCTCGGCCGTGAACGCCGTCCGGGCGACCGCGTCGCCCCCGTAGGCGTCGGTGCGGCGGTTGGTGCCCGCCCACAGGAACTGGTCGAGCAGGTAGCCGTGCGCGCCGTGCAGCTCCACGCCGTCGAAGCCGATCCGCTCGGCGGCAGCGGCGGCCTCGGCGAACGCGCCGATGACGGCGTCCAGGTCGGCCCGGGTCATCGCCCGCCCGGTTCCCTCGGTCCCGTCCAGCCGGATCCCGGACGGGCCGACGGCGGGGGCGTCGGCGAACGGCGGGTCGCCCTGCTTGCGCACCATGCCGATGTGCCAGAGCTGCGGCACGATGGTGCCGCCCGCCGCGTGGACGTCCTCGGCGACGCGGGCCCACCCGGCCAGCTGCTCCTCGCCGTGGAAGCGCGGGATGTCGTCGCTCTGGCCGGCCGACTCGTGGCCGACGTACGTGCCCTCGGTGACGATCAGGCCCACGCCCGCGGCGGCGCGGCGGGCGTAGTACGAGCGCACGTCCTCACCGGGTACGCCGCCGGGGGAGAACCTGCGCGTCATCGGCGCCATCGCGATGCGGTTGGGCACGGTCAGCCCGTTGATCGTGACGGGCCGGGACAGGATCCCGGCCGCGCGGGAGGCCGGGTTCTCGGTGACGGTCATGGGATTCCTCGCGGTAGCGGCAGCGATGGCGTGCGCCGGGGCGGAAGCGGTCGCCCGTGCCAACCACCCCGGCGGCCCCCGCATTTCGCCGACCCCGCCCGACCCGCTGTGATCCGCGCCACTGCGCGCCGCGCGCCGCAGGGCCGCGCCCCCTCAGGGCCGGGGCACGGCCGCCGGCCGGCCGTGCCCCCCGCGACGGGGAGCCGCAGGCCTGCCGGCCGGGGAGGCTGCCAGCGGTCTGCCAGGGGTCTGCCAGCGAGGTGCGGAACGGTGGGACGCGTCGGGAGGAGCGCCGCGACCGAGGAGCGCGCGACCGCCCGGCCACGGACGAAAGGACTCCCGTATGACTCGCACATCCCGTCCCACCGGCCCCGTCGAGGGCCGCCGCCGGCCGAGGGCGTCCCGCACGGCGGGGCACCGCGTGGCAACCGCCTGGCGTCTGGGCGCGGGCGCGGTGGCCGCCGCCCTGCTGGCCGCGACGGCCCCCACGCCCGCTTCCGCCGCCGCGGACACCGCCCCGGTGCCGCGGCTCGACTGGGCGAGCTGCGGGGACGGCTTCGAGTGCGCGAGCGCCCGCGTCCCGCTCGACCACCACGACCCGCGCGGGGCGGGCCTGGACCTCTCCGTCGTCCGGCACCCGGCGAGCGACCCGGCCCACCGGATCGGCTCGCTGTTCTACAACCCGGGCGGCCCGGCCGTGCCCGGCACCGCGGCCCTCCCCGCGATGCTCGACCTCTTCCCCGAGGAGGTCCGCGCACGCTTCGACATCGTCAGCTTCGACCCGCGGGGCACCGGCGGCAGCGCCGGCGTCCAGTGCTTCGAGACCCCGGCGGACGAGCAGGCCCTGCTGGCCGGCACCGCGGCCGGCTACCCCGAGGACACCGTCCAGCAGCGGGCGTGGACCGATGCCTACCGGAGCCTCGGGCGGCAGTGCGGGGCCCGCGACGCCTCCCTGCTGTCCCACGTCTCCACCGCGAACGTCGCCCGGGACATGGACCTGCTGCGCCGCGCGGTCGGCGACCGGCAGCTCAGCTACCTGGGCACCTCGTACGGCAGCTACCTGGGTGCCACCTACGCCAACCTGTTCCCCGGCCGGGTCCGCGCCATGGTCCTGGACAGCGCCATGGACCCGGTGGCCTGGTCCACCGGCCGGAACGGGCAGGCCGCGGTCGAAGGCACCCTCCTGCGCAACGGCAACGACCTGGCCGCCGGCCGGATCCTCGACGCCTTCCTCGACCGGTGCGGTCGGGTCGGCCCGCAGGCGTGCGCCTTCTCCGCCGGGACGGCCACCGCCACGCGCGCCCGGTTCGCCGAGCTGCTCCAGCGGCTGCGGACCCGGCCGGTCGCCGTCTCCGGCACGACCTTCACCGCCGGTTCGGCCCTGGAGACGACGCTCCTCTCGCTCTACGCGGCGAACCCCGTCCCCGGCCTGCCCGGCACGGGCTGGTCCCGGCTCGGGGGCACGCTGCAGGCCCTGTGGACCGCCACCGAGGCACCCGCCGCGCCGCTGCCGCCCGTCTCCCACGCGTCTCCCGACCAGGCGCTCGCGGTGATGTGCTCGGACAGTGCCAACCCGCCGGCCGGTGCCGACTACCCGGCCCAGGCGGCATTCGCCCGCTCCCGTTCCGGCGAGGTCGGCCCGTACTTCGCCTGGGCCGCGGAGCGCTGCGCCGACTGGCCCGTCCGGGACCGCGACCGCTACGACGGCCCGTGGAACCACCGGACCGCCCGGCCGATCCTGGTCGTCGCCGCCACCGGGGACCCGGGCATGCCGTACGAGGGGTCCCGCGCCATGGCCCGGTCGCTCGCCCGCGCCGAACTGCTGACCGTCGACGGTTACGGCCACACGGTCCTGGCCAACCCCAGCGGCTGTGCGGCCCGGTACGAGACGCGCTACCTGATCGACGGCGTGCTCCCGGCGCGCGGGACGGTCTGCGCACCCGACCGGCAGCCCTTCGCGGGCTGAGCCGACCGGTCCGCCCAGCCCCGGCAGCGGGGCCGTGCGGACCTGTCCGCCGTGCGGGCCGTGCGGGCGTTCCCTCGCCGACCGTCCCGGCGGAACCGTCAGCCTGCCTCCCGGGCCAGCGACTCCGGTCGCGACAGCGCCCGGCCGCGCTCCCAGGCGCTGCGGAAGCCGTCCGCACCGAGCGCCTCGGCGCAGCCGTCCAGGACGGCGCGCAGCTCCGGGTCGCCCGCGTCATGGGCTCCGCGCAGCGCGTACGCCGCGCCCAGTGCGGCCGCGCCCCGGGTCGGCTCGCCCTGGGCCAGGCAGTACTCGGCGAAGCCCTCCAGCACGTCGGCGCGGACCGGCCGGTCACCGCTGTCCGCGGCCAGCTCCAGCGCCCGGCGGTGCAGCAGGGCGGCCTGCTCGGGCGTGCGGAGGCGAAGCCGGATGCGGCCCAGGCTGGTGTGCAGCAGGGCGAGCAGGTGCCGCCGGGTGGGAGCCGCGGCGTCGGCCGGGGAGAGGCGCTCCAGCCTCCGCACCGTCTCCTGCTGGTCACGCAGCGCCGCCTTCAAGTCGCCGGTCCTTCTGGCGAGTTCACCGAGCGCGTAGCGGGACGCGGCCTGGAGGTGCGGGTCCCGCGCCCGTACGGCGGAGGCCAGCGCGCGTTCCAGGTCGGCCCGGGCCGCGTCCGGCTCGCCGTTCCGGGTCCGCAGCCGGCCGGACAGCAGCAGCGGCAGCGGGGCATCGCCGGCGCCGCCCATCCGGGCGTCGCAGTCGCGGGCCTGGAGGAGCACGGTCAGCGCCTCGTCGGCCGCGCCGGTGACGGACAGCAGCGCGGCCAGCGTGACCAGGGCCATCGCCAGACCCCAGCGGTCACCGAGCGCCCGGAAGCCGTCCACCGCGGCCCGCAGACCGTGTTCGGCCTCCGCGATCCGGCCGGCGCCCAGCTCGATGCGGCCGAGCGCCAGATGGGCGCCGGCCCGGACCCAGGCGTCGGGATGCCCGAGGAACCGCTCCGCCGCCGCGCTCGTGGCCCCGGGCGGCCCGCCCAGGGCCAGCAGGAGTGCCGCCCCGAGCGCGACCGGGTGGTCGGCCTCCATCGCCGTGACCAACGCCTGCCCCATCGCCTCGGCCGGGGCCGCCGTCCCGTCCGGATCCCGCAGTGGCGCGGTGAGCCCGGAGAGGATCACGCACAGCGCGTGCGCCTGCTCCAGGCCGGGCGGCGGGGTGTGGCCGTGAGCCGCGAGGACGGCCGTCGTCCACTCACCGGCCTCGTGTCCCTGACCGCGCATCAGCCACGGCCAGACCCGGGCGGCCGCCAACCGCAGCGCGTGCTCCGGCGGGCCGACGGCGACCGCCCGGCGCAGCGCCGCGTCCAGGTTGAGGTGCTCGGCGTCCAGCCGGGCCAGCCGGTTCAGCTGGTCGTCCGTGCGCAACCGGGGTTCGGCGGTCTCGGCGAGGGCGAGGTAGCGGCCCAGGTGCTCGGCGCCGGTCCGGTCCGCCTCCCCGGCCGCGAGGAGCTGTTCGGCGGCGTACTCGCGAATGGTCTCCAGCAGCCGGAACCGCAGCGGCCCGTCGCCCCGGCCGGTGGTCACCACCAGGGATTTCTCGGCCAGGGACGCCAGCAGGTCCTCCACGGCCACCACGTCCGGTGCCGGACCGCCCGGCCAACGGCCGGAGCAGACCAGGTGGGCGTCGGACAGGAGAGCCCCGTCGGCGAACACCGACAGCCGCCGCAGCAGGACGCGTTCGTCCTCGTCGAGCAGGTCCCAGCTCCAGCCGATGACGGCGCGCAGCGTGCGATGCCGGCCGGGGGCGGCGCGGGGGCCCCGGTCCAGCAGCCGGAGCCGGTCGTGCAGCCGCGCCGCGAGGTGCCCGGGGCCGAGGGAACGCAGTCGTGCCGCCGCCAGCTCCAGGGCGAGCGGGAGGCCGTCCAGTTCCCGGCAGATCCGGACGACGGGCTCGACGGTGTTCCGGTCGAGGGTGAAGTCCGGGGCCGCCGCGGCGGCCCGTTCGGCGAACAGGGCGACGGCGGGGTGGGCGAGCGCCTCCTCCGCGGTGGTGGCCGGCGGGGGTACGGTGAGCGGGGGTACCGGCCAGAGGGTCTCGCCGGTCAGCCCGAGCGGTTCCCGGCTGGTGGCCAGCACGGTGAGGCCCGGCACGGCGGTCAGCAGTCGGTGGGCCAGCCGGGCCGCGGCCTCGACCACGTGTTCGCAGTTGTCCAGGACGAGCAGGGTCTCGCGGCCCTCCAACGCGCGGACGATGCGGTCGACCGGATCGCCGGCCGGGGTGCCGACGGGCAGTCCGTCCGCCGGCACTCCGGAGTCCTGCGGCGGACGGACCGCCGTCAGGACGGCCCGGGCCACCGCGTCGGGGGTGCTGACGGCGGGGGCGTTGACGTCGGGGGCGCTGACCTCGGCCAGTTCCGCCAGCCGTACGTCGATTCCGGCGGGCGTGGCGGCCGCGACCGCGACCGCCAGCCGGGTCTTGCCGACGCCGCCCGGCCCGGTGAGCGTCACCAGGCGCGACCGGCCGAGCCGCTCCCGGATCGCCGTGACCGCGTCGTCGCGGCCGACCAGGCCGGTCAGCCAGGTGGGCAGCGCGGCGCGTCCGGCCGGGCTGCCCACGGGCGCCGGGGCAGGTCCTGACCTCGGCGGCTCGGCGCCGGACAGCACCCGCAGGTGGACGTCCCGCAGTTCGGCGGACGGGTCGGCGCCCAGTTCCCCGGCCAGCGCCCGCCGGGTGCGCTCGAACACCTCCAGCGCCGCGGCCTGCTGCCCGTTCGTCTCCAGCGCGCGCATCAGACGGGCTGCGGCCCGCTCGCGCAGCGGGTGGGCCGCGCAGAGTTCGGTGAGCTCCGCGACCAGCCCCGGTACCCGGTCGGCCGCGCCGAGCGCGAGGACTGCGTCCGCGTGGTCCTCGGCCGCCGACAGCCGCAGTTCGGCCAGCCGGGCCGCCGGTGCGGCGGCGAATCCGGCGCCCTCGGCGTCCGTGAACGGCGCCCCGCGCCACAGCTTCACCGCCTCGCCCAGCACGGTGGCCGCCTCGGCGAACCCGCCCGCTGCCAGCGCCGCCCGCCCGGCCGTCACGCGCTGCTCGAAGTCCCAGGCGTCCACGCTCGCCCGGGGCAGGTCGAGCAGGTACCCGGCGGGATGCGAGCCGATCACCGTCCGGTCCGCCCCCAGCGCCCGGCGGAGCCGGGAGACCAGGGACTGCACGGCGCCGGCGGGCTCGTCCGGTGGCGTGTCCCCCCAGAGGTCGTCGACCAGCCGCTCGCGGGTGACCACCCGCCCGGGATCGAGGGCCAGTCGGACCAGCAGCAGCCGCAGTCGCGCCCCGCCGACCTCGACGGTGCGCCCGTCCTCTCCTCGTACGACCTGAAGAGGCCCCAGAACCTTGATCCGCATGCCGCCCGTCCTCGCTCGGCCCCGCCCGACAAACAAGATCATTATCCTGGGGCCCGGAGGAAGATCGGGCCCGGGGGCGAGTTCGGGCGGGGGCCGACCGGGGACCGTCGGGTGAGCCGTGCGGGCGCTGCCCGGCTACGGGCGGACGCGGGGCCGGCCGAGGACGTAGCTGCGCAGGTCGATGTCCTCGGGCAGGGCGGGCGCGGTGCCGGGGAGGGCGACGGCGCCGACCGCGACGATGAACGTCCTGGTCACGGCGTCGCTCCCCTTCTTGGTCCGCGGGGCCTGGAAGAGCAGGTAGCGGGCCAGCAGGTAGTCCTCGGTGGTGAGGCGGGGGCGGGCCAGGAGGTCCAGGGCGGCGGCGTGCAGGACGGCGCCGTCCCGGGGCGCGGGGGTGGCGGTGTAGATCGGCGTGCCGCCGCTCTCGATCCAGGAGGTGTCGAGGCCGCGGGCCGCGTACCGGGCGACGAGTTCGGCGTCGGTGCGGCGGGCGGCGTCGCCCCGCAGGAGGCGGTTGCCGGCGATCCGCCGTCCGTCCGGCAGGAGCACCCGGTTCTGGAGGATGTCGCCCGTGACGCCCTCGGCGGCGAAGCGCCGCTCGGCGAGACGGCCGTAGCGGAGCATGGCGTCCCAGGCCGGGGTCGCGCGGCCGCCGGTGTAGGTGCGGGTGGTCCGGTCCCATCGGGCGCCCTCGCGCAGACGGCCGACCTCGCCGAGGCGGTCGTAGTTGGTGTCGCCCTCCCGGATCGGGGTGCGGAAGCGCTCCGGGTCGAAGGCGGTGCCGGCGATGCCGGGAGGCGGGCCCATCGTGACGGCGAGGCGGTAGCGCCAGTCGACCAGCCGCGCGTGGACGGTGGCCAGCGCGGCGACCCGGGCGGGCCGGTCCGCGGCGGTCTCCCACATCCGGGCCAGCAGGCCGGCCGCTTCGGTGGCGGCGTCCGCCTGCCCGGTGGCGAAGGCGCGGGCCGTGGCCTGTCCGGCGGGGTCGGCGAAGCGCAGGGCGAGCGGGCTGGTGGGGAAGTCTCCGGGGGTGATCCGTGCGGTGGGCACGACTCTCTCCTGGACGCTCCGCTTGTCACCCGGCAACGACGACCTCCAAGTCGGGCCTGACCATGGCCCGTTCATCGTGTCATCACGCTCTGCCGGGTGCTGGGGAATCCGCGCAAGTCCCGTTCGGCACATCGGCCGGACGCCGCCCGTGGCGGTCGATCAGGGCGGCGCCGTGCCCCGGAGGCAAATGTCCGGACAATGGCTTGCGGTCTGCGGCGGGTCCGACCTAGCTTAATGTCCGTACATTTCGCCAGGGAGGGTCCACTTGATAACCAGGCATCACCGGATCGTGATCATCGGCGGCGGGACCGCGGGGATCTCGGTCGCGGCCCGGCTGCGCCGCGCCGGCCAGCGGGACGTCGCGGTGCTCGATCCGAGCGGTCATCACTACTACCAGCCGCTGTGGACGCTGGTCGGCGGAGGCCGGGCGCCGCTGGCGGAGAGCATCCGGCCCCAGGCGTCCGTCATGCCGAAGGGCGTGCAGTGGATACGCCGCGCCGCGGTCGCCGTCGACCCCGAGGCCCGGGAGGTGGCGCTGGACGACGGCGGCACGGTCTCCTACGACCACCTCGTGGTCTGCCCCGGCATCCAGCTGGACTGGGACCGGATACCGGGTCTGGAAGCCGGGCTCGGCCAGGACGGACTGTCCAGCAACTACCTGCCGCAGCACGCCCCCGCGACCTGGCGCTTCATCCGCGGGACCCGCTCCGGCAGCGCGGTGTTCAGCATGCCCGCGGGAGCCATCAAGTGCGGCGGCGCCCCGCAGAAGATCGCCTACCTGGCCGCCGACCACTGGCGCAGGGAGGGCGTGCTCGGCAGGATCGACGTCCACCTGGTGATCCCCGGCACCGCCATCTTCGGCGTCCCGGAGTTCGCCCGCGTCCTCGAAGGCGTGGTGCGCCGCTACGGCATCAAGGTCCACTACGGGAGCGAGGTCACCGAGGTGCGCCCGGAGGCCCGCGAGGTGGTCGTCACCGATCTGGGGACCGGGGGCAGGACGACCCTGCCGTACGACGTCGCCCACCTGGTGCCGCCGCAGAGCGCCCCGGACTGGATCAAGCGCGGCCCGCTCGCCGGCGCGGACGACCCGGGCGGCTACGTCGAGATCGACAAGTACACCATGCGGCACGTCCGTTACCCCGACGTGTGGGCGCTCGGTGACGCCGGATCCTCCCCGAACTCCAAGACCGGTGCCGCGGTGCGCAAGCAGGCCCCGGTGCTCGTCGAGAACCTCCTCGCCACCCTCGACGGCCGCGAGCCCGAGGCCGCGTACGACGGATACGCCTCCTGCCCGCTGACCACCGCCCGCAACAAGATGCTGCTCGCCGAGTTCGACTACAGCGGGCGGCCCGCCCCGTCGATCCCGGTGATCAACACCGTCCGCGAGCGCACCGACATGTGGTACCTCAAGCGGCGCGGGCTGCCGTTCCTCTACTGGAACCTCATGCTCCGCGGGCTCGCCTGACCCTCGCGGTCACGCACCCCCGGGCGCCCGCGCGCCCCGGATCTCCTGTACGGCCCACCACTCGGGCCTCCCGCCGTCGCGGCCCTTCGCGCGCCCACGGCGTGCTGCCGGGCGACATCCCGCCCGTACCCACACCCGCCCGCACCCGCCCGTACCCACGCCCCGCCCTCAAGGCCGCGGGGCGCAGCCACCCTCCACCCTCAGGAGCCCCGGATGACGACGCCCGCCGGACCACTGGTCTTCGTGCAGTTCTACCTCGACTGTCTCTCCCACGCCTCGTACCTCGTCGGTGACCGCACCACCGGCCGGGCCGTCGTGGTCGACCCCCAGCGCGACGTCCGCGAGTACCTCGCCGCCGCCGAACAGCACGGACTGACCATCGAGCGGGTCATCGAGACCCACATCCACGCGGACTTCCTCTCCGGTCACCTGGAACTCGCCGAGCGCACCGGCGCGCGCATCTCCTACGGCTCCGCCGCCGTGCTCGACTTCGACACCGACCCCCTGGGCGACGGCGAGCGGATCGGACTCGGCGAGGTCGACCTGGAGATCCTGCACACCCCGGGCCACACCCCGGAGTCGATCTGCGTCGTCGTGCGCGAACACGCCGGTGACGCCGTCCCGTTCGGTGTGCTCACCGGCGACACGCTGTTCATCGGCGACGTCGGCCGCCCCGACCTGCTCAGCTCGCGCGGCCGGTCCGCCGAGGAGATGGCCCGCCTGCTGTACCGCTCCACCCGGGCCCTGCTGACCCTCCCCGACGACACGCGCGTCCACCCGGCGCACGGCGCCGGCTCGGCCTGCGGCAAGAACCTCTCCACCGAGCTGAGCTGCACGATCGGCAACCAGCGCCGCGGCAACTACGCCCTGGCCGACATGACCGAGGACGAGTTCGTCGCCGTGGTGACCGCCGGCCAGCCCGCCGCGCCGGCCTACTTCGCGTTCACCTCGGTGCGCAACCGCCAGGCCCGTCCGGTCCTGGACGAGGACACCCCCGTCCCGCCGCTCACCCCGGAGGCGTTCCTCCAGGCCCGGGCGGGCGGCGCCACCGTGCTGGACACCCGGGATCCGGAGGCGTTCGCCGCCGCCCACCTGCACGGCGCGGTCAACATCCCCCTCGGCGGCCGGTTCGCCGAACTCGCCGGCCAGGTGCTCGACGCCCAGGACGCCGTCATCCTGTGCGGCGACCCGGACACGGCGACCGAGGCCCGGACCCGCCTGGCCCGGATCGGCTTCGACCGCGTCCTGGGCGCCCTGGGCACCGCCGTCGAGGCGATCGACGCCGCGCACCTGACCTCGGTCGCGCGCGTGGACGCCGACGACCTCGTCCGCTCCCTCGCCGGTCAACTCGTCGAGGGCGAAGCCGACTTCATGCTGCTGGACGTACGTGGCCCGGGCGAGACGCAGGACAAGGGCACCCTCCCCGGCGCCCGGCTCCTCCCGCTGCCCGAACTGCTCGCCCGCCTGGGCGAACTGCCGACCGATCAGCCGCTGACCGTGATCTGCGCGGGCGGCAACCGCTCCTCGGTGGCCGCGTCCGTGCTGCGCGCCCGCGGCTTCGAGGCCGTCGACCTGCGCGGCGGCTTCGCCGCCTGGAACGGCGAGGTCGTGCGCCCCGCCGACCGGGCCGCGGACGGCGTCACGGCGTGAGCGTCCTGATCACCGCTCTGCTCTGTGGAGCCGTGGTCGGCGTCGCCCTCGGCGCGCTGGGCGGCGGCGGGGGAGTGCTCGCGGTCCCGGCCCTGGTGTACCTGCTGGGCCTGTCGCCCTCCGACGCCGGGACCACCAGCCTGGTCATCGTCACCGCCACCTCCGTCACCGCGCTGACCCGCCACGCGGGCAGCGGCACCGTCCAGTGGCGCACCGGCGCACTGTTCGCCGCGGCCGGCGTGCTTCCCGCCATCGGGGCGTCCGTGCTCGCCCACCGCATCCCGCAGCCGGTGCTGACCTCCGCGTTCGCCGTCCTGGCCGCGCTGGCCGCCGCGGTGATGCTGCGCGGCGCCCGAAGCGGCGCCCGAAGCGCGCGGCGCGTGCCGGCCGGGGCGGCCCGGGAGGGCGGGGAGGGCGGGGAGGCCGCGGACGGCGGCGCCGCTCCGTCCACGAAACCGGCCGGCCGAGACGGGCACCTGGGCACGGTCGCGGCCGGCGCGGGCCTCGGGGCGGTGACCGGCCTGCTGGGAGTCGGCGGCGGCTTCCTCGCGGTGCCCGCGCTGGTGTCGGTGCTCCGGCTGCCGATGCGCAAGGCCGTCGGTACCAGCCTGGTCGTCATCGTCGTCAACTCGGTGGTCTCCCTCGGCACCCGCCTGACGGTCACGGACATCTCCGTCGACCCGGCGGTCTTCGGGCCGTTCGTGGGCGCCGCCGTCCTCGGCGCCTGGGACGGCAAGCGACTGGCGGCCAAGCTCTCCGGCGCGGCACTGCAGCGGGCCTTCGCCGTCGTCCTGCTCGCGGTGGCCGCCTTCATGGTGATCGGCGCCCTCGCCTGACGGCCTCCGCGCGAGCGCGGCGACCGCTGCCCGGACACCTCGGGTCCGGACGGCGGTCGCCTTCCGCCGGTCGCCACCCGGCGATGCCCGGCAGGCACCGATTTTGTGCTGTTCCCCCGAAGGTACGTACATTCACCTCGTGTCCCGCACCACCCACCCGACCCCTGACTCCCAGGAGGGCGCCGTGACCTCCGCGCCCGATCCCGGTCCCGGTCCCGGTCCCGGCCCCCGGCCCCTCACCCGGGCCGCGGGCAGTCCGCTCTGGGCGCAGCTGCGCGCCGACCTGCTGCGCCGGCTCGACGAGGGCGAGTTCCACGACGTCTTCCCCGGCGAGCACGACCTCGTCGCCGAGTACCGGGTCAGCCGGCACACGGTCCGCGAGGCCCTGCGCAAGCTCCGGGAGGAGGGCCTCGTCACCGCTCAGCGCGGCAGGGCCTCGCGGTTCACCGCGAGCCGCCCCCTGGAGCAGGACATCGGTGAGGCGTACAGCCTGTTC
Source organism: Kitasatospora sp. NPDC041917 (assembly GCF_055589745.1). Classification (NCBI taxonomy): domain Bacteria; kingdom Bacillati; phylum Actinomycetota; class Actinomycetes; order Kitasatosporales; family Streptomycetaceae; genus Kitasatospora; species Kitasatospora sp. NPDC041917. Next base: position 89,335 of record NZ_JBVJBI010000002.1, on the reverse strand, counting down.
CGCTCCGTCGAGGAGGTCGGTGCCGTCCAGCGCAGCGTCGTGCGCGCGCTCGACCGGCGCGCCGACGGCGTCATCGCCGCCCGCCTGGGACTGGAGGAGTCCACGCCGCTGGTCTACCTCGAACGTGTCCGCCTGGCGGACGAGGAACCGCTGGCCGTCGACCGGATCTGGCTTCCCGCGGACCTGGCCCACCCGCTGCTGGACGTCGACTTCACCCACACCTCGCTCTACGACGAGCTCGAACGCCACTGCGGCCGCAGCATCCGCGGTGGCTGGGAACGCATCCGCGCGGTGGTCCCCGGCCGGGGGGAGCGCATCCTGCTCGACTGCCCCGCGACCACCGCGCTGCTCGCGATCGACCGGCTCGGCCGCGACACCGACGGGCGTCCGATCGAGTGGCGGCAGACGCTCGTCCGGGCGGACCGCTTCGCCGTCGCCGCCGCGTTCACCGCGCACGACTACCGGCTGGGCGCCTCGGTCCAGACGCCCTGACGGAACCGTACGCGACGGACAGGAGTTCGACCCCGACGGCGAGTCGGTGCTCTCGACCCGCGCGGTCGCCGCCGGTGTCCGTCGGCCGCGACCTGAGTACGGCCACGCAGGCCGCTTCGGTCATGGCCGGTCTGTGGTGTCCGGCGGACTCTCCGGCCACACTTCGAACGCCTGGGAGAATCCCGCCGGGGGTCCAGTGCGGAAACGGGCGCGGATCAGCGCCGCGACCTTGGCCACGGCGTCGGCTCTGCCACCGAGCTCCACCTTCACCGGGCCGGAGCCGGCATCTGCGCGGGCAACCGGTCGGGCGGGGGTCTCCGTGATCGGCGCCGACGTGTCCACCTGCCAGCGGGTGTGGACCACCTGATCGGCGAGGGAGACATAGTCCCTCGCGGAGCCAGGACCAGGGACGGCGATAAGCCCGAACGACTGCCCCACCGTGTCGGCGACGACGTTCGCCACCGGTGGCGCACCGGAGATCGACATGTGCACCATGACGCTCGGTTCCCGTGAGGCACTGGCACCGGTCATCGCTCTCCTCGGAGGTCGGATCTCCTCCAAGGGTCTGCCAGTTCCGGGCCTCCCGCATCTCTTCGGGGAGGGAGCCCCGCCCCGGTGGGTGGCGTCCGGCGGGTCGACGCCGACCTCATCGCCTGCGGGCGCGACAACCACGCCGCTTCGCGCGCGGTTGGACTTCCTGGCCTCGGGATGTTCTGCGGTGTAACGTTTTGATCAAGCAGTCGTGGTTCCGAAGTTCTCGCCCGCGGTTACCCGCCGTGGGCGTTCTCATTGCTCAATGCCTCTCCGGACCAAGGCGATCATCTCCGGGCCCGCACCCGTGGGACCCGATCAGTCCCCGCGAAGGAGAAGAGCATGGCCACCGGCACCGTGAAGTGGTTCAACGCCGAGAAGGGCTTCGGCTTCATCGAGCAGGACGGCGGAGGCCCCGACGTGTTCGCCCACTACTCGAACATCGACGCTCAGGGCTTCCGTGAACTCCAGGAGGGTCAGAAGGTGACCTTCGACGTCGTGCAGGGCCCGAAGGGCCCGCAGGCGGAGCGCATCCGCCTCGCCTGACCCCTTGCACATGAGCGGGCGCCCCGTACGGAATCCGTGTGCGGGGCGCCCCCGTCTCCGCCGACAGCGAACCCACACCCTTCCCGGCGCGACGGCGACGATCACGGCGTCCGGAGCCGTCCACTCCCACCAGTACGGGATCAACCACCACTTCGCGTGCCCCCGGACACCCGCTTCGGGCAGGATGCCGTTCCTGGTCGGATTCCACCGGGGCGATGCCGACCGTCCGGCGTATGCATCCGCCTGTTGAGGATTTCCGATGAATCGTCAAAGCCGGTGGCGGCAAGGGGAACCGGTCACTCCGGATGCCGTGACCGGACCGGCCCGCGGCCTCACAGCCGGTCGTAGACGGCGGACAGGCGCTGCAGCACCTCGGCGGCCCGGTCGAGGGCGGCGTCGTCGTAGTCGTCCAGATCGGTGTGCAGGGCCTCGGCCAGCGCGTTCTGGCGCTGGTCGTGCCGGGCCCGGCCGGTGTCGGTGAGGGCGACCAGGACGGAGCGCTTGTCCTCGGGCTGGCGAGTGCGGGTGACGTAGCCGGCCGTGACCAGGCCGTTGACCAGCTGGGTGGTGGCGGCGCCGGTGGTCTCGGTGGCGGCGGCGAGCCCGCTGATGGTGAGGGGCCCCTGTTCGGCCAGGGTGCGCAGGGCCCGGGCGTGGGTGAGGGAGAGTGCGCCCGGGGTGCGGGTGGCGCGTCCGCGCAGCCGGGCGTCGGCGGCGCTGAGCCGGTAGGCGGCGCGGGCCAGGCGGTCGAGTGCCCGGGCGCGGTCGTCGGTGGGTGGCGTCTCGGCCATGGTCGGTCCTCCTCGGCGGGTTGACAGCAGCCTAGCCTCAGTACTTAATAGCTAAGTACTTACTCATTAAGTGCTTAGCCAAATGCTGAGCGGATCCCCAGGAGGACACCCATGACCATCCGTTCGACCGGCCAGACCTGGGCCCTGGACACCGCCCTCGCCCAGGGCGGCTTCGACGCGCTGCACCCCGAGGCCGTCGGGACCATGGAGCAGCTGGGCCACGACCACACCGACTTCGCCAAGGTCTTCGCGCTGGTCAGGAGTGGCGCGATGCTGCCCAAGGCGTGGGCGACGGTGGCCGGCCAGGCCGAGGAGCGCGCCGCCCACCACGAGCGCGGCGGGTTCGCGCAGACCGCCGCCGACCTCTACCTGCGGGCGGCGGTGATGTGGGGCCGGGCGCAGTACTCGATCTTCGACGCGGCCGACCCGCGCAAGACGGCCATGCGCCGGCGTGCCGATCACTGCGTGGAGCGCCTGGGCGCGCTGCGCGACGGCCGGGTGCGGCGGGTGGAACTGGACTTCGAGGGCTCGCGGATCTTCGCCCTGCTGCACCTGCCGGCCGGGCCGGTCGAGAACGCGCCGGCCGTCATCCTCGGCCCCGGGATGGACATGATCAAGGAGGACTACATCTGGGCGGCCGAGCGCTACTACACCTCGCGCGGCATGGTCGCGCTGTCCATCGAGGGGCCGGGCCAGGGCGAGAGTCGCGCCGGCGGACTGACCGTCGACCTCGGCAACTACGAGCGGGCGATCGGCCGTTACCTCGACCACCTGGCCGCGCTCCCGGAGGTGGACGCCGAGCGGATCGGCATGTTCGGCATCTCGATGAGCGGCTACTGGGGATCCCGGGCCGCCGCCACCGACCGTCGGCTGGCCGCGCTCGCCGCCTTCGAGGCCGTCACCGGGGACTTCGCGACGATCTTCGAGCGCGCCCAGCCGACCTTCAAGAACAACTACATGTTCATGGCCGGGTACACCGACGAGGAGGCCTTCGACCGTGACCTGGCCCGGCGGATGCCGCTGGGCGACCTGGTGGCCGACATCACCTGCCCGGTGCTGTACGGGATCGGCGAGTTCGACGAGCTCACCGACCTCGGCCAGGCGCTGGAGAGCTTCGAGCGGGTCCGGGCGCCGAAGGAACTGCGGGTCTACGAGGACGAGTTCCACCCGCTCGGGGGAGTGGCGGCCGAGGTCTTCCGGTTCGGGGCGGAGTGGCTGCAGCGGGCCCTCGCCGGCGAGTTCGCCGACCCCGGACGGGACGTGCGCCACTACGTCCACCGCGACGGCCGCACCACCGACGGCAGCGCCGACCCCACCTGGTGGCTCGGCGGCGCCCCGACCGCGCTCACCGACATCCGGCACGCCCGGGCGAGCCGGGGCTGAGCCCCGCGGGCGCCGCCGCCACGGGGCGCCGCCCGGGGGTGCCGACGCTCAGCCGCCGGCACCCCCGGGCGCCCCGCGGTGCGCCCGAGACCGTGTCGCGCCTACACGAAGGTCATGGCGGCGCCGACGGTCGCGTTCAGGCCGGCCGCGACCCACGGATCGGGGGACGGGCCGCGGACGGGGCCGAAGTGGACGACCCGGGGGCCGTTGGTGCCGCAGGCCGGGTAGCCGTCGACGTCCGAGATGGCCACCGAGCTGCCGGGGTTGGAGAAGCCGGTGGCGCTGATCGCCTCGGTGCTCTGCCACAGGCCCGCGGAGGACAGGTGGGCGAGGGTGATGGAGCCGTCGACGGCGACGTAGCCGACGGCGGTGCCGGCCGCGTTCCTGGCCGCCGAGACGACGGCGCCGTCCGGGACGCTGCCCGTCGGGGCGGTGGTGTTCGCCTGGAGGGAGCCGATGCGCCCGGCCCCCGCGCCGACCGTCGCCAGGTTGAGCCGTCCGTCACGGCCGGCGAAGAACACCGACACGGTGCCGGAGGTGGTGCCGGGGGCCACCGCGATGCCGCCGCCCGGTCGGGCGCTGCCCGCCGGGGCGATGGTGTAGCTGGTCAGCCCGCCGGTGGCCTGCGACGTCCAGCCGACGGTCACCCCGCCGCTGTCGCCGACCGTGAAGATCCCGGCGCGGCCGGTGACGGCGAAGGAGGCCGCCTCCGAGGACGGAAGGGCGGGGGCGGGGAGCTGGCGCCAGTCCACGGTCATCGGGAGGCACGCGTCGTTGAACTGCGGGACCGCCGGTGCCGCCGCCGCTGTGGCGCCCGTCCAGGTGCCGGTGACCAGGGTCAGCCGGGTGCCCGCCCACGCGGCGGTGATCCGCCCGCCGGGCTCGGCCGTGGCCGGGCCGCTGATCGAGAACGGCGCCGAGCCCGGGTTGTCCGCGCAGTACTCGTACAGCGAGCCGTCCGTCGCGGTGAAGTAGACCGCGGGCCGGTGACCGGGGGTCCGCACCGCCGCCACCCGCGCGCCCGGCGGGGCGAGCGAGGCCGGCCCGCGCCGAGCGGCCGTGCTCCAGCTGCCGGCGGTGTCCGAGTACTGGTAGCTCCACAGGCCCCCGTCGTCCCCGATGTAGTACGCCTCCGCCTCGCCGCCCGCCGCCGCGGCGGACGGCACCGGACCGGCCAGCAGCGCGGCCGCGGCGAGGACCAGCAGGCTGAGCAGCGCCCGTAGCCGGTGCGCCGGCGGTCTGTGCGCTTCGCCGTTCGTCATGGCTCGTTCCTCTCCAAATAGGCTGTGAGGCAGGCAGTTTGACAGGGCGTCGGCCATGCTTCCAGGGGGCGGGAGAGGTGAGGTGGCAGCCTCCCGCCGTCGATCCGGCACCGGCCCGGCCCGGCGGTCGTCCGACAGGCATCCGCCCGGGGCGGCACCCGCCCTGGCCGGTCGGGGCACGAGGAGCAGGACGGCCCGTCCCGGCGGACCTGTGAGGCGCCCGCCTGCTCCTCGGCGATTCGGACGACCGCAGGCGGCAGCCGGGCCCCGCGCCGCCCGTGCGGCCCTGGGCCCCGGCGGCTGTGGAGGCACGGCCGAGGGCCCGGTACTAGGCTGAAGGCCGAGGCGGCGTCCGGCCGAGGATGGTGCCACTGCCTCGGAACTCCTCTCAGCCGTCGGACGACGGGAGACCGGTATGAACGACCGCGCCGAAAGCTGATCCGGGCCGATGCGCGCAGCGGACGGCCATGACGCCGCGGGTACGGACCCGGGCGGACCCGGGCAGGAGCGGCCGCCGCGGGGCGGCCTGCGCTCGCGGCTGCGGGTGCACAGCGTCGCCGGCCAGGTGTTCGTGTGTCTGCTGGTCGTGGTGGCGCTGCTGGTCGGAGCCGCGCTGACGACGCTCGTCCTGCAGGCCCGGAGCTACGCCACGGGCGTGGCCGCGGGCCGTACCCGTGCCGCGGCCGTCGCCCTGGCGCAGGCCCCCGGTGTGGTGAGCGCGATGGACGGCCCCGATCCGACCGCGGTGCTGCAGCCGCTGGCCGACAAGATCGTGATGCAGGGCGGCTTCGACTACGTCGTGTTCGCCAACCCGGAGGGGATCCGCTACACGGCCCAGACCCCCGACCTGATCGGGAAGCATGTGATCGGCCCGTTCGCGCGCTCCCTCATGGGGCCGACCACCGACAGCTTCCAGACGCCCGTCGGGCGGGTCGTGGAGTCCGGAGCGCCGGTCACCCGACCGGACGGCTCGGTCGCCGGAGCGGTCGGGGTCGGAATCACCGTCGCGCACGTGGGCACGGCGGTGAGCCGCCAGCTGCCGCTGCTGTTCGGCGGAGCGGCGGTCGCGCTCGCCGTCGGCATGGGCGGGGCGCTGCTGGTGCGGCGGCGGCTGCGGCGCCAGACGCACGGCCTGGGCCCGGCCGAGATGACGCGGATGTACGAGCACCACGACGCGGTGCTGCACGCGGTCCGCGAGGGCGTGCTGATCGTCGGCGGGGACGGACGGGTCCTGCTGGCGAACGACGAGGCCCGGCGACTGCTGGAGCTGCCGCCCCGGGTGGAAGGGCGGCCGGTCGACGAACTCGGGCTCGTCCCAGGACTGGCCGGGCTGCTGGCCTCCGGGCGCACCGCGACCGACGAGGTGCACCGGGCCGGGGACCGGCTGCTCGCCGTCAACAACCGCCCCACCGCACCGTTCGGCGGCGGGGCCGGCAGCGTCGCGACCGTCCGGGACACCACCGACCTGCGGGCACTGGCCGGGCAGGCCGAGGCGGCCCGGGCCCGGCTGCAACTGCTCTACGACGCGGGGCTGCGGGTCGGTACCACCCTGGACGTGACACGGACCGCGCAGGAGCTGGCCGACGTGGTGGTTCCGCGGTTCGCGGACTACGCGACGGTCGACCTCGCCGAGCCCGTGCTGCGCGGCGAGGAGCTGTACCCGGACCTCGGCATCGAGCACGGCCCGCGACTCCACCGCGCGGCCACCGGCGGGCGCGGCGAGGACTGGCCGTTCATGCCCGTGGGCACGGAGCTCAGCCCGCTCCCCGGTGCCCCGCAGGAGACCGCCCTGAAGACCGGGCCCGCCGCGCTGGCCGACGACCTGCGCCATGAGCAGGCCCGGCGGGCGGGCGCCCCGGAGGCCGCCGACCGGGTGTTCCCGGACGGGATGCACTCGCTGATCACCTCGCCGCTGCGGGCGCGCGGCCTGACCCTGGGCACGGTCAACTTCTGGCGGGCGGGTGAATCCGCGCCGTTCGACGACGAGGACCTCTCCGTCGTCGAGGAACTGGTGGCCCGCACGGCGATCTGCGTGGACAACGCCCGCCGCTACACCCGTGAGCACAGGATGGCCGAGACGCTGCAGCGCAGCCTGCTGCCCCGGGGGCTGCCCGAGCAGAGCGCCATGGAGGTGGCCTACCGCTACCTGCCCGCGCTGCGCGGGGTCGGCGGGGACTGGTTCGACGTCATCCCGCTGCCCGGCTTCCGGGTGGCCCTGGTCGTCGGCGACGTCGTCGGCCACGGCCTGCACGCCGCCGCCACCATGGGCCGGCTGCGCACCGCCGTGCTCAACTTCTCCGCCCTCGACCTGCCCCCGGACGAACTGATCGCCCGCCTCGACGAGCTGGTCACCCGACTCGACCAGGACGAGGAGGCCGGGACGGCGGAGGAGGGCAAGAACGCGCCCGTCACTGGGGCGACCTGCCTGTACGCGATCTACGATCCGGTCTCCGGCCAGTGCAGCATGGCACGGGCGGGGCACCCTCCGCCCGCGCTGGTCCACCCCGACGGCGGTGTGGAGTTCGCCGACCTGCCGGCCGGCCCGCCGCTCGGCGTGGGCGGACTGCCCTTCGAGACCACCGAGCTGCGGCTGGAACCCGGAACCGCGCTCGTCCTCTACACCGACGGGCTGGTCGAGAACCGCGACCGCGACCTCGGCACCGGGCTCGACGAGCTGCGCCGGTCGCTGACCGGCGCCCAGGACCACCGGTCCCCGGAGGACACCTGCCGGGCCGTGTTCGACGCGCTGGTCCCACCGCGGCGCAGCGACGACATCGCCCTCCTCGTCGCGCGCACCCGGCTGCTCGATCCGGACCGCGTGGCCGTCTGGGACGTGCCGTTCGACTTCGCCGCCGTGTCCCGCGTCCGCAACGAGTGCGTCGAGCGGCTGACGGCCTGGGGACTGGAGGAGCTGACCTTCACGGCCGAGCTGATCCTCAGCGAGCTGATCACCAATGCCATCCGCTACGGCGCCGAGCCGATCCGGGTGCGGCTGCTGAAGGACAGCAGCCTGGTCTGCGAGGTCTCCGACGGCAGCAGCACCGCCCCTCACCTGCGCTACGCCGCCACCACGGACGAGGGCGGCCGGGGCCTGTTCCTGGTGGCGCAGCTGGCCGAGCGGTGGGGCACCAGGTACACGGCCCGGGGCAAGGTCATCTGGTCCGAGCAGCCCCTGACCGCGCCCGAGTACCGGTTCGAGGCGCTGTTGGCGTGACACCGGGAGTGGTTCGCGTCGGACGGTTACGGTGCCATCCGTGCACGCAGGACGGTTCGGGTGCTGGTCCGCTCAGGGGGCCGCGGTCAGCCCTGCCGAGGCGCCGCCGCGGCTCAGCACGACCGTCCGGATGTGCTCCAGGGCCCGGGCGTAGTCGCCGCGGCCTGGGGCGTGGTGGACGGCCTCGGTCAGGTCGAGGACCCGGTAGGGCGGGCCGAGGTCCGTCAGCTGCGGGACGAACTCGGCCTTGGTGACGGCCCATCGCTGCCCGGGCCGGGGCGGCGGCGAGAAGGTGAACCGGGCGATCGAGCTCCAGTTCCCGCGCGGGTCCTCCGCGCCGGTGTAGTTGAACATGTGTCCGGCCAGTTGGTCGCCCAGGCCGTAGACCGTCCAGGTGTCGCCGATCTTCTCGTACGCCTGCGGGATGTGGGCGTGGGTGCCGAGGATCAGATCGATGTCGGGCCGGCCGGGGCTCTGCTCGGCGGCCAGGTCGCGGGCGAGTGCGAGCTGCTGGTCGTTCGGGGTGTCCTGCCACTCGGTGCCCCAGTGGAGGCTGACCACCACGATGTCCGCCCCCTGCTCCCGGACGGTCCTGGCGTCGGTGAGGATCCGCTCCCGGTCGATGAGGTTGACCGCCCAGGGCTGCCCCTGCGGCAGCGGGATGCCGTTGGTGCCGTAGGTGTAGGCGAGCTGGGCCACCGTGGCGCCGCCTGCCGTGAGGAGCGCGGGGCTGCCCGCCTCGTCGGCGCCGCGGGCGGAGCCCGTGTGTTTGAGGCCGACGGCGTCCATGGCGTCGAGCGTGCGCCGGATGCCGGCGGGTCCGTCGTCGAGCGTGTGGTTGGAGGCGGTGTCGCAGGAGCCGTATCCGGCGTCCTTGAGCGCCCGGGCGATCTGCGGGGGCGACTTGAACGACGGGTAGCCGGTGAAGGGCCCACCGTCGGGGCCGTACACCGTCTCCATGTGGCAGATGGCCAGATCGGCGGCACTGATGACCGGCTTGACGCCGGCGAGCATCGGGGTGAAGTCGTAGCCGTTGCCGCCGGCGTCCTCCGCGGCCTGCCGGATGATCTCGGTGTGCGGCAGGACGTCCCCCGTCGCGACCAGCGTGAACGCCCGTGGCCCCGACGGGGTCGGCGTGGCCGTGGCGCCCGGATCGCGCAGCGGCGACGGTGTGCCCTGCCGGGCCTGCGGTGCGCCGCACCCCGTGAGGGCGAGCAGCAGGGCGGTGGCGGCGGCGAGAACTTCTCGGTGCGGTAATCGCATCGTCGGACCGTCCGGTCATCGGCGGGTATGACGGTCCGACTATGCGAGCAACCGACCGGCCGATGCGGAACCCGCGCCCTGAGATTCACCCGACGGGACTCAACAAGGCGGCACCCCGGAGGACCGGCTCCCGCGACGGGGCGGTGCGCCGGCGGCCACCCGGGGCGGGGTGGTGCGGCTCATGATCAAGAGGATAGGTGCAGCCGCTGACACCCCCAGGGGTGGGCCGCGTCCCGGCGCGCACTACCGGCGATGCGAGGAAGGTCGTGATCAAGGGCGACGACGACCACGTCTTCGGGCCGCTGCACCAGCGGTTCGTGGACTTCGGCGGCGGCCGGGAACTCACGATCGTGGAATACGCCTACCGCCCCGAGGGCCCGGAGTCCGAGAAATCGATTCCCTCCGCCCGGGCGCAGGTGTGCCCGTCAGGCACCGACCCGGCCGCCCGGCTCGGCCTGACCGCGCTGCCCGGCCCTGAGCGCTCGGCGCGCCCGGTTCTCGTGGCGCGCCCAGGTCCGCGTGGCCGGGGCCGTGGCGTGACCACCTGCCGGTGCTCACGCCACGGATCGTCATGCCCCCGACTCCGCGCGCATCAGGGCTTGATGGCGACGGCCGCGTAGAAGGAGACCTGGGCGTCGGTGACGGTCGCAGGCAGAGCGTCCGTGGAGACGTCGGTGTCGTCGCCGTGCCAGCGGTGGGCGGGGACGATGCCGGGGTCGAGGAGGTCCAGGCCGGCGAAGAAGGTGGCGAACTCGTCCTTGTGGCGCAGCCGCAGGGAGGTACCGGCCTGGTTGTAGATCTCCTGCACCTTGGAGGCGCCGGACGGGTCGAGTTCGGCCGTGGCGTGGGAGAGGACGAGCGCGGAGCCGGACGGCAGGGGGTCCAGGAGGTGCTTGACGATGGCGTGGGCGTCGCCGAGGTCCGGGACGAAGTGGAGCAGGGCCACCATCGACAGGACCACGGGCCGGGTGAGGTCGAGGGTCGCCGCGACCTGCGGAGTGGCCAGGATGGCGGCCGGGTCGTGGACGTCGCCGTGCACGTAGGCGGTGCGGCCCTGGGGGGTGCTGGTCATCAGGGCGCGGGAGTGGGCCAGCACGACGGGGTCGTTGTCGGCGTAGACCACGCGGGCCGCCGGTTCCACGGCCTGGGCGACCTCGTGGAGGTTCGGCGAGGTGGGGATGCCGGTGCCGATGTCCAGCCACTGGCGCAGACCGCGCCGGGCCAGCGCCCGGGTGGCGCGGTGCATGAAGGCGCGGTTGGCGTGGACCGCGGTGCGCATGGTGGGGAAGACGGTCAGGACGCGTTCGGCCGCCTCGCGGTCGACCGCGAAGTTGTCCTTGCCGCCGAGGAAGTAGTCGTACATCCGGGCGCTGTGCGGAACGTCCTGGCGTATGTGCAGGGCGGCCGATTCATCGGATCCGAACTCGGCGGCCGTCGCCGCGGTCTCGTCGGTGCTCATTCCCTGCCCCTTCATTGGTGATCATGCCAGGCCCGCCGCAGTCTAGCCAACTCGCCTGCGGTGCGCGGGAAGTCCGCCGCATCCCCCCGGCCGCAGGACTGCGACGACGACCCGCCGCGGGAGTTGCGGGCGGAACCGGTACGGTCGAGCCGCCGGACCGCCCGTCGCTCCGCGAAATCGCTTACTGTTACAAGGTGGTGACGTTTCGTCCACAACCCGAGTGCGGCGCGGGGCGTCTCCACGGATGACAGGGCCCGAGTCGCACCGATGGTGCCTTCGGGCCGGATCCACCTTGGAAAGGACGCACCGTGATCGTCTCCAAGCGGAACTCCCTGCGCCTGGCCGCCGTGACCACCCTGGCCGCGGTCTCCCTCGCCGTGGCGGGCACCGCCATGGCGGCCGCCCCCGTCTCCCGGCCCGTGCCCGCCAACCAGCCCGTGCCCGCCACCGCGCAGGCCGGCATCACCGCCAAGCCGTCGGTCTCCACCGTCCAGGCGTGGCAGCTGTTCCGCGTCACCGGCACGACCACCGCCCTCAAGGCGGGAAGCACGGTGACCCTGCAGCAGAAGCAGCACGGCGCGTGGGTCACCCTGCCCGCCTCCGTCGCCACGACCAGCACCGGCTCCTACTCCCTCGGCGTGAAGCTCGGCATCAAGGGCCTGAACGAGCTGCGCGTCATCAGCGGAAGCACCGCCTCGCCCGTGTTCACCGTCACCGTGCGCTGACCCACGGCGCACGGCCCACTCGGCATGCCGCACCGTACCCGGCCCTGACGCCGGGTCCGGTGCGGCGCACGGGCCGGTAGCGGGTTCTCGTGCGGCCCGGCAGCGAGGGATGCGCCGGGCCGCACGAGTTCGATGGGGCGAGCGGCCGACAGCGTGCACGCCGTAGGATCGGCCGATGAATGAGGACTGTCCGTTCGAGGGCGGCCGCAATCTCATGTGGGTGCTGGAGGGATTCGGCCCCGATGAGTGGCTCTGCTCGTCCGTCACGGTGACGCGAGAGCAGTTCCTCCAGGTGAGGGGCCTGTTCGAGCTCGGCGATGACGAGTGGATGATGGCCGGTGCATACCCGGTTCCCAGCGAGACTCAGGGTCCGCTGCGGGCAGTCGTCCAGACGGCGCTGTTCGAGGAGGGGGTGGACTACTTCCTCGGGGCTCACCAGGACCTCCCCTCCGGGCTCTGGCCTCCCAGAGGGGTCTGCGGGCCGTTCCCGGGCCCGATTCCTCCGCCGTAAGCCAGCACGCGTTGTGACGGCTCCACAGAACTCGGTGCCGACTCGCTTCCGGTGGAGGGCTGACCGGGTGTGATGTCGGTGATGTGCGGTGGAGCGGCCGGAACCCCCGGCCGGCGGAAAACCGGATGACGCACGGCGTCGTGCTCTGGCAGCCTCGGCGGACGAAGCACCCGAGGAACCGCCGACCTGCACAGGAGCGACCGATGTCCGAGCCGCCCGCGAATCTGGCCGCCCTGTTCCGGGACGGCCGGCTGACGGCGATCCCGCGCAAGGCGGGCCCCCGTACCGCCCTGCTCGACCACCTCGCCACCCTCTTCGAGCCGGCGCGGGAGTACGGCGAGCCGGAGGTCAACGAGGCCCTGCGCACCGTGCACGACGACTGCTCGGCGCTGCGCCGCTACCTGGTGGAGAGCGGTCGGCTCACCCGGACCCGCGACGGTCGCAGCTACCGGCGCGCGGCCGGCGGCGTGTGAGCGGAGCAGTGGCGTGGCAGGGGTGGCGTCGGTACGGGCGAGCCGCTGAGGGCCGCCCGGCGGCCGCGACGCGGCCCGCCGCGTTGAGATGCTCCGGCGGAGTGACTATCTTCGTCGGGTGAGTGAGCGCGTGATGCAAGAGCCGACCGTGATGGTGATGACAGCCCTCGCGGACGCACCGCGGCACGGGTACGCCATCGCGCAGGAGGTCAAGGCGATGACCGGCGGCCGTGTCGCGCTGCGCACGGGCGCCCTGTACGGGGCCCTGGACCGTCTGCTGGCCGACGGCATGATCGAGGTCGAACGCGAGGAGATCGTCGACGGCCGGGCCCGGCGGATCTTCACCCTGTCCCCGGCGGGTCGGGAGCGGCTGGCGGCGGAGGCCGAGCGGCTGGCCGAGACGGCGAGGGAGGCCAATCGTCGGCTGTCCGCCGCGCGGCCGTCGCCGTCCGCCACGTGATCGACCGTGTGGTGCGGCTGTATCCCGCCGCCTACCGGCAGGCCCATGGCGAGGAGGTCGCCGCGACCTTCCGGGAGATGACGGCGGGGGAGCCGCTGGGCTCGCGGCTGCGCGACGGCGCGGGTCTGGCGGCGCACGCGCTGCGGATGCGGCTGGGGGCGGGCCCGGCGGCTCCGGCCGCGCGGGTCCTGGGCCTTGCCCACCCCTTTGCCCTGGCCGCCGCCGCGGCCGGGTGCGGTCTGCATCTGCTGCGCTGGTACGCGAGCCTCGTCGCGTCCCCGGCCCCGTGGGGGCTGCGGCTCGGAGTGGACCTGTCGGGGGCGTGGGGCGTGCTGCTCGTGTCGTCCCTCTTCGTCTTCGTGGGGGCGGCGTCGGCCCTGGCCGGACGGTGGCGGGCGGGGGTGCCGTGCACGGTGGCCGGGCTGCTGTCCTTCGCGGTGGCCGCGGTGGTCAGCGGGCCGGCCTTCGGCGACCCGGTGGCCACCCCGGCCGCGGCGGTCCTGTCGGCGGCCGTGGTGCTCGCCTGCCCGCCGGACCGGCGGGTGGAACGCGGTCGTGCGGGCCGCGCGGGACCGGCGGGCATGGCCGGTGCCGTGGTCGCGCTCGTGGTCGTGCCGCGGGCGCTGATCGATTCCCACGTGGTGCCGTGGGTCAGCACCGACTACGGGTGCTGGCCGCTGCTCGTCCTCGCCGCGGCCGGGGTCGTGCTGACCTGGCGCGGCGGGTCGCGGGGCGGGCGCGAGTCGGCGGCCATCGCCCTGGCGTCCCCGCCGCTCCTGGCGCATGCCTGCGTCACCGCGTGGGGTGACGTCACTGCCGTCGCGTGCCTGGTGGCCGTGGTGTCGGCGGCCGCGGTGGCGATGCTGCTCGTCGGTCGCCTGCGGCGGAACCGGGTGCGTTTCTCGGCCTGAGCTGCGCCTGTCGGCCTGAGTGCCCGTCGGTCCCGGCGGCCTGCCGCTGTCGAACATCGAAGCCGGAATCGGAGGGGCCGGCTGCGCCCCTGATAGTCCGTTTGACGTAGCATTCCGTTCGACGGACTATTGGGTCCTGCGAGAGGATGCCCATGCCGTTCACCCTGTCCCACCCCGCGGCGGTACTGCCCTTGATGCGGCGGCCCTTCAGCCGGACGGCGCTGGTCGCCGGAGCCGTCGCACCGGACCTGCCCTACTTCCTGGTCAGCACAGGCCTGCCCGTCAGCGCGCAGTCCTGGTTCGAGCCCTTCGCCAACGCCACCACCACGCACGGCGTTTCGGGTGTCGTCAGCGTCACCCTGCCGTACGCGCTCCTGCTGTGGGCGCTGCTCCGGGCGGCCCGGCGCCCGCTGGCCTTCCTGCTGCCGTCGTCCGTGCCGTGGGCGCCGTCGGGGGCTGCCGGTCCGCCGGTCCGGCGGGCCGGGTGGATCGTCCTGTCCGCACTGGTGGGTATTGCCAGTCACCTGGTCTGGGACGCCTTCACCCACGTGGACGGCTTCGTGGTCACCCGCACACCCTGGCTGGCCTCCACGCCGGTGGGCGGCCTCACCTGGGCGCGGGCCCTGCAGCACGCGAGCACGATCGGCGGCCTGGCCGCGATCGCGCTGTTCGCGTGGCGCAGGCGGGAGCACCTCCTCCCCGGCTCCGGTCGCCCCTGGCCGGTCGGCGGTCCGCGCCGCCAAGTCCTGCTCGCGATGGCCCTGTTCACGGCCGCCGGGGCTGTTGTTCACGCCTGGTGGTGGCGCGCCGGCCCGGAGGCGGAGACGGCCGGGCCGTCTGCGGCCGGCCTGCTCGAAGGCGTGCTGTCCGACGCGGCGAAAGGTGCGGGCGCCGGCCTGATCGCCGCCCTGGCCCTCTACGTCCTCGCGTGGTGGATCCGTCACGCGGTCACGGAAGCCCGGTCCGGCCGCTCCGGTGCGAGCGGAGCCGGCCCTGTGCGCGGCGATTGACGAGACGTTGATCGATTGTCTACCGGGTTCGTGCACCATCCGCCAGCTGAGGAAATTCCATCGAGAAAACGGAGTACATGAACATGCAAGGGCTGAGCGGGCGGACACGCCGCCCGGGCCTACGCCGGACCCCGGGCCAGTTGCTGCGCGCAGTCGCGGCCGCGCTCGCCACGGTTCTCCTGGCCACGATGATGGCCGTCCTGAACGGGCCCGCTGCTGCCGCCGCCGAAAACCCCTGGGTGCCGCCGCTACAACTCGCCGGCGAGCGGAACATCATGACCTGGAACATGCAGGGGTCGACCGCGGTCGAGACGGGCAGCACCTACGAACGGCTCAACCAGCTGTACAGCCGAGCCGTCGCCGACGCCGCCCGCGGTGCCGGCCTCGCTGAGCAGAAACGCGTCGTGATGGCGCTGCAGGAGGCGGGTGTCCCGCCCACGTCCTGGGCTCCGCTCCAAGCCGCCGAGTTGCAGAACCTCGTCATCCCCGACGGAGTGCGAGGCTACAAGCGGCGAGTGGGACGGGACTACACCTACCTGTTCCACGCGCAGACCATCGGCAACGACCCCGCCGGACGTGTCAACTCGGCGATCATGACCAACGAACTGCCCCGGCGCCTGGTCTACATCCCCGCTGTGGCCGGGACGCTGCGCCCCCTGATCGGTGTGGGCTACGGCGAGGACCATGCGAACGGGGAGTACTACTTCTCCTTCCACGCCTCCTCCGGGAACGGCGGCCGCGACATCGTGCCGATGCTCCGGCGCCTGGTGGCCGAGATGGGTCGACTGGAAGCGGAGGAGCACGAACGGCATGCGGTCAACTGGTACGTCGGCGGCGACTTCAACCTGGACCCGACCGTCCTCAGGGCTCGTCTCGACGGTCCCGAAGTCAACGGGCAGGACGTCCACATCGCCAGGCCGGAGCGATACACCCATCGAAGTCCCGACGGGACCACGAGCAAGTTGGACTACGTCGTCACCAACGACCCGTCGATGTCCGATGTGCTGGGGAGGGTGACGGATCAGACGGGCTACGCCGACCACGACACCGTCTCCTACGGACGGCGGATCGGTGGCGGCGCGCCCTGTACCAGGCCGAGGGCGGCAGCGCTGGAGGCGGCGGCACCGGAGGCGTCGGCCGACCCCTGCCCGCTTCCCGGTCAGGGCGCGATCGTGTCCATGGGTGACAGCTACATCTCCGGTGAGGGCGGCCGCTGGGCGGGCAATGCGCTCACCAAGGAGGAGGGGGACGTCTGGGGCACGGACCGGCGCTCCCGTTGCCCGGACGACAAGCAGGACTGCGTGTACGACACGACGTCCTACAGCAACGGCGGCAACCGGTGCGACCGCTCCGACGTGGCCCCCATCAAGGGAACGGAGTTCGAGGGCATCCCCGTCGAGCGGCGGTTCAACATCGCCTGTTCGGGCGCGACGACGAAGGACATCCTCACGGAGTCGCGCAACAACGAGAAGCCCCAGATCCAGCAGTTGGCCGACCTCGCCCGCACCAATGACATCAGGATGGTCGTCGTCTCCATCGGCGGCAACGACCTGAAGTTCTCCGACATCATGACGACGTGCGGAAAGGCCTTCTTCGGGCTGGCCGCGCCCTGCCGGAAGGAGAAGGAGGCGGAGTTCTTCCTCGGGCTGAAAACCGTGCGGGCCGAGGTCAGCAAGACCCTGACCGCGATCCGGGACGTGATGAGGGACGCCGGCCAGTCGGACTACCAACTCGTGCTCCAGTCGTACCCCAACCCGCTCCCGGCCAAGGACGACTTCCGCTACGAGCAGGGTGGGAGGACCAGCGATCGGTTCAGGACAGGGGGATGCCCCTTCCTCGACGAGGACGTGGACTGGGCCCGCAACTCGGTGGTGCCCCGCATCACCGAGATGCTGCGGCAGGCCGCGGGCATGGCCGGGGCGAAGTTCCTGAACGTGCAGGACACCTTCGCCGGGCACGAGTTGTGCGCGAAGTCGGCGGAGCAGGCGACGGACTCCAACAGCAATGCCGCTCCGTTGCCGGCGGCGAGGGCCGAGTGGGTCCGTTGGGTGCCGTACGTTCCCGGCGCCGGGTGGGCCACCCCCAACGCGCAGGGCGATGTCCAGGAGGCCGTTCACCCGAACGCGTTCGGTCAGCAGGTGTTGTCGCAGTGCCTGACCGAGTTCGCCAAGTCGGCGGTCGGCTCCGACCGGTACATCTTCACGTGCGCTGGTTCGGGCGACGGGATGAAGGTCGTTCCGGACGCGTCGGCGGTGCGTGAGGGCATCGTCCGGCTGCGCAACGCCCGGACGAACGAGGTGCTGGAGGCCGACGGGGACGGCAAGGACGACTACCTCGTGACCCGCACGGACGACGGGCGGGCCAGCCAGCGGTGGCTGCTGCACAACGTGGGCGAGAAGGTGACGCTGCAGGCGCAGCACAACGGGCGCTACCTGGACCTTTGGCACAACATCCTCAGCGGCAGGAACTGGGCGTACCTGGGCGGCATCGAGCGCGGTTGGTTCCGTTCGGCGACCGGTGACGGCCGGGTCGCGCTGTCCCTGGACGATGTCGACGGGACGAGCGGCTGCCTCACGCAGGACCCGGGGAAGCGGTCCGAGGACAAGAACTGGGCCAGTGTCGACTCCTGCGGCCAAGGCATCAACGAGAAGCAGTACTGGTACATCGAGTACCCCGACGACGTGGTCATCACCCCCCGCCAACCCGACACCGGCACGGACCCGCGCGAGGGCCAGCAGGTGGAGCTGCGCTCGGCCACCGGCATGGCCGCGCACCTGAGCGGTGGCAGCACCGACGCCGGGACGAGCGTCCAGGCCGCGGAACCCGACGGCAGCGGTGCCCAGCGCTGGGTGATGCGCTCGCTCGGCGGCGGCAACTGGCGGATCGCGGCCTCGGCGGAGCCGGACATGGTCGTGGACCACAATCCCGGGCCGCACACCACCCATCTCGTGCGGGCGGAGGAGGGCAACGCCAACCAGGTCTGGCAGCCGAAGGGCGCCGGCGGCGGCTGGTACACCCTGGTCAGCAGTGCCGACGGCGGCTGCCTGACGGCCGGAGGCGCGGGCGAGGCGCTCGCGGTGACGGCCTGCGACGCGAACAACCAGGCCCAGCGGTGGAAGTTCCGGGAGACCGGGACGGGCACGCAGGTGGGCACGATCCGCGGGCTGGAGGGCAAGTGCGTCGAGCCGCGCGGCGGCAGCCGGGACGACCGGACGCCCGTCCGCCTCGCCGACTGCGCCGGTTCCGACGGCCAGGCCTGGACGGTGTCGGCGGACGGCTCGCTGCAGTCGCTGGCCAAGTGCCTGGACGTGGACGGCGGGCGCGCCGACAACGGGACGGCCGTCCAGCTGTACGAGTGCAACGGGAGCCCCGCCCAGAAGTGGATCTACACCGCGCGGCAGGAGCTGCGGAACCCGAACTCCGGCAAGTGCCTGGACGTCCCCGACTCGGACACCTCCCGGCCGTTGCAGATCTACGACTGCAACCGCCGCGACTCCCAGAGGTGGCAGCTGTCCGCCCGCCCGGTGGGCCAGCCGGACGGTGGTGACGCGGGCGACCCGTTCGACGCCGCCCCGGACGACCGCGGTACCAAGCCGGCCGCCTCGGGGGACTGCCGTCCCGAGGGCATGGCCGTCACCCCGGGCGTGGCCGCCCGGTACTGCGACGTGTACGACGGCGCGGGCCGCGAGTGGGTCGGCAACAACCGCACCCGGCGCGTGGTGGGCTACTTCACCGGCTGGCGCGCGGGCGCGAACGGCGACCCGACGTACCTGGCGTCGAACATCCCCTGGTCGAAGGTCACGCACGTCAACTACGCGTTCGCCGAGGTGCGGGACAACCGGATCAGCATCGGCGACCCGAACGACCCGGCCAACCCGGCGACCGGCATGACCTGGCCGGGCGAGAAGAACGCCATGGACGCCTCGCTGCCGTACAAGGGGCACTTCAACCTGCTGAACACGTACAAGAAGAAGCATCCGGCGGTGAAGACGCTGATCTCGGTCGGCGGCTGGGCGGGCACCCGGAACTTCTACGCGATGACCACCAACGCCGACGGGTCGGTGAACCAGGCCGGCATCGACGCGTTCGCGGACTCCGTCACCGACTTCCTGGACCGGTACGGGTTCAACGGCGTCGACATCGACTACGAGTACCCGACCGCGCTGCCCAACACCGGCAACCCGCTGGACTGGGACGTCTCCAACCCCCGCCGCAAGGGGCTCCAGCAGGGTTATAACGCCCTGATGAAGTCGCTGCGGGAACGGCTGGACCGGGCCGGCACGGACAAGGGCCGCTACTACCTGCTGACGTCCGCGGGCTCCTCCTCCGGCTACCTGGTGCGCGGGTTGGACGCCGGACAGGCACTGCAGTACCAGGACTACGTCGACGTCATGACCTACGACCTGCACGGCTCCTGGAACAGGTTCGTCGGCCCGCAGGCCCCGCTGTACGACGACGGACGCGACAACGAGCTGGCGGACGCGGGCATCTACAACGACCAGGCGCCCGACACCAAGGACTTCCGGAAGGAGGGCTACTTCAACGTCGACTGGGCCTACCACTACTACCGCGGCGCGCTGCCGGCCGGCCGGATCAACCTCGGCATCCCGTACTACTCCCGCGGCTGGCGCGACGTCCGGGGCGGCACGGACGGGCTGTGGGGAACGGCCGCGATGCCGGACCAGGCCCAGTGCCCGCTGGGCACCGGCGGGCGCGGCCCGGCCAACGCGCAGTCCTGCGGGACGGGCGCGGTCGGGATCGACAACGTCTGGCACGACGTGGAGAACGAGCGGGAGGTCGGCGCCGGGTCGAACCCGCTGTGGCACACCAAGAACCTCCAGGACGGCCGGACCCCCGGCTACCTGCGGTCCTACGGCGTCGACACCAACCTGCCGAGCGGACGACTGACCGGCACGTACGCGGAGAAGTACTCGGACGCCCTCCAGTCGCCCTGGCTGTGGAACGACACCAAGAAGGTGTTCCTCTCCACCGAGAACGAGAAGTCGCTCGACGCCAAGGCCCGCTACATCGTCGACAAGGGCATCGGCGGCGCGATGATCTGGGAACTCGCCGGCGACTACGCCCAACGCCCGGGCGGGGAGTGGGGCATGGGCTACGACCTGACCACCCGCCTGGACAACGCCTTCAAGGGCGCCGGAGCCACCGGCAACAGCAAGGCCGGCGGGCGGCCGCAGCCGGCCGAGGTGATCGACGTCAAGGCCGAACTGGTGGACTTCCCCACCGGGGAGAAGGACTTCTATCCCGTCCAGCCGAAGCTGCGGATCACCAACGACTCCGGCGTCACGCTCGCCCAGGGCACCGAGATCGCCCTCGACCTGCCCACCTCGATGCCGCCGGTCGTCAAGGACAACGACTACAAGGAGATGAAGGGGCTCGTCCCCGGCCACACCGGCCCCAACACGGGCGGACTCAAGGGGGACTTCCACCGGCTCACCCTCACCCTCGGCTACTGCGAGGACCTGGCGCCGGGCAAGTCCCGGGACATCGACCTGAAGTACTACCTGCCGATCACCGGGCCGTCCAACGTGACGTTCAGGATCGGCGGCCGGGAGTACGGCTCGACCGGCGACCAGCGCCGCGACGTCCGGACCGTCGCACCGCCCGCCCCCGCCGCGGGCAACTCCTGCCAGGCACCGGACTGGAAGCAGGGCCAGGTCTACCGGCCCGACGGCGGACGGCTGTGGCGGATGTACGACAAGGGGGACAAGGGCTGGATGTTCGAGTACGGCGACAGCCCCGCCGGCAAGCCCATGATGATCGACGACAACCCCGACCAGTCCCGCGCCCACCTCGTGGAACTGATGGAACAGAACGCCAACCAGTACTGGCGGATCCAGCCGGCGGGCGGCGGCCTCTACACGATCGCCGGCGGCGGCCGGTGCCTGACCGCCACCGCCTCCCGGCAGGACCTCGCCTCCGTGGGGTGCGACGGGCGGGCCGAACAGAAGTGGCGGCTCGTCCCGATCGCCGACAACGGCAGTGAGGGAGCACCCGGCGGGCCGAAGCACAACGGCCTGTTCAAGCTCCGCTCGGCCGCGGGCAACGACATCGAACTCGCCGGCGGCGCCACCGCCCGGGAGACCCACCTGCTCACCGGCGACCCGGCCGCCTCGACGGCCGCGTTCGTGAAGTACCAGGGCTCCTACTGGTACGCCCAGTGGTACACCACGGTCGCCCCCGGCACGGCGGAGGCGAACGGCGGCCGGCCGTGGAAGAAGCTCAGCCCGGCGCCGTAGCCCCGGGAGACCACCGGCCCCGAGCCGGTCGGGCACCGCGTTCCCGCGGCGCCCGGCCGGCTCTTCGCTTCGCCGCCCACGGGCACGTCCGGCTGCTCGGACGCGGGTCTCCTGGTGGAGCTCCCGGTGTCCGGGGACGGGAGCGCCGCCATCGGCCGAGTCCGCAGGGCTGATCGGCCGGCCCGCGGCCCCGCAGTGCAGAACCGATGCCCTGAGGGGCCAACTTCCGTGCGCCAGGCCGCAACTGCCCTCCACGTTCGCCGACATCCCCGGTATAAAGAGGCGGAGGGGACCGAGGGGGTTCAGCATGCACTCAAGGGAACAGTCGCAGAAGGCCGGGCGTCCTCATCGCGACGCGGCCACCGCCCGACGGTCCGGCAGCGGCACACGACCCGCAGCGGAGGCCGCGTTTCCGAGGGGTGCCGAGGCCCTGCAGCGCACGGTCGGCAACGCGACGACGGCACGCATGATCGCGGAGCAGCGGGACGGCTCCGGCCCGGACGACCGCCGGACGGCGCCGGCCCTCCAACGCGTGGCGGGCGACCAGGCGGCGGCGCCGCGAAGGCCGCAGACGCGGATGGACCCGAACAACGTGCTGCGGATCTGCGGGGCCGCCACGTACGACGGGGAGACCGTCACACCCGGCGGACGGTCGTCCGAGCTGCGGAACATCGTGTGGGAGGACCACTGGGCCGCCATCTCCGAGGTGTGCAGGAAGCACAAGTACACCATCGCCGTCCGTGAGACCGGCGAACACTCCATCCGGCGCATCGCGGAAGGGGCCAAGCCCAAACCGCACACCATCCTGGAGAAGTCCATCAAGCCCGCGTCCGTGCGCAAGAAGTACGGCCCCGGGCCCGGGCAGACGCAGGGCGACCCGGAACGCGTACTGGAGTTGCTGGAGCAGCACGACCTGAGCGGCTTCGTCGGCCACTGGAACGCCGAGGGCCTGGCCGGCGTCCGGATCGCCCGCCTGCCCGGCACGATGACGGACCCGGAGATCGTCCGGACCGGCCCCAGGGGCGAGAAGTACGTGCCGATCGACATGAACGAGACGGACGGCGGTCCGCAGCTGGCCCAGCTGAAGACCGACCCGCGGTGGAAGCAGTACCTCTACACCGGGGACTACGACCTGCACGAGGTCTACTCCGCGCAGGGCGGCACCGGTGGCGGCCAGATCCCGGAGGCCACCCCCGAGAAGGCCAAGCTGCTCAACCGCCTCAACAGCGGGATCGCACGGAACTCCCAGGAGGAGGTGGTGCGCAGCGGCACGGTGGCCATGGGGAACGGCACCCTGCACATGGCCGCCGACTCCGAGTACGCCATGTTCCAGCACGGCGACCAGGCCACCTACCGGATGAACCAGTACCTGGAGGCGCAGGCTGCCGCGCTGGAGAACCAGGTCGCCCGGCAGGCGGCGCAACTGGTGCGGGCGGTGGCCACCGAGGCCGACGAGCCGCTGGCGTGGTGCCGGATGGGGCAGTGGTACGTGACCCGGAACCGGGAGGAGCACACGATCCTGCGGTCCCGCTGGAATCTCGCCGTGCCCCACACCTGGGGCGCCTCGGAGGTGGAGCGCACGGCCCGCGGCGGCTACCGCACGGCCGGCTACCTGGACTGACCGCACCGCCGGAACCGGTATGACGGGCCGGTGGGAACCACCGTCCGGCCGCGGCGGCAGGGCGACCGGCGAGCTGCCGGTCGACTCAGCGCTGCGCGGGGGCCTGCGCGGCCGGGGACCACGGTGCGGCCCACAGCGGGATCACCTCGACGGTGGCGGCGGAGCCGTGGGCGGGGGTGCCGGGGGTGCGCCCGGCCGTGGTGGGCTGTCCGGTGGTCGTGGGGAACGCGGTCGCGCTCGTCACAGTGGTCATGCCCGGCAACATACCGGGGGGCACTGACAGTGCCGGGTCGAGGAGTCCGGCCCGGCCCGTGGTGGGGTGAATCGAACGCTGGGGCCGGGTGCCGCTCCGAACACCTTCTCCTGAGGCGAAGGGTCGCGCGTTGCTCGGCGCGCGGCCGGCGCGGGTGCGCCCGGCGCCCGAAACCCGCTCGGGCGCCCGACTCCCCGAACGGGTGAATCCGGCGGCGGCCCCGCCCTGCGCGGCCGCCTCGTCCGCCGGGGTGTCCGCGGCTCCCTCGGACCCGGCCGGAAGACCGCGTTCGAACACGTTCTCGCCGCCTGCGCACTGGACTCCGCCGCCCTCCCGATCCCGTGGACGACCGAGTGGCGTGCGGTCCGGACCGCATGCGGAACGTGCTCGAAAAGTCCCCGTTCGACCCGGGCTCGCCCGGAGGCAAATCCACTTGAACGCCGCGCTCGAACAGCACCATCATCGGACGCCACCCACCCGTAACGACTCCGTCAATGCCGTCAACTCAGCCTGGCAGAAGCAGACTTGAGCTTCTCGTCCGGGCTGGTGCCGGTGCTTCCGCGCGTCCGCGCACCGCTCTTCGTCTGGAGGATCTGTGGCCTGTCACCCCACCCCGGCGACCCACGTCCCACCCGTCACGGCGGCCCTGGTGGCCCGTGCTTCGCGCACGGAGGAGATCGCGTGAGCGCCGCGACCGCCGCGACCCCGGCCGAGGCCGCCGACGAGGAACTGCGGTGGCTCGCCGACGGGCGCCGCATCGAGGCGATCGAGGCGATCGGCGTCAACGCGATGGCCCGCCGCCTGCCCGCGCTCGTCGTCCGCGCGTTCCGCCTCGGCTGGCGCATCGACCGCGCCTCCGTCACGCTGCTCCTGGTCTGCCAGGCCGTGTCCGCGGTGCTCGGCGCGGCCGGCCTGTTCGCGACCACCGGCACCATCTCGGCGCTGTTCGGCCCGGGCCGGGTCGACGACAAGCTCGCCCACGCGGCGCCGTCGATCCTCGTGATCGCGGCGGCGGCCGGCGCCCGCTCCCTGCTGGGCATCACGATCCGCACCATCACCATCCACCTGTCGCCGCGGATCTCCCGCGAGGCCGAAGCCGCGGTGCTGCGCGCCACCGTGGCGGCCGAGCTGACCGCCTACGACCACGCCGGCTACAACGACGAGCTGGAAGCCGCGGACCGCGGCGCCGAGGTCTGCGTGGACATCGTCGGGGAGGCGCAGAACCTGCTCGCCTCCCTCGCCTCGCTCCTCGGTGCGGCAGGCGTGCTGACGGTGCTCCACCCCGCCCTCCTGCCCTTGTTGGTGCTCGCCGCGCTGCCCCAGGGGATCGCGTCGGTGCACGTCGCCCGGGTGCAGTTCCTGGCGAACCGGGCCGCGGTCGGCGACCGCCGGATCATGGCCAACCTGCGCTGGTACATCCACCTCAAGCGCAACGCCGACCAGGTCCGCTCCGACACCATGGGCGAGTTCCTGCTCGTCAAGTACGACCAGGTCGGCCGGCGGCTGGACGCCACTTCGCGGCGGGCGGCGATGCAGAGCGCCCGGGTGTCGGTGATCGGGGCCGCCGCCTCCGGCCTCGGCAGCGCGCTGGTGTGGGCGGCGATGCTGTGGCTGGTCAGCACCGGCCGGATGAGTCTGCCGCGCGGCGGCGCGGCCGTGTTCGCCCTGACCGCGGTCGGCACCAGCCTGCGCGGCATCGTCGGCTACGGCGCGGACCTCTTCCGCACCGGCATGTACCTGGACGACTGGTCGAGCTTCCTCGACACCGCCGGCGGCCACCGGCCCCGGCGCGGCACCGAGGCCCCCGAGCCGCCGCGCCGGATCGCGGTGGAGAACCTCCGCTACGCCTACCCCGCCTCCGACCGCAAGGCGCTGGACGGAGTGAACCTGCACGTCGAGCGGGGCGAGATCCTCGCCCTGGTGGGGGAGAACGGCTCCGGCAAGACCACCCTCTCCAAGCTCCTGGCCGGGCTCTACCTGCCCGATGCCGGATCGGTGCGGTGGGACGGGCGCGACACCCGCGACCTCGACCCGCACGCCCTGTGGCGCCAGGTCGCCGTCGTCCCGCAGGACTACGCGCGCTGGCCGCTGACCTGCCGCGAGAACATCACGCTGGGCCAGCCCACCGCCGAGGGGGACGCGGCGGTGCTGCGCGCCGCCGACGCCTCCGGGGCGGCCGACGTCGTCGCCAAGCTCCGCCGGGGGCTGTCCACCCTGCTGGCGGTGGAGTGGATGGGCGGCGAGGAGCTGTCCGGCGGCCAGTGGCAGCGCCTGGCCATCGCCCGGGCGTTCCACCGCGAGGCCGGGCTGCTCGTCCTGGACGAGCCGACCGCCGCCCTCGACCCGCGCGCCGAGCACCGGATCTTCCAGAACCTGCGGGCGGTCGCGCGGGAACGGGCGGTCGTCCTGGTCACCCACCGGCTCACCAACGTGGCCGTCGCCGACCGGATCGTGGTGCTCGAAGACGGAAAGGTCCTCCAGGAGGGCACGTTCGCCGAGCTGGTGGCCGAGGAGGGCGGCCGGTTCAGGGAACTGTGGGACCTGCAGAACGAACGCACCGGCCTCCCGGCCCAGCGGACCCAGCCGGTCCGGGAGGACGAGGGGACCGACCAGTGATCGACCTCGACGTGCCGAGCCGCCCGGCCCTCCCCGACTGCACCGCGGGCGTCGCCGCCGGCACCACTGCCCGGGCCCTTGCCGAACTCGACCAGGCGGGAGTGGAGTTGACCGGTGTGCCGGTCGTCCACGTCTGACGCGAGGCGGCGGGCCGCGTCCTTCGCTCACCCGGGGTCCGAGTGGACCGGGACGGCCGGGAGCGTCAATCGGCGACGAGGACACGCCCCTGATCGGGTGAGTTGCGGCATCTCCGGGCCAGGGGGCGGCCAGGGTAACGGTCGTGATCGACATCCGCATCCGCACGGCCGCCGGCGCAGTCGCCCTCGCCTGCGCCGTCGTGCTCATCCCCGAGATCCCGGCCGTCGCCGCCCCCGCGGCCGCGACCGAACCCGCCCCGTTCAGCTGCCTCGACCCCAGCGGGGAGGCGCTCTGGAGCGGTCCCCAGTGCGACGGCGTCATCGTCCGTGAACTCGGCACCGAGGCCGTCGCCATCCTCCTGGACGGCCGCCGGATCGACTTCGCCGACGAGGCCGAACTGCGCGCCGACGACTGCGCCGTCCGGCCCGCCGTCACCCTCCCCGCCAGCACCTTCGAGAACCTTCCCAAGGGCCCGGACCCGCTGTACGCCGCCGTGGACCGCCGGGTGGACGTACCCCGCATCACCCCCGAACCGCACTGGCGCAAGAACTGCCACCCGCTCTTCCGCTCGGACGGCCGCGATCCGTCCGTCATCTTCGAGGAGGGCTTCGGCCCGAAGGACACCGTCAACGGCCAGTACGACATCACCGGCTACGTCCTGCAGAACCAGCCCTCGCCGTTCGTCAGCACCACCTACGACCCCGAGCTGTACAAGAAGTGGAAGAAGGTGCCCTGGGACTACTTCATCGACGCCCCCGGCGGCATCGACGTCAACGCGACCATCGGCGACCAGCACCAGTACGCCGACCAGGTCGAAGTCGCGTTCCCCGGCGGCGTGGACCGGCACTTCATCCGCCGGGCCTGCCCGGTCGACCGGGCCACCGCCTCCCTGGTCGAGTCGGGCTGCGTGGACAACCCGCACTACCAGCCCTGGCTGCACTGACCACAGGCCGTCCGCCGTCGGCCGGCCGGGCAGGCCGGCCGACGGCGGGCCGGAGCGCGACGCCGCGCGACGGGGCTGGGGAATCGTTCCTTCCTCCTTGGCGAACCCTTGGCAATCCGGCATGGTGGTAGGCGAGTCGACCGAGCCGTCGGCTCGCGGGCGACCCTCGGGGGGAGAGGCCGTGGCTGATCCGCCGGAGCAGGATCCTGACCACGAGATCCGGAAGTGGTCGGTGCGGATCGGCCTGGCGGCATCAGCCGTCACGATCCTCACCTGGCTGGGGATCGCGGACTGGAACGATCTCAAGGCCAAGATCACCGGCACCCCGGCTTCGTCGGCGGCGCCGGCGCGACCGCCGACCTACCCTGCGCCGGTGGTCACTCGCACCGCGGTGCGCGGACCGGCGGAGGACCCGGCCTGCCAGGAGGCCGAACAGGCCATCAGCGCGTACACCTCCTCCACCGCTGCGTCAGGTGCTTCCGCGGTAGCGCGCCTGCGGGCCTACGCGGAGGGTCTCGACGTCGCCGCCTCGCATGCGGTCGACCCTCGTGTTCGCGCTGCCATCAGGGCCATGGCCGCGGACGAGCGACTCGCCGCGGCCGACCTCGACGTGGCGGACTTCGCGGCGTTCCGCAGCGACAGCGCCAGGGCCCTGTCGGACATGTCGGCCGTGTACGACGCCTGCAGTGCGTCCGCCTCGTGACCGACCGTAGGTCGCACCGGGCCGGGGGCGGCTGAAGCCCCCGCGCCGGTTGCGCGTCGCCGTGCTTGTCGTGGTCGGCAACGACCGCCGCCGGGCGGAGTCGCCGCCGGGGTCGGTCAGGACGGGCTGCCGTAGCCGCTGGCCCACAGGCGGCCGTGGACGGCGAGGTCCAGCAGCATGCGGCCGGCCTCCTCGGCCGGCATGGGTGCGGGGTCCTGTTCGAGCCACCAGTGCAGCACCGCCAGCTGCTCGCCGACCCAGGCGCGGGCCAGCAGATCGGCGGGCAGTCTCGGCGTGACGCCGCTGTGCCGCGTACGGGCGCTGAAGACCTCCCCGACCCGCCGTGCGGACTCGTCGTGGAAGGCGCGCAGGGCCTTGCCGTCGCCCTCGCCGCGCAGGATCACCAGGTACAGGCCGCGTTCCTGCCGGGCGTGACGGAAGAGTTCGGTCAGCGGCTTTCCGGTGAAGCCGGTCTGTGTCTCCTCGGCGAGCGGGTGCAGCCGTTCGTCCAGTTCCTGGAGCAGGTCCGCGGTGATGCGGGTGAGCAGGTCGTCCTTGTCGCGGTAGTGGCTGTAGAAGGTGGCCCGCGCGACGTCGGCCCGCTCGGTGATGTCCTCGACGGTCAGTCCCGCGTACCCGCGCTCCAGGGCCAGTTCGACCAGTGCGTCACGCAGCGCGCGCCTGGTCCGCCGGGTGCGCCTGTCCTCGGCCACTTCGCCTCCGTCGTCTCGCCGGGTCTGTTCGGTGATGAGTCTAGCGAACCTTGACAGCTGCTCCGTTACTGGACACGCTGTCTGGAAATGGTCGCGGAGTCCATGAGTGGCTCCTGGATTCGGATGGTGTGTCGTGAACCTCGGCGTGTACCTGACCCGCAGCGCCCGCTACTGGCCCGACGAGCCCGCCCTCGTCTGCGCCGACCGGCGCTGGACCTTCCGGCAGTTGGAGGAGGAGGCGAACCGGCTCGCCCGCGCACTGCTCGCACGCGGCCTCGGACCCGGCGACGCGGTCGCGAGCCTCGCCTGGAACCGCGGGGAGCTGATCGTCGTGGAGTTCGCCCTGTACAAGGCGGGGCTGGTGCGCGCGCCGATCAACGCGCGCCTGGGCCGCGCCGAGATCACGCACCTGCTCGGCTACGCGCCGGTCAAGGTGCTGCTCTTCGACGCCGCGCACCGCGAGGACGCGCTCGCCGCTGTGGACGCCTCCGGCACCGATTGCCTGCCGGTCGAGTTCGAGTCCGGCTTCGCCGCGCTGCTCGCCGAGAGCGAGGCGGCGGACGAGGCGGTAGGTGAGGTGGCGGGCGACGCGGCAGGCGCGGCCGGCCCGGTGTGCGTGGAGGTCGGCGAGGACGATCCGTGCGTGCTCAACTTCACCTCGGGTTCGACCGGTGCGCTCAAGGCGGCCGTGCAGACCTTCGGCAACCGCCTCGCCAACCTGCGCAAGCA
This sequence comes from Kitasatospora sp. NPDC041917, assembly GCF_055589745.1. NCBI lineage: Bacteria > Bacillati > Actinomycetota > Actinomycetes > Kitasatosporales > Streptomycetaceae > Kitasatospora > Kitasatospora sp. NPDC041917. The sequence continues at coordinate 60,331 of NZ_JBVJBI010000002.1, read as the reverse complement.
GCTGACGACCGAGCCGCGCCCGCGCCCCGGCTCGCGCTACCTGGCCTGCGGGCCTATCACCCACGCCACCGGAATGCCGCTGCTGGCCTGCGTCTTCGCCGGAACCACCGTCCACGTACTGCCCGCCTGGGACCCGGCGGCGTTCCTGGCCACCGTCCAGCGCGAGCGGATCGACGCCACCTTCCTCGTGCCCGCCATGCTCACCATGCTGCTGGCCCACCCGGGGCTCGCCGACCACGACCTGTCCAGCCTGACCGACCTGCGCGTGGGCGGCGCCCCGATCTCTCCGCAGCGGCTGCGCGAGGCGGTCGCCGCGTTCGGCCCCGTCGTCGGCCAGGGATACGGCCTGGCCGAGACCACCTCCGTGGTCGCCGGCCTCACCCCGGCCGAGATCGCCCGCGCCGTGACCGACGACCCGGAACTGCTCCAGTCCTGCGGGCGGCCCGGCTACGACACCGAGGTCCGGGTCGTCGACGAGCGGGGACGCGAGGTCGCCCCGCGCGAGATCGGCGAGATCGTCGTGCGCGGCCAGGACTGCGTGCGCGAGTACTGGCGCGAACCGGCGCTCAGCGCCGAGACCTTCGTGGACGGCTGGGTGCACACCGGAGACCTGGCCTGGATGCGCGAGGACGGCTACCTGTTCATCGTGGACCGCAAGAAGGACATGATCATCTCCGGCGGCTTCAACATCTACTCGACCGAGGTCGAAGCAGCCCTCGACGAACACCCGGCCGTCCACGAGTCCTGCGTCGTCGGCGTGCCGGACGACCGCTGGGGCGAGGCGGTGCACGCCGTCGTCGTCCTGCGCACCGGCGCCCGGCCGGACGCCGAGGAACTGATCGCCTTCTGCGCCGAGCGCCTGGACCGCTTCAAGAAGCCCCGCTCGGTCGACTTCGTCACCCGGCTCCCGCACAACCGCAACGGCAAGCTCGACCGCAAGGCCGTCCGTGACACGTACTGGGCCGGCGCCGCGCGCCGGGTCAACTGAAAGGCCCCCGATGCTCTTCTCGCTGCGCCCCGACCACTCCCACGACCCGCTCCTGGACGAGCTCGTGCGCAAGCTGCGCACCTACCTGGACGGCGAACTCGCCGACTACGAGCACGAGCACGCCGTCACCCCGGAGACCCCGATCAGCCGCGCACTGCTGGAGCCGGTGTGGCGCCGCAGCCGCGAACTCGGCTTTTACGGCATCCACCTGCCGGCCGAACTCGGCGGCCGCGGCCTGACGTACACCCAGCTCGCCGCCCTGAAGGAGGAGACCGCGGCCAGCGGCCGGGTCCTGGCGCACAGCGTGCTGGGCGAGATGGGCGGTCCGCTGCGGGTCGGCGACATCCTCGCCGCCGCCACCGCGCACCAGCTGGACCGCTACTTCCTGCCCGTGGTGCGCGGCGAGCGCGCCTGCTGCTTCTCCCTGACCGAGACCGACGCCGGCTCGGACGTGCGGGCCATGCGCACCACCGCCGTCCGCGAGGCCGACGGCGGCTACCGGCTGACCGGCCACAAGGTCTTCTCCAGCGCCGGACCGGTCGCCGACTTCGCCATCGTCATCGCCCGCATGGACGGCACCGAGAAGACCTACTCCGCCTTCCTCGTCGACCTCGACAGCCCGGGCTGCCAGGTCCTCGACGGAGCCACGCCGATGTCCGGCGAGCACATCGAGAGCGACATCGTGCTCACCGACTGCCGCGTCCCGGCCGCGAACCTGCTCGGTGGCGAGGGCGACGGGCTGCTGCTCGGGCTCGGCCGGGTCAACGTCAATCGACTGCTGCACTGTCCCAGCGTGCTCGGCCTGGCCCGCCGCGCGCTCGAACTGACCCTGGACCGGGCCCGCACGCGCACCGTCGGCGGGGCACCGCTCGCCGAACTGCAGTCGATCCAGCACAAGGTCGCCGACATGGCCACCTCCTACTACGCCGCCCGCGCCATGACCTACGCCGCGCTGGCAGCCCTGGACACCGGCACCGTGCCGCGGCTGGAGGCCTTCATGTGCAAGCTGAACGTCGCCGAAACGGCGTTCCGCATCCTCGACGAAGCCGTACAGATCCACGGCAAGGAAGGCCTGACCCAGGGCCACGAGGTCGAGTTCCTGTTCCGCAAGGTGCGCATGTTCCGCGTGCTGACCGGCACCTCGGAGATCCAGAAGAACGGCATCGCCAGGCTCCTGCTGCCCAAGACCGGGTGAGCGGAGGGGAGCCTGACCACCCCCGAGCCCGGCGAACACGGCCGCGACGTCCTCGCCGACCGACCGGGAACCGGTCCGCCGCACCCCACCTGCGCCACCACCCCGGCAAGCAGTGCCCTCACCCCACCCACGGAGGACTGCATGACCAGACGCCACCACACCCCCGACGCGACGGCCCCGGTCGGATGACCGCGCCACCGCTGCCCGCCGCCACCGTCGAGGGCGCGGCCGACGACGGCACCGACCCGCGGGGCCTTCGCCGGACCCTCGCCGCCCTGCTCCTGATCACGATGTTCGCCGGCTTCCAGCAGAGCTACTTCACCCCCCTCTTCCACACCCTCGGCGACCGCTACCACGTCGGCGTGACGGCACTGGCGTGGACGGTCACCGGCCCCGCACTCACCGCGGCACTGGCCACCCCGCTGCTCACCGCACTCGCCCAACGGCACGGACACCGGCGGGTCCTGCGCGCGACCACGGCCGTCGTCGCCGCGGGCGCCGCACTGATCGCGATCGCCCCCGACTACCCGCTCCTCCTGGCCGGCCGGGTCCTGCAGGGCTGCCTGGCCGCCTTCCTGCCCCTGATGACCGGTCTGGTCCGGCACCGCCACGGAATCCGGAGCACCCGCAAGGCCGTCGCCCATCTGTCGGCCGCACTGATGCTCGGCGTCCTCCTGGGCAGCGCCTGTTCCTCCCTGCTCCTGCGCGCCGCGGGCACCGGCGCCGTGCTGTGGGTCCCGGCCGCGGGCACACTCGCCGGCCTTCTCCTGCTGCTCCGCACGCCGGCCGCCGCCGACCGGCCGCCGGCGCGGGACGCCCGCGTCGACTGGCCCGCCGCCCTGCTGCTGGCCGCGGCGCTGGTCCTGGTCGTGCTCGCCCTCCAGGAAGGCGCGGCCTGGGGCTGGCGCAGCCCCGCGACGCTCGGCAGCATCGCGGCCGGAACGCTCCTGCTCGGGGCCTGGTTCCGGACACAACTGGGCAGCCCCGCCCCGCTGATCGACGTCCGCCGGCTGCTGCGGCCCCGGCTGCTGCCGGTCTTCGCGGTGGGCTGCAGCGTCCACTACGTCGTCTTCGGCGGGCAGGTGTCCTACTCGACCTACCTCACCCAGCCCACCGCACTGGCCCTGCCCACCTCCGCCGTGGGGCTGGTCCTCCTGCCCGCCCTCTGCGGCATGACCCTCTTCAGCGCCTGCACCAGCAGGCTCGGACAGGCGATCGGCCACCGTCGGGTCACCGTCCTCGGCGCCGTCCTCGTCGCCCTGGGAGCCGTCGCCCTGCTGCTGCGCCACTCCCAGGCGGCCGACCTCACCGTGGCCCTCGGCCTCGCCGGCAGCGGAGCGGGTCTGATCTCCGGAGCCACCCGCATCCTCATCGTCGACGCCGTACGCACCGAGGAGACCGCGGCCGGCTCCGGCCTGTTCGAACTCCTCGTCAGTCTCGGTACCGCGGTCGGTTCGGCGGTCACGGCCGCGGTCCTGGACGCGCAGCACAGCAGCCCGCACGCCTACACCAACGCCTGGGCCGCGAGCGCCGCGGTCGCCCTGCTCGGCCTCGCGGCCGCGTTCCTCCTGCCCGCGGACCGTGCCTCCTCCCGCCGTCTGCGCGGAGGCCGGCGCCGCGACCGGTGACGGACCCGTGATGCGGCGTCAGCGGGTCCGCGCCGGTTGCGCGGGGCACCGGGTGGTCGGCTGGGCGGCCGGTGGGTTCGGGCCGGATCACGAGGTGCTGCCGGCCGGGTGGTCGGCCGCCGCGGCGAGCAGTGGCAGGTAGTGCTGCATGTAGGGCGGGACCTTGAGGTCGAGGACCTCGTCGAAGGGGACCATGCGGACGGCCAGGCCCTCGTCGCCGAGCCGCAGGTCGCTGTCGGGGCCGTCCCAGGCGGCGTGCAGGACGCGGACGAGCGGGGAGACGAGCTCGTGCTGGGGGCCGGGCACCGGCCGCATCCGTGTGATGGTGATTCCGGCCTCCTCGCGGACCTCGCGGGCGGCGTTCTCCTCGGGGGTCTCGTCGGCCTCGCGCCATCCGCCGATCGGGGTCCAGTAGCCGGGCCAGGCGATGCCGGGCTTGTCGTCGCGGTGGTGCATCAGCAGCCGCCCGGCCGGGTCGGTGACCAGGACCATGACGCCCTCGAAGTCGTCGGCCGGGGACGGGCGTTCAAGGTAGAGCGGGGTGCCGCTGCGGTGGGCGCGCAGGGCTTGCAGGAGCCGCCGGTAGCGGTCCGGGCCCATGTGGTCGTGCCAGTCGTGGGCGGTCTCGAAGCGCCATTCGGTGTGCTCGGCGGGGTCGAGGCGGATCCGGGCCTGCTGCTCGGCGGTGAGGACGCCGCCGTCGAAGACGTAGCCGCAGGCGGGGACGGGGAGCAGGCTGCCGGCCTGCTCGTGGACGACGGCGACCAGGCGCCGCCGAAGCACCTGCGGGTTCTCCGTGGCGAGGTCGAGGCCCAGTTCCTCCCGGGCCTCGCGCAGGGCGGTGGTGAACGGTGTCTCGCCGTGCTCGACGTTGCCGCCGGGGAAGTTCCACACACCGGGGTCGACGGTGGAGCGCAGCCCGAGGACGCGCCCCTGTGGATCGGTGACGAGGAAACAGCCGTACGAGCCGGGCCGGGCGATGGTGGTGAGGTAGCCGCCGACCGGCCGCCAGCCGGGCAGGGCCAGGCGGCCGGTGAGCCATTCGATCACGGTGCGCTGCCCGTCGCTCGTCGGCGGCAGCCGGTCGGGGGCGGCCCACCGGTGGTCGTCGTGGCCGGGCGAGAGGAGGATCGCGGTGCCGTCCGGCACGACCGTGGTGAAGACGTACTGGCGCACGCGCAGGCCGCGCCGGTCGGTGAGGTCCAGGTGCCGCGCGTACTCCAGTGACAGGCCGGCGAGCCCGGTCTCCTCGGCCAGCTGCCGCGCCGCGCCGGCCTCCACCGCCTCGTCGCCCGCCCGGCCGCCGCCCGGGTACTCCCACCGGCCGGGCAGGACGCCGTGCGCGGCCCGGCGGATCATCAGGATCCGGCCGGAGGCGTCGCGGACCACCACGCCGACGCCGATCCGCTGGACGCCCTCGCGGTGGGCCAGGTCGGTCAGCACAGTGAAGTCGATCACCGGAAGGGCTCCTCGCTGCAAGGTGGTGGGCGGGTGCGCAGTACTGCCGGTCAGGGGGGTTCGACAGTCAAGTCTGCTCCTGGGAGGGCGGGTTCAGGAATGGCTCGTGGGCGGTTCCAGGCGTCCCGATGATGGTGCTGTTCGAATGCGGCTCGCAAGTGGACCCGGATCGGGGGCGGGACGCCGTACGGGTGCTCGACCTCGAAGCGGGCATCGGCGGACCGGCCGTCGGACCTGTCGGACCCGGTCTCTAGGGTGGAACCGCACAGCAGACGGCTCGATGGAAGGCAGGGATGACCGAGGTGCACAGCGACGTGCTCGTCGAAGCGGTCTACGGCGACGGGTGGGACTCCTCGAACCGTTCGACGGTCCGTCCGATCCCCCGGGCGGAGGCAGCCCGCCGGGACGCGGCGGGCGAGCCGTACGCCGTCGTGCTCGCCGCCCCCGGGCAGGAGCTGCCCGTCGCGGTGCTGCACGTCGCCTGGGCCGGCCACTACCTGGGCCTCTGGCGGTTCGACGGCTCGGGCCGCCGGGTGTTCGAAGCCGACCTGCGCAGGCTGGAGCCGGAGCGGCTGTTCCTGCGCCACCTGGCCGAATGGCAGTACGAGGAGGAGGACCTCCCCGAGCTCTCGGACAAGGCCCTGAGGCGGACGGTCGATCTGTACCCGGACGGGAAGAACAGCGAGGGCCGTTACCCGCGCGGACGCGGCGGCGGAACGACGCGCACCCTGGTCGACCTGCCGCGTGAGCGGTGGTGGCTGCCGGTACCGGAATTCGGCTGCTGGGAAAGCCTGTTGGCGGAACCCCTGTTCGGGCTGCCGGGCCCCTTCGAGATCGCCCAGGAGACCTCGGACATCGCACCGACGCCGGCCGGTCGCGCCGCGGAGCCCTTCGGCTGGCGACCGCCGGCGCCGGCGGCCGCGCCCCGGCTCGACGAGCTGTTCACTCCCGGGGCCGTGTTCACCCATCGGCACCGGCCGCAGCCGCTCGTCATCGAACCGGTGACAACGGTGACCGGGATCGCCCTGCCCACGGGGCGGCTGGCGGTCTGCGACCCCTCGTACCTGCCCGTCGGCGCGGAGGGCGACCCACTGGTGATCGAGGTTCCGCCCGGTGTCCACCCGGTGCAGGAGACCGGCGCCAGTTACGAGGACGAGATGTTCGGCGATCGCTTCACCGCCCGCGACACCTACGCCGTGCGCGTGCTGGTGAGCGAGAAGCCGACCGCCCGCTGGACGATGGCGGTCCCGCCGGGAGAGGACCCGAGGCTGCTGCGCGACGGCCAGTACTTCGGCTTCGGCGTCGACTCCGCCACCGGCTGTTTCGTCGAGTCCGCGGCCCGAACCGACCTGGGCCGCCGCTTCATGGACGCCCTCACCTCCGGCGGTGGCGACGACCTCCACGAACTCGACGGCGGCTACGGCAAGGTGACCGAGGAGGCCGGCGGGGCCGAGCTGGTCACCTTCGTGCTGGGCGGAGACGGCGTCTACCCGGTCTGGGTGGGACACGACGACGCGGGTGAGGTCACGGCGGTCGTCGTGGCGGACGTCTTCGAAGTCGGCTCTCTGGAACCGTCGACCGGATGACGGCCCTCCGGCGGGCGTGACGCCCACGCGCCACCGGCCGTCACCCGGCGGGCGGTCGGGTCGTTGATCCGGACGCGCTGCCCAGCGGGAGCAGCGGACGTCGGAAACGGCCTGGAGGAGTCTGCGGTGTCCACCGTCACCAATCCGTTCACGGGTGCCTACACGCCGGTGGGCGAGGAAGTCACCGCGTTCGACCTGCCGGTCACGGGAACGATCCCGGCCGAGCTCAACGGCCGGTACCTGCGCAACGGGCCCAACGGGATGCGGGCGGAGGACCCCAGGCCGAGGCACCTGTTCGGCGGGTACGCCATGGTGCACGGGGTGCGGCTGCTCGACGGGCGGGCCCGGTGGTACCGCAACCGGCTGGTGCGCAGCGCCGCCGTGGCCGAGGCCCTGGGGGAGCGGCCGCGCCCCGGCGCCGCTCCGCGGATCACCGACGTCGCGCCCAACACCCACGTCATCGGGCACGCCGACCGCACCTTCGCGCTGGTCGAGGGCGGCTTCCGCCCGTACGAACTCTCCTACGAGATCGAGACGGTGGGCGCCAGCGACTTCTGCGGCACGCTGCCCGACGGGTTCGCCGCCCACCCGAAGCTCGACCCGGTCACCGGCGAGCTGCACGCGATCACCTGGCAGCGGGACAGCGAGAACCTGCGGCACCTGGTGCTCTCCCCGCAGGGAGGCGTCGTCCGGGCCGTGGACGTCCCGGTCGCGCACCGGCCGGTGGTGCACGACATGGCGCTGACCCGGAACTTCGCCGTCGTCCTCGACCTCGCGGCGCGCGTCAGCACGGCCGACAACCGGGCGCGCAAGACGTACCCGGCGGTCTGGGACGAGACCGGCGGCGCGCGGATCGGGCTGCTGCCCCGCGACGGCACCGAGGTCGCCTGGTTCGAGGTCGAGCCCTGCTTCGTCTTCCACACGCTCAACGCCCACGAGGACGGCCACCGGGTCGTCATCGACGTGGTCCGCTACCCGCGGATGTTCGCCGGCGGCGCGCTGGACGGGCAGAGCAGCCCCACCCTGGACCGCTGGACCGTCGACACCGTCTCCGGCAGGGTCGCCGAGACCCGCCTGGACGACCGGCCGCAGGAGTTCCCGGCGGTCAGCCCGGCGGTGGTCGGCGGCGCCCACCGCTACGGGTACTCCACCGTGGCCGGCGACCTGCTGCGCCACTTCGCGGCGGCCGGGGCCCTGGAAGCCCTGACCCCGGAGGCCGCCGGGGACGCCCTGATCAAGCACGACCTGAGCCGGCGGTCCAGCACCGTGCGGCGGTTCGGCGCCGGCCGCTACACCGGCGAGGCCTCCTTCGTCCCGCGGCAGGGCGCCCGCGGCGAGGACGACGGCTACCTGCTGGCCTACGTCCACGACCCCGAGCGGGGCGCGAGCGACCTGGTCGTCCTCTCCGCCGAGGACTTCACCGGCGACCCGCTCGCCACCGTCCACCTGCCGGTGCGGGTGCCGGCCGGCTTCCACGGCAGCTGGATCCCCGACCCCGCCCGGGAGGACTCCGCATGAGCACCCCGCCCATCACATCCTCGGACAGCCGGCCCTCGGACACGCCGGCCGGGGCCGTCGCCCGGCTGCGCGCGACCTTCCGCACCGGCCGCACCCGGCCGCTCGCCTGGCGCACCGAGCAGCTGACCGGGCTGCGCGCCCTGCTGATCGGGCACCGCGAGGAGATCGCCGCCGCCCTCCACGCCGATCTGCGCAAGCCGCGCGCCGAGGCCGACCTCGCCGAAGTCGACTTCACCGTACGGGAGATCGACCACACCCTGCGGAACCTGGAGCACTGGCTGCACCCCGAGCCGGTGCCCGCCGCCGCGCTCACCCGGCTGCCGCCGGGGACGAGCGCCCACACCCGCCACGACCCGCTCGGGACCGTCCTGGTCATCGCGCCCTGGAACTACCCGGTGCAGCTGCTGCTGGTGCCGGTGGCGGGTGCGATCGCCGCGGGCAACACGGTGCTGGCCAAGCCGAGCGAGCTGGCGCCGGCCTGCTCGGCCCTGCTGGCGCGGCTGCTGCCGCAGTACGTGGACCCGGCGGCGATCGCCGTGCTGGAGGGCGGCGGGGAGACGGCCACCGCCCTGCTGGCCGAGCGCTTCGACCACATCCTCTACACCGGCAACGCCGGCTTCGGCCGGGCGGTGCTGCGGGCCGCCGCCGAGCACCTGACCCCGGTCACCCTCGAACTGGGCGGCAAGTCACCGGTGTTCGTCGACCGGGGCGTCGACCTCGGGGTGGTCGCGGCCCGACTGGCCCGCGCCAAGTTCGCCAACGCCGGGCAGACCTGCGTCGCCCCCGACTACCTGCTGGCCGACCCGGCCACGGCCCGGGCGCTGGAAGGCGCCCTGGAGCGGGCGGTCACCGAGCTGTACGGCCCCGACCCGGCGCGGTCGCGGGCGTACGGACGCCTGGTCGACGAGCGGCACTTCGACCGGGTCGTCGCCCTCCTCGACTCGGGGCGCACGGTCTTCGGCGGCCGGCACGACCGCGCGGACCGCTACATCGCGCCCACCCTGCTCGCCGAGGTGCGGCCGGACGCCCCGGTCATGCGGGAGGAGATCTTCGGCCCCGTCCTGCCCGTCGTCGAGGTCACCGGCCTGGACGAGGCGATCGCCTTCATCAACGAGCGGGACCGCCCCCTCGCGCTCTACGCCTTCACCGAGGACGGGCACGCCCGTCGGCGCCTGGCGGAGGAGACCAGCTCGGGCGGCCTGAACTTCGGCCTCCCGGTGGCTCACCTGGGCATCCCGGAACTCCCGTTCGGCGGGGTGGGGGAGAGCGGCTCCGGCCGGTACCACGGCCGCTGGTCGATCGACACCTTCAGCCACCGCCGGGCCTGCCTGGACGTGCCGCTGGACTGAGCGGCGCGAACCTCCGTGGTCACGGCGTCAGTCCTCCCAGCACATCGCGGTGATCGCGGTGGTGAGGGCCAGCCAGCCGACGATCGGGACGGTGAGGGTGAAGGCGAAGGACCACTGGAGCGCGATCAGGAGGACGCTGCCGGCGAAGGCGAAGACGGAGAGGAACAGGCAGGCGATGGCGGGGAGGAACCAGCTGTCCCGGCCGCGCCGGAGCAGGGTGTGGACGGCGAGCAGGGTTCCCGCGCCGACCAGCAGGGCCAGTTCGAGGAAGGTGAGCCAGGGGACGTCGGTGACCGGGGAGCGGTGGCCCTGGTGGGAGATCTCCACGACGTGGCCGTTCCACAGGGTGAGGTCCACGTTGTCGCCGCTCCGGACGCTGCCGTAGAGGCCGTCGGAGACGGCGTAGGTGTCGGTGGGCGCGGCCTCGCGGGAGACGGTCACCTCGTAGTGGGGGGAATCCTCGTTCGAGCCGGCCCTCCTGTCCGTCACCCGGCCGGTCTCGTGGGTGGTGCAGTCCGTGGCGGTGGCGGTGGCGGTGGCGGGCGCGGTACAGGCCGGGGCGCCGCGGTAGGCGGTCGCCGCGTCGAAGGCGTCGACGAACCAGGAGAAGCCGAGGGCGACGGAGGCCAGACCGGTCAGGACGAGCAGGACCCGGGCCACGACCCGGGCGGCGGGGCGGCGCTTCCGAGGGCGGGAGGGGCCGTGGGGGCGGGGTGGTGGCGTTCGTACGGGCGGTGCCGGGACGCGGTCGGCCAAGGCCGGGGTTCCGTCGATGGGGGCCGGGGCGGTGGTGGTGCCGGCGGCGGGTACCGCGTCGGCCGGCTCCCGTGGCTCGTCGCCGCCGGCGACCTCGATCCGCGCGTCCATCGCTCTCCCTCGGCCCTCCCGGGCGGTTCCCGGGTTCAGCCGGGATGATGGCAGGGATCGACCGTCGCGAGGGAGCAACCGGAGGAGTTTGTCACCGACTTGTCGAACTCGGCCGGTCAGGAGCGGGCGGCCTGGGGGAACGGACGGGGACGATCAGGGCAGCAGCAGGCCGGCGAGCTCGTCCAGCAGTTCGGCGACCCTGCGGGCCTTCGCCGGGTCCGGGACGGCCTTGGCGATGACCGGCTCGGCGGGCCGGGCGACGTGGGCGCGGATGGCGCGTCGGGCGTGGTCGGAGACGGTCAGCAGGGTGCGCCGCCCGTCGGCCGGGTCGGGCGCGGCGTCGAGCAGGCCCTGTTCGCGCAGCCGGGCGACGGAGACCGAGACGTGGCTCTGGGCGAAGCCGGTCCGGACCCGGATCTCCTGGACGGAGGTGGCGGGGTGCCGGTACACGTCGGCGATCACGGCGATCTCCCCGGGGGTGAGGTGCTCGGAGGCCGGGTCGGTGATCAGGGCGCGGCCGAGTTCGGTCAACCGCTTGCCGAGTCTGAGGAGTTGCACGCCGTCCATGCCCGACAGAATACATCTTCACCGATGCATCGGTGGCGATGTAGATTGCCGGGCATGACGACCTCCGAACCGCTCAGCCCGGTCTCCCGCACCGCCCTGTCCGTCGCCCGGGTGCGGGCCTACGAGAGCTCCCGCCCCGACCCGCTCTTCGTCGACCCGTACGCCCTGGCGTTCGTCACCGCCGCCGGCCTCGAACCGGCCCTGTCCGGGCCGGTCAGCAACCTCGCCAGGGGCCTGGTCACCCACGGCATCCTGCGCACCCGCTTCTACGACGACCGGCTGCCCGCCGCCGGCGCCGACCAGGTGGTGCTGCTGGCGGCCGGCCTGGACACCCGGGCGTACCGGCTGGACTGGCCGGCCGGCACCCGGGTGTTCGAGCTCGACCTGGGCCCGGTGCTGGCCTTCAAGGAGCAGGTCCTGGACGGGCTCGGCGCCGTGCCGCGGGCCGGGCGCACCGCCCTGGCCGCCGACCTGCTGGACCCGACCTGGCCCGAGCGACTGGTCGCGGCCGGGTTCGACCCGGCGCGGCGCTCGGTCTGGCTGGCCGAGGGGCTGCTGGTCTACCTCACGGCCGAGGAGGCGGCCGGACTGCTCACGGCGGTGGGCGGGCTGGCGGCCCCGGGCAGCCGACTGCTGCTGGAGCAGGGCCGGGACGTGAGCCGCACACCGCACGACCCGGCGCTCGCCCACGTGACCGGGCTGTGGCGCGGCGGCCTCGGCCCGGACACCGGCGGATGGCTCGACCGGAACGGCTGGACCGTCGGCATCACCACCCTGGTCCGGCTCGGGGAGGCCTACGGGCGCCCGCTGCCGGACCCCTCCACCACGACGGCCTTCATCGAGGCCGTACGGCGCCCGGCGGACTGACCTCCCGGGTCCGCGGGGCCGTGCCCGGGAATCACCTGGGCACGCCCGGCGGACCGGCCCGGGTGCCCCCGGGCCCTCGCCCGCTCAGCGGGCCGGCCGCGGCGGCCAGGCGCCCGGGGCCAGGACGCCGGTGGCGTAGGCCCTGGCGACCAGGGCGGTGCGGTTGGGGACGCGCCAGCGCCGGGTGAGCCGGGCCAGGTGGTAGTTGACCCCGTCCGGGGTGACACCGATCTCCCGGGCGATCTGCGCCGTGGTGTCGCCCCGGGCCGCCGCGGCCAGGATCCGGGCCTCGACCGGGCTGACCTCGACCTGCGGGCCGGGAGCCGGGGCGACGGCCGCCGGCTGCGCCGCCCGCAGCGACAGCAGCAGGCTCGGGGTCTGCTCCGGGCTGTCGCCGACCAGGTCGACGGTCATCTCGCCGTGCCGCTCGCTGCCGTCGGCGGCCGTCCAGGAGACCCGCGCCGGGTACTGCGAGCGGCGGTGCAGCCGGACGGCCTCGGTGAGCGCCTCAAGGGTGCCGGTGTCCCGCAGGGTGAAGAACTCCAGGATCCTACGGTTGTGCAACTGACCTGGCAAGCGGCCGAATTCGACCGCCATGGCGCGGTTGACGATCAGGATGCGCCCGCCGAACTCGCACACCGCGATCGGCAGCGGCACGTGGTCCAGCAACCGCAGCGCCCGGTTGCGCCAGATCACCGCCGCTTCCCGCGGGCTGTCCGGTACCGGGCCGCAGCCCTCGGTCGTCCGCATCCGTGACTCTCCTTCCCCGGGGCCGACGCTGACGGTCCGTAGCAAGCCCGTGACCGACCCGGGCACTACACAATCATGTAGTGACCGCGGCCCGCACCCCCTCCCGGTGGGCGCACAGTGGTGGGAGACGAATGTTTCCTGCCGTGGGAGGGGCACACCGATGACCGAGACCGTGGAGCGCACGACCGAGGACGGGCGGGCGGCCGGGGGCGAGAGCCGGGCCGTCCCGCTGGTGGACATCTCGGCGATGCCGCCGGCCGCCGCCCCGGTGCTGCGCATCATGGAGCTTGCCAGAGAGCACGGCCCGGCCTTCGTCCAGCGACTGCACGGCCGGGACACCCTGGTCGTCAGCGGCCTGGAGCTGGTCACCGAGCTGGCCGACGAGACCCGGTTCACCAAGTCGATCGGCCTGGCCCTGGAGAACGTCCGGCAGTTCACCGGAGACGGCCTGTTCACCGCCTACAACGAGGAGCCCAACTGGGCCCGGGCGCACGACATCCTGATGCCCGCCTTCGCGCTCGGCTCGATGCGCACCTACCACCCGGTGATGCTGCGGGTGGCCCGCCGGCTGGTCGACTCCTGGGACCGCCGGGAGGCCGCCGGACAGCCGGTGGACGTGCCCGGCGACATGACCCGGATGACCCTGGACACCATCGGCCTGGCCGGGTTCGGCTTCGACTTCGGTTCCTTCGAGCGGGACGAGCCGCACCCCTTCGTCGAGGCGATGGTGCGCTGCCTGGAATGGGCGATGACCAGCCTCACCCGCGACCCGGAGGCGGACCACCGCGAGCGCGACGCGGTCTTCCGCGCCGACTCCGACTACCTGGCCGCCGTGGTGGACGAGGTGATCGCCGCCCGCGCCGAGGAGGACGTCCAGGGCCCGGCCGAGGACCTGCTCGGTCTGATGCTCGGCGCCGTTCGCCCCGCGGACGGCACCCGGCTGGACGCCGAGAACATCCGCAACCAGGTGATCACCTTCCTGATCGCCGGCCACGAGACCACCTCCGGCGCGCTCTCCTTCGCGCTGTACTACCTGGCCAAGCACCCGACCGCGCTGCGCCAGGTGCAGCGGGAGGTGGACGAACTCTGGGGCGGCCAGGCCGATCCCGAGCCCTCCTACGAGGACGTCGGACGGCTGCGCCACACCCGCCAGGTGCTCAACGAGGCGCTGCGACTGTGGCCGACGGCGCCCGCGTTCAGCCGGGAGGCGCGCGCGGACACCCTGCTCGGCGGACGCATCCCGCTGCGCGCCGGGGAGACCGTCCTCGTCAGCACGCCGCTGCTGCACCGCGACCCGGCGTGGGGCGACAACCCGGAGCTGTTCGACCCGTCCCGGTTCGACCCGGAGCGCGAGGAGAGCCGCTCCCCGCACGCCTTCAAGCCCTTCGGCACCGGCGAACGCGCCTGCATCGGACGGCAGTTCGCGCTGCACGAGGCCGTCATGCTGCTCGGCATGCTGGTGCACCGCTACCGGCTGATCGACCACGCCGACTACCGGCTGACCCTCAAGCAGACGCTCACCATCAAGCCCGACGGGTTCACCCTCGGCCTCGCCCGGCGCACGGCCGCCCCGGCCTTCGACGCCTCCCCCGCGGACTCCCTCGCCGCCACCGCGCCGGCGGCGGTCGACCGGCAGGCCGGACCGGCCGCCGGGCGTCCCGGACGGGTCCGGCGGGGCACCGGGCTGCTGCTCCTGCACGGCTCCAACTACGGTGCCTGCCGGGAGTTCACCCGGCAGCTCGCGGAGGCCGCCGCCGACCTCGGCTGCGAGACCGCGACCGCCCCGCTGGACGCGTACGCGGACGGCCTGCCCACCGACCGGCCGGTGGTGATCACCGCCGCCTCGTACCACGGGCAGCCGACCGACGACGCGGCCCGGTTCGTCCGCGGGCTCCAGGAGTCCCGGGAGGGCGGCGGGGCCGAGGGCGTCGAGTACGCGGTGCTCGGCATCGGCGACCGCACCTACGCCGCGACCTACCAGCGCGTCCCGGCGCTGATCGACGACCGGCTCGCCGAGCTCGGCGGCACCCGGCTGCTGGCCCGCGCCGAGGCCGACGCCTCCGGCGACCTGGAGGGCACCGTGCGGCAGTTCACCGGGGCGCTGCGCGAGGCCCTGCTGGCGCGCTACGGGGACGCCGACGCCCCCGCCGGGATGCCGCCGGTGGCCGCGTACACGGTGACCGAGGTGACCGGCGGCCCGTTGGCCGCGCTCGCCGCCCGGCACGACACGGTGGAGCTGACCGTCACCGCCGTCGGCAGCCTGACCGACCCGGCCTACCACCGGGTCAAGCGGCTGGTCCGGCTGGCCCTGCCGGAGGGCACCGGCTACCGGACCGCCGACCACCTCACCGTGCTCCCGGCCAACGACCCGGTGCTGGTCGAGCGCGCCGCCAAGCTGTTCGGCGCCGACCCGGACACGGTGCTGAACATCGTGGCGCACCGGCGCACCGCACCGGCCGTCGACCGTCCGCTGACCGTCCGCGAGCTGCTCACCCGTCACGTCGAGCTGCAGGACCGCCCGAACGCCGAGCAGCGCGCCGCGCTGGCGGCGCTCAACCCCTGCCCGCCCGAACAGGCCGCCCTGCGGGCCCTGCCCGCCGACGACCCGCGCACCCTGCTGGACCTGATCGAGGACCACCCGGCGCTGCGGGAGCGGCTGAGCTGGCCGGTGCTGCTGGAACTGCTGCCGCCGATCCGGCCGCGGCACTACTCGATCTCCTCCTCGCCCACCGGCGACCCCGGCCAGGTGGAGCTGATGGTCTCGGTGCTCAGCGCCCCGGCCCGCTCGGGCCGGGGGACCTTCCGGGGCGCCGGATCCGGCTACCTCGACCGGGTCGCCGTCGGCGACACCGTGCTGGCCCGGGTCCAGCCCTGCCGGGAGGCGTTCCGGATCGGGCACCGCACCCCGGTGGTCATGATCGCGGCCGGCACCGGCCTGGCACCCTTTCGGGGCGCCGTCGCCGACCGCCGGGCGCTGCTCGCGCGGGGCGCCGCCCTCGCCCCGGCGCTGCTGTACTTCGGCTGCGACGACGAGGCGGCGGACTACCTGCACCGCGGCGAGCTGGAGGCCGCCGAGCGGGCCGGCGCGGTCTCGCTGCGGCCCGCCTTCAGCGAGCGGCCCCACCAGGGGCGGCGCTACGTGCAGGACCGGATCGCCGCCGAGGCGGCCGAGGTCTGGGAGCTGCTGGATTCCGACGCCGAGGTGTACGTGTGCGGCGACGGGGCCCGGATGGCGCCGGGCGTCCGGGCGGCCTTCCGGGCGCTGTACCGGGAGCGCACCCCGGGCGCCGACGAGCAGCGGGCGCAGGCCTGGCTGCAGGGGCTGATCGAGGCCGGCCGGTACGTCGAGGACGTGTACGCGGGCTGACCCTCCCGCGCCGGGGACGGCCGTGGGCCCGCCGCATCGGTGCGGCGGCCCCACGGCTCGGGCGGAAGGGCTCGGGTCAGTACACGCTGACGTTGTACGCGGAGAGCGCCGCGTTGACCGGCTGGTAGAAGGTCGTCCCGCCGGAGGTGCAGTCGCCGCTGCCGCCCGAGGTGAGGCCGAGCGCCTTGGTGCCGTCGTACAGCGGGCCGCCCGAGTCGCCGGCCTCGGCGCAGACGTTGGTCTGGATCAGGCCGCGGACGGTGCTGCCGTCGGTGTAGCGCACGGTGGCGTTGAGGCCGGTGACGGTGCCGCCGTGGGTGCCGGTGGTCGAGCCGGTGCGCTTCACCGCCTCGCCGACGACGGCGTTCGGGGCGGAGGTGAAGCCGCCCGGGTGGCTAAGGGTGCTGTTGTCGTAGCGGACCAGCGCGTAGTCGTGGCCGGGGAAGGTCGAGCCGATGGTGGGGCCGATCAGGGTGCTGTGGGCGACGTCGGTGTACCAGTCGGGGGCGACGTTGCCGCAGTGCCCGGCGGTGAGGAAGTAGTAGGTGCTGCCGCTCACCACGTTGAAGCCGAGCGAGCAGCGGTACTCGCCGCCGTAGATGGCGTCGCCGGCGGCGAGCAGCGGGGTGAACACGCCGGGGACGCGGTGGACGTCGAGGTTGGGCGCGGAGGGGCCGGCGGCCTTCATCAGCCGGGCGAGCGAGGACGGGGAGACGGTGCTGTCGGCGGTCACCACGACGCGTCCGGCGGCTTCGTCGACGTACCAGGCCGTGCCGTCGACCTCGGCGTTCAGAATGGCGTCGCTGATCGCCGAGAGCTGTTCCGGTTCGGCGGTGCGGGTGGGAGCGGCGGCGGCGCCCGGCGCGGCGACCGCGGTCGCGGTCAGCAGGCCGAGGGCCGCGGCGAGCAGGCGGAAGCGGCGTGTGCTGCCGGTGCGGGGCGTGGTGCGCGTGGTCCTCACCGATCTCCTCCTGAGGGGGTGACGGCCCTGAGGGTTGGGGCCGTGAAGCGCGGTCAGGGGATGGGCGGACCCCGGTCGTTGCTCTCCGGAAGCACGGCGGATGATCAGCTCCTGATCGGCGCTGTCCGGAAGTATGAGGAAACGGACCGTTCGGTACAAGCTTCCCGAGGGGGTGTCGGCGGACCCGCAGGCCCGGGAGTGAGCCTGCGGGTCCGCCGTTCGGCGGTTGCCGTGCGGTTCCTGCCCGGCGGGCCCGGTGCGGGCCCGGTGCGGGCCCGGTGAGGCGCCGGTGAGGTGCCGGCCATGGCGTGCCTCGGTCGAGGTGATGAACCGTCAACTGAATGTCCTGGGGAAGCGATCGGAAGAAAGTGTTATCGGCGTGGACAGGGAGGGTCTCCTGGGCACGGGAGTGAACGCGCGATGCCGTGGGTGAGGTCCACGGCGGAACCGCGGAGTTCGAGATGGGGCACTGCGCGCGGAGCCGGAAGGCTCCGACCGCGTCCGCTCCCGACGCGTCGGCCGGATCGTTGCGACCCGGCCGACGCACCCGGCGGTCCGCATGCTCTCCCCCCTGGCTGCGGACCGCCGGGCTCACCGGGCCGGGGCCTGCTCCCGGGGCAGCCGCCAGACCAGTTCCTCCCCGGTCTCGGCCGGGGCGAGCGCCTCCGCCGGGCGGCGCAGGTACTCGGTGAAGCCGAGGCGGGCCGGGACGGCGCCGCTGGCCCGGTTGGCCGGGTCGTGGACGATCTCGACGTACTCCACCCCGGGGAGACGGAAGGCCTCACCGGCCAGGGCCCGCACGCTCCGGGTGGCCAGCCCGCGCCCGGTGGCGGCGGGGTGCAGCCAGTAGCCGATCTCTCGGACCCCGGCCGGGGTGTCCTCGCGCCGGAACAGCCCGCAGGCGCCGACGATCGCGCCGTCGAGAACGATCGCGTACGTGAAGTCCTGCCCGCTCGCCCAGAGTTCCGCCCGGCCGGTGAGGAACTCGGCGGTCTTGGCCCGGCTGTGCTCGGCCACCCAGGGCATCCAGGGCCGCAAGTGCTCCAACGACTCCTCGATGACCGCGAAGAACTCGGACAGGTCCGACTCGCCGTCGAAGCGGCGAAGGACGGCCCCGTCCATGGCGATGACGTGCTGGGGATGGTTCATGGCAGGAGGATGGTCCGTACACCCTCTGCCCGGCAAAGGATTTTGTCGCGGAGCCGGACGCGGCTCAGCCCCGGCCGGCACCGGCGCGGCCGACCGGGGTGCGCCGCTGCAGCAGGACGGCCGCCTCGCGGTCGGTGACCTCGTGGAACTCGCCGTACCAGGGCCCGGCGGCGTGCGCGTAGCGGGGCAGATGGAGGCAGACCACCGCGTCCACGTCCCGGCGCAGGTCGGCCGCGATCCGGGCGTCGCAGACCGGCGCCGCGAGGATCAGCCGCGCCGGGTGGTCGGCGGCGAGGGCGTGGACGGCCGCCCGGGCGGTGAGGGCGTTGGTCAGGCCGTCGGAAACCAGGACGACGGTGCGCCCGTCCAACGGCAGCCGGTCCCGGCCCGGGCGGTAGAGCGCCTCGCGGCGGTGGACCTCCACCCGCTCCCGCTTGACGCTCGCGCCCAGCTCGGCCGCGGTGACGCCGAGGTTCCTCAGGGTGTGCCGGTCGACCAGCGGCGCGTCGCCGTCGGCGATCGCGCCGATCGGGCGGTCGTGGCCGCGGACGGCCAGTGACCGGACCACCGTGGCGTCGAGCGGGGCGTCCAGGGCCTCGGCGACCTCCGCCGCCACCGGCAGCCCGCCGGGGGCGAGCCCGAGAACCACCACCCCGGTACCGGCCCGCCCGCTCAGCAGCGGGGCGAGCCTGCGGGCCAGCTGGTGTCCGGCGGTGCTGCGGTCGAGGAATCTCACGGGTCCGTCCTTGTTCTCCTGCGTTCGTGCCCCTGCCGGGCCCCGGGGCGGCAGGAACCGGCGAGCGTCCCGCGGCCCCGCCACCAAGGCGACTTCCCCGCCACGGCGGGCTCTAACGTCCTCGCGCGAAACGTCCTCGCGCGAAACGTCCTCGCGCGAAACGTCCTCGCGCGAAACGTCCTCGCGCGAAACGTCCGCGCGCCAAACGTCCGCGCGCGCCGGCCCGCGCGGGCGACCCGGGACGTGCTCCCGGGCCGGCGGCGGTACGTGTGTCCCGGCCGGGTTCGGGCAGACGCGGGGCATGGACGACCGACGGACGGTGCTCCCGCCCGCACCCGGGATACTCGCGGGTACGGCCGTCCGCGCGGCCCGGCACGGCGCGCGCGATGATGGTCGGGACGGCGCCCCGCCGTCCCCACCGGACCGGGAGCGAGCCATGCCACGGCCATCCGAGCAACCCTGCGAACCCACCGGGGAGCACGAGTCCGGCGGCCTGTGGGTCGAGGTCGGGGACCGGGGGCCGGTACGGATCGTCACCGTCACCGGGGAGCTGGACCACGACACCGCGGACGACCTGCGGACCGCCCTCGCCCGGCCGCCGTCGGCGTCCGGCATCGAGCGGATCGTCGTCGACCTCGCCGGCCTGCGGTTCTGCGACTCGACCGGGTTGAACGTCCTGCTGCGCGCCCGGCTGGACGCCGAGGGGGACGGGGTGCGGCTGGAGCTGGCGGGCGCCGGCCCGCTGGTGGTGCGGCTGCTCGCGATCACCGGGGCCGACGGCGTGCTGCGGGTCCACCCCGACCTCCGCACGGCGCTGGAGGCGCCCGGCGAGGGCCCGGCCGGGCCGGCCGCACCGCCCGAGCCGAGGTGAGGAGGCAGACCGTGGACCGCCCCGGGAACGGTGGGCCGCCGAGTCGGGAGCAGAGCAGGCGGCTGGCGCTGGAGGGCAGCGCCGGCGCGGTGCAGCGCAGCCGGGAGTTCAGCCGGCGGGCGCTGGTGTCCTGGCAGTGGCTGCCGGCCCCCGACGAGGACCGGCGGGCCGCGGCCGAGGACGTCCTGCTGATGGTCTCCGAACTGGTCACCAACGCCTGCCTGCACGCCCCCGGCGGCCCGCGCGAGCTGCGGCTCCACTGGGACGGCGCCCGGCTGCGGGTGGAGGTCGCGGACGCCAGTCCCGTCCCGCCGCGGCTGCGCCCCTTCGCCGGTGCGGGGCGGCCGGGCGGGCACGGGCTGCGGGTGGTGGACCGGCTCGCCGACGCCTGGGGATCCCGGCCCGAGGACGGCGGGAAGCTGGTCTGGCTGGAGGTGCCGCGCCCGCCGGCCCTGACGACGGCCGGGGCGGGCGGGGCGCCCGGGGAGCCGCAGCGGCCCGGCTGATCGCGGCCCGTCCCCGCCCGGGGGTTTCCGGCGTTCCGCAGCGGACAGCCGCAGGGGTGTGAGCGCCGGCATCGACCGAGCCCGGTCCTCACCGAGCGAGAGGAGCGCGGAGCCATGACGCAGCGCCCGCCGAAGTCCGGGGACCCGGCCATCGACCGGGCCGAGGGGCTCAGCATCGAGGTCCGGCCGTGGGCCCTGGGCACCGTCCTGGTGCTGGTCGGCGAGCTCGACCTCGACTCCAGCGGGGACCTGCGGGCCGCGCTCGACCGGGCTTTCGCCGAGCCGGCCGGCGTGGTCGTGGTGGACTGCGCCGGACTGGAGTTCTGCGACTCCACCGGGCTCAACGCCCTGCTGCGGGCCAAGGCCCGGGCGGCGGTGGACGGCAGCCGGATCGAGCTGGCCCGGCCCCGGCCGCTGATCCTGCGGATGCTCGAACTCACCGGCGCCACCGACGCCTTTCCGATCCGCGAGACCGTGCCGGGCTGAGGCCGGTGGGGCCGCTGGGGCCTGCCGCCCCCGCCCGGGCCCGTCCGCCCCGGGTGTCCGCCCCTGCCCCGGGCGCATCCGCCCCGAGTGTCGCCCCCGGCCCGCGGTGGCACAGTGGGAGCAGGGCGGCAGCCCGTCGCCCTGGGGTCCGAGGTGCCCGGACGGCGCACCCCGGCCGTGCGAGCGATCCGGACGGTGGGCGGATGGACGAGCACCCGGTAGCCGCAGCCCCCGCGGCCGATCCGGCCGAGCAGGCGCTGCGGCAGCTGCTCGCCGGTCTGACGGCCGTGCGCGACGGGGACTTCCGGACCCGGCTCGCCCCGGACCGGCCGGGGGTGCTGGGGGAGATCGCCGAGGTCTTCAACGGCATGGCCGACCAGCTGGCCCGGGTGACCTCCGAGGTGACCAGGGTGGCCCGGGAGGTCGGCAGCGACGGGCGGCTCGGCGGCCAGGCGCAGGTACCGGACGCGACCGGGACCTGGCTGGAGCTGACCGACTCGGTGAACGCGATGGCCGGCAACCTGACCTGGCAGGTGCGCAACATCGCCCAGGTCACCACGGCGGTGGCGCGCGGTGACCTCACCCAGAAGATCGAGGTGGACGCGCGCGGCGAGATCCTGGAGCTCAAGAGCACCGTCAACACCATGGTGGACACCCTGTCCTCGTTCGCGGACGAGGTGACCAGGGTGGCCCGGGAGGTGGGCACCGAGGGCCGGCTCGGCGGCCAGGCGCAGGTGCCGGGCGTCGCCGGGACGTGGCGCGACCTGACCGACTCGGTGAACGCGATGGCGGGCAACCTGACCTGGCAGGTGCGCAACATCGCCCAGGTGGCGACCGCCGTGGCCGAGGGGGACCTCACCCAGAAGATCTCGGTCGCCGCCCGCGGGGAGATCCTGGAACTCAAGACGACCATCAACACGATGGTCGACCAGCTGTCCTCCTTCGCGGACGAGGTGACCAGGGTCGCCCGGGAGGTCGGCACCGAGGGCCGGCTCGGCGGCCAGGCGGACGTCCGGGACGTCTCCGGCACCTGGCGGGCGCTCACCGAGTCCGTCAACGTCATGGCCGACAACCTCACCGCCCAGGTCCGTTCGATCGCCGAGGTGACCACCGCCGTCGCGGAGGGCGATCTGACCCAGAAGATCCGGGTCGACGCGCGCGGCGAGATCCTGGAGCTGAAGGAGACCATCAACACGATGGTCGACCAGCTGTCCTCCTTCGCGGACGAGGTCACCAGGGTCGCCCGGGAGGTCGGCACCGCCGGGAACCTGGGCGGCCAGGCCACCGTGCGGGGGGTCTCCGGGACGTGGAAGGACCTCACCGACAACGTCAACGTGATGGCCTCCAACCTGACCGGCCAGGTCCGCTCGATGTCCGAGGTGGCGACCGCGGTGGCGCGCGGCGACCTCTCCCGGAAGATCACCGTCGAGGCCGAGGGCGAGGTCGCGGCCCTCGCCGCGGCCATCAACACCATGGTGGACACGCTGTCCGCCTTCGCCGACGAGGTCACCAGGGTCGCCCGCGAGGTCGGCACCGAGGGCATCCTGGGCGGCCAGGCCCGGGTGCCCAACGTCGCCGGGACCTGGAAGGACCTCACCGACAACGTCAACTTCATGGCGCACAACCTGACCAGCCAGGTGCGCAACATCGCCCAGGTCACCACCGCCGTCGCCGACGGCGACCTGACCCGCAAGATCGACGTGGACGCGCGCGGCGAGATCCTGGAGCTCAAGACCACCGTCAACACGATGGTCGACCAGCTGTCCTCCTTCGCCGCCGAGGTGACCAGGGTGGCCCGGGAGGTCGGCAGCGAGGGCCGGCTCGGCGGGCAGGCCCGGGTGGAGGGCGTCTCCGGCACCTGGAAGCGGCTCACCGAGAACGTCAACGAGCTGGCCGGCAACCTCACCCGGCAGGTCCGCGCCATCGCCGAGGTCACCAGCGCCGTCGCGGCCGGAGACCTGACCCGCTCGATCAGCGTGGACGCCTCCGGCGAGGTCGCCGACCTCAAGGACAACATCAACGCGATGGTCGGATCGCTGCGCGAGACCACCCTGGCCAACCAGGAGCAGGACTGGCTCAAGAGCAACCTGGCCCGCTTCTCCGCCGCCATCCAGGCCCGGCGGGACATCCGCGCCGTCGCCGGGATGATCACCGACGAGCTGACCCCGCTGGTCGGCGCCCAGTACGGCGCGTTCTTCCTCGCCGAGGAGGGCGCGGACGGCACCGAACTGGCCCTGATCAGCGCCTACGGCCGCCCGGCCGGGGAGCAGCGGCGGCTGCGGCTGGGGGAGTCCCTGGTCGGCCAGGCCGCCCGGACCCGGCGGACCGTCGCGGTGGACGACCTGCCGCCCGGCTACGCCACCGTCTCCTCCGGCGCGGGCGGCGCCGACGCCCGCTCGCTGGTCGTCCTGCCGATCGCCCTGGAGGAGTGGCTGATCGGCGTGCTGGAGTTCGCCTCGGTCCACCCGTTCACCCAGGTCCACCGCGACTTCCTGACCCAGTTCGCCGAGGCCTGCGGGGTCAACCTCGGCAACCTGCTGGCCAACGCGCGCACCGACGAGCTGCTCGGCGAGTCCCAGCGGCTCACCGCCGAACTCCAGTCCCAGTCGCAGGAGTTGCAGGAAGGACAGGAGGAACTGCGCCGCTCCAACGCCGAACTGGAGGACAAGGCCGCGCTGCTCGCCCAGCGCAACCGGGACATCGAGGCGAAGAACCTGGAGATCGAGCAGGCCCGCCAGGAACTGGAGGAAAGGGCGCAGGAGTTGACCCGGACCTCGATGTACAAGTCGGAGTTCCTGGCCAACATGAGCCACGAGCTGCGCACCCCGCTGAACAGCCTGCTCATCCTCGCCCAACTGCTCGCCGAGAACAGCGGCGGCAACCTCACCCCCAAACAGGTCGAGTACGCGGGCGTCATCCACTCGGCCGGCACCGACCTGCTCCAGCTCATCAACGACATCCTGGACCTCTCCAAGGTGGAGGCCGGGAAGATGGACCTGTCCATCGAGCCCTTCGCGGTGCGCGAACTGCTGGAGTACGTGGAGTCCGGCTTCCGGCCGCTGGCCGACCAGAAGGGGCTCGCCTTCGAGGTGGCCGTCGACCGGGCCGTGCCGGAACGGATCGTCACCGATCAGGCGCGGCTGCGCCAGGTGCTGCACAACCTGCTCTCCAACGCCGTCAAGTTCAC
The DNA here is from genome assembly GCF_055589745.1 of Kitasatospora sp. NPDC041917. Lineage (NCBI taxonomy): Bacteria > Bacillati > Actinomycetota > Actinomycetes > Kitasatosporales > Streptomycetaceae > Kitasatospora > Kitasatospora sp. NPDC041917. Next base: position 36,295 of record NZ_JBVJBI010000002.1, on the reverse strand, counting down.
CGACACCGGCCGGGTCGAGCTGCGGATCGAACGCGTCGAGGAGGCCGAGCTGCCGCCCGGACTCGGGCGCGCGCCCGCCGCGGTGGCCTTCCACGTCGACGACAGCGGGATCGGCATCGACCCGGCCCACCTGGACACCATCTTCGGAGCCTTCCAGCAGGCCGACGGCTCCACCGCGCGGCGCTACGGCGGCACCGGCCTCGGCCTGTCGATCAGCCGGGAGCTCGCCCGGCTGCTCGGCGGCGCCATCACCGTCCGCTCCGCGGCGGGGCAGGGCAGCCGGTTCACGCTGTACCTGCCGCTGGACGAGCAGGCGGCGGCGACGGGCGGCACGCCGGTGCTCGGGAACGGGGGCGGCGGCGCGGCCCCCGGGGGCGTGGAGCGGGTCGGCGGACCGGACGAGCAGCGGGTGCGGGTGATCCGGGCGCTCGGCGACGAGAGCCCCTCGGCGGTGGGGGAGACCGGGGAGACCGGGGAGACCGGGGAGAGCGACGCGCCCCCGGTCGTGGCGGGACCGCTCGCCGGACGGACCGTGCTGATCGTCGACGACGACATCCGCAACGTCTTCGCGCTCACCGCCGCCCTGGAACGGCACGGGCTGACCATCCTGCACGCGGCCGACGGCCGCGCCGGGCTCGACCTGCTGCGCGCCCACCCGGAGACCGACCTGGTGCTGATGGACGTCATGATGCCCGAACTGGACGGCTACGCCGCCATCGCGGAGATCCGCGCCGACGCCCGCTTCGATCAGCTGCCGGTCGTCGCCGTCACCGCCAAGGCCATGCCCGGCGACCGGGACCGCAGCCTGGCCGCCGGGGCCGACGACCACATCACCAAGCCGGTCGACACCGGCCGGCTGCTGGAGCGGATGCGGGAATGGCTGGACGCGTCATGACCGCTGCCCGGCGCGGGGGAACCGCGGCCCGGCACTCGGGCACCGCTGCTCGTCGGGCAGGCACCGCGCCCCGGTCCCGGGGCGCGCCGTGACCGCCGAGCAGGAGGCCGCGGCGCAGGAGCCCTCGGCGCAGGAGGCCGCGGAGCGCACCGCCCGGGCCCTGGCCGAAACCGTCCGTCGTCTCCGGGCGGCCGCCGCCCGCGCGCACGCCGAGGCGCGGACCAGGGCCGCCGTCGACCTCGCCACCGGCATCCTGGCCGAGCGGCTCGGCCTGCCCGTCGCCGAGGCCGCCGCGCACCTCGCCCGGCTGGCCCGGGAGTCGGGCGTGCCGGTGCTCGTCCTGGCGACGGACATCGCGCGCCTCCCGGAGCCGGGCCAGGAACCGGGAACGGAACCGGGACAGGGCCCGGACGGCGGACCCGGACCGGCGGCATTCGGCCTCCCCGCCGCCGAACCGCCCGAGGCCGGCCCGCCCGTCGCGCCCGCACTCGCTTCCGCGCCCGACCTGGAGCACGCCGCCGGGGCCGTGCTGGACCAGGCCGCGGCGGCGCTCGGCGTCCGCGCCGTGGCCGTCTGGCAGCGGCTGCCCGGCGGCGCGCTCGCCCTCGCCGCGCACGCCGGGCTCCGTGCCGAGGAGGCGGCCGGCTGGTCCCGGGTACCGCCCGGCGTCCCCACCCCGGCGCAACTGGTCGTCGGCGGGGGAGCCGAGCTGTGGCCCGGCGAACCGGGGGCGGACGGTCCCTCGGTCGGCGGAGCCGCCGCCCGGGCGGTCGTCCCGCTGCTCGACCGGCGCCGCCGCACGGGCGCGCTGGAGCTGCTCTGGCCGGCCACCGGCCCTGATTCCGCCCCGGTGCTCGGCCCGGCCCGGCGCCGGGGGCTGTACGCCCTCGCCGACCTCTGCGCGACCCTGCTCGGCCCACCCCCGGAGCCCGTGCCCCCCGAGCGGGCCGACGACCTCCTGGACGGCCTGCTCACCCCCGCGCTGCTGCTGGCCCCCGTCCTGCGGGCTGGGCGGATCGCCGACTTCACGGTGGTCCGGGTCAACGCCCGGTTCCGCGACCCGCTCGGCCGGCCCCGGGAAGCGCTGGAGGGCGCCTCGCTGCTGGAGACCTACCCGGTCGCCTCGGCCGCCGGGCTGCTCGACCGGCTGCTGCACGCGTACGAGACGGGCGTGCCGTCGACCGCCGAGCGGGTCCGGCTCGCCTTCCGGGAGCAGGGGCCCGCCGTCCCGGTGGCCGTGCTGCTCTCGGTCGTCCCGCTCGGCGGCCGGGTGCTGGTCTGCTGGCGGCTGGACGACGAGCGGGAGGAGGACGAGCACGCCGCCCTGCTGCGCCAGGCCCAGCGGCTGGCCCGGGTGGCCGGGTTCGAGGAGCGCCCCGCCGAGGGCCGGATCCGCTGGAGCGACGGGCTGCGCGAGCTGTACGGGCTGCCGCCGGACGCCCCGCCCGTACCGCTGGACCGGCTCGTGCGGCACACCCACCCGGACGACCGGCCGGCGGTCCGGCGGCTGCTGGACACCGTCCGGCACCACCACCGCACCGCCTCCGCGGTGGTCCGGCTGGACCGCCCGGACGGCACCCACCGCTTCACCCGGGTGATCGCCGAGCCGGTGGTCGACGAGACCGGCCGGCTCGTCGCCGTCCGCGGCGCCTACCACGACGTCTCCGCCCAGCACTGGACGGAGGTCGCGCTCGGCGCCACCCGGGAGCGGCTGGCCGACAGCGAGCAGGAGTCGGCCGAACGGGCGCAGCTGGCACTGCGGCTGCAGCAGGCGATCCTGCCCGCCGCCCCGCCCCCGCTCGCCGTCACCGGCCTGCACGCCGCCGTCCGCTACCGGCCCGCGGCCCAGCGCGACCGGGTCGGTGGCGACTGGTACGACGTGCTGGTGCTGCCCGACCGGCGGGTGCTGCTCGCGGTCGGCGACGTGGCCGGGCACGGCGTCGGCGCGGCCACCGGGATGGTCGCGCTGCGGCACGCGCTGCGCGGCCTCGCCGTCACCGGGGCCGGCCCGGGCCGGCTGCTGGAGTGGGCCAACACCGTGGCCCTGCGCGAACCGGGCCAGGTCACCGCGACGGCCGTCTGCGTGCTGGTGGACCCGGTCGGCGGCGAACTGCGCTGGGCCCGGGCCGGCCACCTGCCGCCGATCCGGCTCGGCGCGGACGGCGCCCAGGTGCTGCCGCTGCCGCACGGCGTGCTGCTCGGCGCACTGGACGACGCCGAGTACGAGGAACGCACCGCCCGGCTCGACCCGGGTGACGTCCTGCTGCTCTACACCGATGGCCTGGTCGAACGCCGGGACCGCCCGGTGGAGGAGTCGGTGGAACAGTTGCTCCGGGCGGCCGGCGCCCCCGGCCCGGACCTGGAGCAGTACCTGGACCGGCTGCTCGAACTCAGCCCCGCCGACACCGACGACGACACCTGCCTGATCGCCGTCCAGACCGAGTAGGCAGGGCGGCTGCGCGGTCCCGTACGCCGGATGCGAGGGTGGGCCTCGTGAACGAGACGATCATGGCAGCCGCCCGCGAACGAGCCGCCGGACACCGGCGCCGGTTCGACCTCCGCTTCGAGGCCTACTTCGCCGCCCTGCCGGAGCGCCTCGACACGCCGCCGCTCAGCCGCTTCACCCCGCGCTGCCTGGAGCTGCTGCGGGACCTCTCACTGCGCGGCGGCAAGCGGCTGCGGGTCGCCCTGCTGTACGAGGCGGCCCGCCTGGTGACCACCGACCCGGTGCCCGGCCTGGCGGAGGCCGCGCTGAGCATCGAGCTGCTCCAGACGCACGGGCTCGTCCACGACGACATCATCGACGACGCGCCCGTACGCCGCGGCGGCCCCTCCACCTACTACGCCTACCGCCGGGAGTTCCCGGCGGCGGACCGCACCGCGCTCGGCCTGGCCGTCCTGGCCGGGGACCTCGCCGCCTTCCTCTCGATGCGGGTCCTGCTGGAGGCGGACGTCCCCGCCGAGCTGCGCCAGGCGATGCTGGAGGTGCAGCTGAACGCCGGCGCCGAGACGGTCGCCGGCCAGATCCTCGACCTCGAACGCGACTTCCTGCCGCTCCCGGACGAGGAGTTCCTGCACACCGTCTGCGAGTACAAGTCGACCCGGTACTCCGTGCTCGCCCCGCTGCGGCTGGGGCTGCTGGCCGCCGGCGAGGACGTGTCCGGTCACGACGCACGGCTGCGCCGGTACGCGACCCTGGTCGGCATCGGCGGCCAGCTGCGCGATGACTACCTCGACCTGTTCGGCGACGAGGACGCCACCGGCAAGTCCACCGGCGCCGACCTCCGCGCGGGACGCCGCAGCTACGCCGTGAGCGCCCTGCTCGCCCGCGCGGACGAGGCGCAGCGGGCCGTGGTGGAGTCCGCGCTCGGTGACCCGCACTGCCCGGCCGACGCGGTCGAGCAGGTCCGCGAGCTGGCCCGACGGCTGGGCGTGGACCGGAAGCTCCGCTCCGACATGCGCCGCTGCGCCGACGCGGCCCGCGCCGAGGCCGAGAGCTGGCGCCCGCACTGGCGGGAGGAGGCGGTGGCCTTCTTCGAGGGGCTGCCGCCGGCGAACGTGGTGCCGGGCGGGTGACCCGGGCGGCCCGGTCCGCGCCGAGCGCGAGGGAACCTGGCCCGGACGGCGGGAGTTCAGCCCGCCGCGTCGTGGGCGAGGCGGGCACCGGCGCGGACCAGCCACAGGCGGGCGTGCTCCCGGGCGGAGGCCGGGTCGCCCGCGAGCGCGGCGAGGGTCAGTACCCGGTCGTCGGCCGACTCGCCCGCGACGATCCGGGCCGGGACGCCGGCCCGGGCGGCCCGGGCGAGGACCTCGCCGACCGCCTTGCCACGCAGGCTGGTCGCGTCGTACCGGCCCTCACCGGTGATCACCAGATCCGCCGTGGCGATGTCCCGGTCGAGGCGGAGGAGGTCGGCGACGGCGGCCGCGCCGGGGCGGACGACGGCGCCCCAGGCGGCCGCGAGGCCGTAGGCGGTGCCGCCCGCCGCACCGGCGCCGGGCTGCGCCGGGTCCGCGCCGAGGAGCGCGGCGAGCCGGGTGAGGCCCTGGTCGAGCAGGGCGACCTCGCTCGGGTCCGCGCCCTTCTGCGGGCCGTAGACGGCGGCGGCGCCGTCCGGGCCGAGCAGCGGATTCGTGACGTCGGTGAGCAGCACCACGCCCTCGGGCGGCGCCGGGCGCAGGCCCGTGGCGTCGACCCGGTGGGCCCGCGGCAGTGCTCCGCCGCCGTCGGGGAGCTCCCGGCCCCGCGCGTCGGTCAGCCGCAGGCCGAGCGCCGCGAGCAGGCCGCTGCCGCCGTCGGTGGAGGCGGAGCCGCCGAGGGCGACCGCCAGTCGGCGCGCGCCCGCGTCGAGGGCCGCCGCGACGGTCTCGCCGGTGCCGCGCGTGGTCGCGGTGAGCGGTGCGGGGCATCAGGGGCAGCCCGCTGGCGACGGCGAGTTCCACCAGCGCGGTGCCGTCGGGCAGGCGGGCGTACCGCCCGGTGACCGGCCGCCCGTCGGGGCCGGTGCGGCCGGGGACCTCGTGCTCGGTGGTGCCGGGCAGGGCGGCCGCGACGGCGGCGATGGTGCCCTCGCTGCCGTCGGCCATCGGACGCGCGATCAGCTCGTCGCCCGGGCGCACCGAGCGCCAGCCGTCGGCCAGCGCCCGGGCGGCGTCGGTCGCCGTGACCGTCCCCTTGAAGGAGTCCGGGGCGAGGACGACCCTCATGCGCCCACCACGTGGGCCCGGTGGCGCTCGACCACCGTCGCGAGGGTCCGGTCCCCGGGGGTGTCCCAGATCTCCTGGTTGAAGATCTCGGTCTCATCGGGGTGGAGGGTCCGATCCAGGTGGTGCCGGGGTCGGCGTGCAGCACGGCCAGGCCGGAGGGCGTCGCCACCCGGTCGCCCCATTCCTCGGTCCGGACCGGGACGGTCTCGCAGGGGTGCACCAGAGCGGCCACCGGGTGCTCGGGCGCGTCCTCGCGGGAGACCAGGTAGACCGGCGTGCCGCCGGGCCGCATCGGGAAGCCCGTGCCCTCCGGGCCCAGCGGGTCGTAGATCGTGCCGTGGTCGGCGGCCCCCCGGACCAGGCCGATCCGCTCGATCCGCCAGCCGTCGACGCTCCACCTCTCCTCGGACGGATCGGTCAGGGCCGTGATCAGTGCGGGCAGGTACTCGACATCGTCGTAGGACATCCGGTCTTCCCCAGAACTCGTAGGTGCGGGGGAGCGTAGAGCGTGCCTCCGACACCCCGCCCGGCGCGGGCCGGGGAGGACCGGACCGCCGCGTGCGGCCCGCCCGCCGCTGCGCGAACTCTTCGCCGAACTGCTCACCCACCAGGAGGTCGTCCAGCACCTCGCCGACCTCACCGCGGGCACCGACGTGCGCTACGACATGGGCATCACCGACCCCCACCCCGCAGTCGGCCGGTTCGCACCGGAGCTGGAGCTGACCACCGGGACGGGGAAGGTCAGGATCGCCGAACTCGCCCGAAGCGCCCGGCCGTTGCTGATCGACCTGACCGAGGGCCAGTCGCTGGCAGCCGCACTGGCGGAGGACCAGGACGCCGTCGAGGTCGTCGTCGCGAAGGGCGGCCCGGCCGGCCTCACCGGTCTGCTGATCCGCCCCGACGGCTACGTGGCCTGGGCCGGCGGCTCACCCCGCCCCGACCCGGCCGAACAGGCCGAGCTGAGGACGGCCGTCGGGCGCTGGTTCGCGGTCTGACCAGCAGCGGTAGCAGCGGCAGCCGCCCGGCGCTGCCGGGGTTCCCCAGCGGTTCGCCGGCCGCCGTTACGGGCCGCCCGGGATGCGCGGGCGGGCCGGCACGTCCGCCGCGCCCGCGTGTCGAGCAGCCCGCCCAGCGCGTTCTTTCCGGAAATGGCGGTGGTTCAGGCATCGGCCCCGATGCGCCAGGACGGTTCGAGGGGGAGCAGGTGTCCCGTCAGGGTGTGGACGTCGGTGGGGACGCCGGCGCGGGCGAGCAGGGCCGGGAGGTGGTGGGTGGTGTAGGCGTGGTGGGCGGCGGGGGTGGTCCAGAGGGTGGTGACGAGGTGGCGCTCGGGGGTGAGGCGGGTGACGGTGCCGCCCAGCATGCCGTCCGCCGCCGCCATGCCCGGGGCCCAGAGCTCGCGCTGGACGTCGAGGAAGTGGTCGGTGCGGCCGGGGTGGAGCCGGCAGTCGGCGGCGCGCAGGACGGTGGCGCGGGCGAGGGCGGCGGGGAGGGAGGGGGCCGCGCCCGGCATGGTGAGGACGACCGGGCCGGTGGCGACCTCGATCCCCGTGCAGCTGGAGCGCTGGTCGGCGTGGGCGGCGGCCCGGTCGTGGCGCTCGCGCATGAAGCGGGTGTACGCGGGCTCGTCGCTCCACAGGGCGAGCAGCAGGGCGCGGTCGGCGCCGGGTGCCCAGCCGCCGGTCTGGCCGACCAGGCCCGGCTGGTCGGAGATCGCCGACCAGCGGCGCTGTCCGGCGGCGAACACCTCGCGTGCTCCGGGGCGAACCCGGCAGTCGATCCACTTGCCGATCATGCGGGCCATCATGCTGCGGGGAGGCGACGGAGAGGCAATCGGGCGTTGGTCCCGGGGGCGGTCGGACCAGGGGCGTAGGGCCTGCGCCGGGGGCCGTGGCCTGATGCGGCGCTGACGGGATGCGGTGGTGCCCGGATGCCGTGCTGTCCGGATGTTGCAGAGTCCCGTCATTGCCGCCTTCACTGCCGCCGGGCGAGAGTGTGGGCATGAACGACGCACCCCGCCTGCCGCATCCGGTCGTGATCCCGGTGTTCCCCGGAGTGAACGCGCTGGACGTGACCGGGCGTTCAGAGCGCGGCGACCGGGGGCAGGCGGTCCAGGATGCGTTCCATGCCGCTGGTCCAGTTGGCCTCCAGGGCGGTGACGGCCTGGTCGACGTCGCCCTCGAGCAGGCACTGGGCGATCCGCTCGTGCTCCTCGGCGGCGCGTTCCAGGATCTCGTGGTCGCCGACCACCACCCGCTCGTAGCGGTGCAGGGTGAGTTTCAGCGACTCGATCATCTCGCGCAGCCGGGCGTTGGCGCAGCCGGAGAGCAGCAGGGCGTGCCAGGCGTCGTCGTAGCGCTCTATGGTGCCGTGCGGGGCCTGGGGGGCGGAGAAGGCGCGGGCCTCGGCGAGCAGCCTGGGGGCGATCTCGGCCAGGTGGGCCGGGTCGGAGGTGCGCAGGGCCAGTGACTCCAGGGCGATCACGATCGCGGTGAGGTCGAGGAACTCCTGTTTGCCGGTGGGGGCGAAGCGGAAGCCCTTGCCGCGCTCGCTGGTGATGATGCCCTCGCGTTCCAGGCTGATCAGGGCCTCGCGCAGGGGGGTTCGGCTGACGCCCAGTTCCTCGGCGAGCTGGACCTCGTTGATCGACTCGCCGGGGGTGAACCGGCCGCGGCCGAGCTGCTCCAGGAGTTCGTCCTTCACCTGCTCGCGCAGCGGCCGCCGCTCGATCGCCATCAAACGTCCCTTCTTCCTCGGTCCGTAGCGTACCGGCCGGGCGACGCGTGCCGTCGCCCGGCCGTCGTACGGGGTTGCGGTGCTGTACGGTTCGCGGGCGTCAGGCGGTGCCGGCGCCGTCCACGGCGATGACCGCGCCGCTGACGAAGGCGGCGGCGTCGCTGGCCAGGAAGGCCACGGTCTGGGCGATGTCCCGGGGTTGGCCGATCCGGCCGAGCGGTCGGTCGGCGGCGTCGGTGTAGAAGGCGTCCGGGTTCTCGCCCAGCTGGCGGGCCTCCTCGGCGAGCATGCCGGTGTCGGTGTCGCCCGGGCAGACGCAGTTGACCCGGATGTTGTCCGGGCCGTGGTCGATGGCCATCGCCCGGGTCATGTTGACCACGGCGCCCTTGGAGGCGCAGTAGGAGACGGCCCGGCCGCCGCCCCTGATGCCCCAGCCGGAGCCGGTGTTGACGATGCTGCCGCCGCCGTTCGCGGCCATCAGCGGCACCACGAGTCCGCTGAGCAGCATGATCGAGCGGACGTTGACGGCCATCACCAGGTCCCAGTCCTCGTCGCTGATCCCGGTGACGGTGGAGCGGCGGATGATGCCGGCGTTGTTGAACAGCACGTCGACGCCGCCGTGCTGTTCGACGGTGGTGCGCACGGCCTGCTCGCAGTCGGCGCGCCGGGAGACGTCGCAGCGGACGAAGGTGCCGCCGATCTCCTTGGCGGCCCGTTCGCCGCGTTCGGTGTCGAGGTCGGCGAGGACGACGGCCGCGCCGAGTTCGGCGAGCAGGGCGGCGGTGGCCCGGCCGATGCCGGAGGCGGCGCCGGTGACGATCGCGCGCTTGCCGTGCAGGTCGATCATGGGGAACTCCTCTACAGGGGTCAGGCGGAGAGGCGGTACACGGCGCCGGAGCGGCGGCCGGTGATCACCCGGACGTGGCCGGCGAGGGCGTCGTCCAGGTCGGGGTCGCCGGTGTCGAGCAGCAGCGGGCGTCCGGCCAGGGCGGCGAGCTTCGCCTCGGTGGCGAGCACCAGCAGCCTCTCCCGGCCCGCGGCGCGCAGCAGTTCGGGGGTGAGCTGCTGGTTGCCGCGGCCGAGCAGGAAGCCCTGGCCGCCGATCGGGGAGAGGGCGATGTGGGGGGTGGTGGGCAGGGCGCGCAGCTGGTCGGCCCGGGCGTCGCGGATCAGGATCCGGGCGGCGGTGGCGAGGCCGTCGGAGCGGCCGGGCCCGAGGGCGCTGCCGGGGCCGAGTCGCAGCAGGTCGACGCCGGTCAGGCTGGCGCCGGGCGCGCCGAGCGCGGTGGCCACCGCGTGGGTGGTGCTGCCGGGTCCGAGGAGCAGCAGCCCGCCGGGGCCGACCCGTTCGGCGACCTCGGCGGCGAGGCCGGCGGGTGTCCCCGGGTCGGGTCCGGAGCTGCCGGTCTTGCGCTGCTGCACCCGGGCGGGCAGCACCGGGACGGTCAGCCGGCCGTGGAGCCGGGCGGAGACCCGGCCGGCCCGCAGCGCGGCCTCGTCCCGGTCCACCACCTCGGCGGCCTCCAGGCGCACGCCCCGGCCGGTGGCCCAGGCCGCCGCGACCTCGGCGGCGGCCCGGGGGTGGACGGCGAACACGGCGGAGTGCATCTTGACCCCGGCCGGGATGCCGAGCACGGGCAGGCGGGGCTCGGGCCCGAGGGCGTCCAGGACGTCGCGGGCGGTGCCGTCGCCGCCGCAGAACAGCAGCAGTCCGGCGCCGGCCGCGACCAGGGCGCGCACCGCGGCCCGGGTGTCGTCGGCGGTGGTGTCCGCCGCGCCGGGCCGGTGGACGACGCGTGCGGTGCGGCCGGCGGCCCGGGCGGCGTCGACGCCCATCGCGCCGTCGGCCGTGATCAGGTCCACGTCGGGCGGCAGCCGCCGGAGGGTCAGCGCGGCCCGGGCGACGGCCTGCGGGCGGGCTCCGAGTGCCAGGGCCCGTCGCTGGACCTCGGCGCCGTCGCTGCCCTTGAGGCCGACCCGGCCGCCGAGGCCGGCGACCGGGTTGACCACGAGCCCGATCCGGGCGCTCGGGGCGGAGGTCACGGCTGCTCGCCGAGGACCTTGCGGCGGTAGGCGCGCCAGCTGACCGCCCAGACCGCCGGGTCGTCCAGCGGCTCGTGCCGGATCCGGTGCACGGTGGAGTTGTGCGGCGCGGTGCGGACGGTCTCCGGGTCCTCGTACGCCTCGCGGGCGACCTCGGCGAGGATCGCCGCGTACTCGTCCAGGTCGGCCCGGGAGTAGGACTCGGTGGGCTCCAGGGTCATCGGCTCGGGGACGACGTACGGGTGGTGGCTGGTCCAGTAGTGGGTGCCGAAGTCGGCGGCGCGGTAGCCGAGGTCCTCGCTGTGCAGGCCGGTGTCCTCGTTGAGCTGCTGCCAGCTGTAGCGGACCTGTTCGACCCGGGGGCGCCCGTCGGCGTAGGGGACGGAGACGCCGCGGATCTGCCGTACCCGGTGCAGCAGGTAGTTGTTGTTGAGGACGGCGGTCTCGGCGGCCTCGCGCAGCCCCTCGGCGCCCAGGGCCGTGATCCAGGCGTAGGCGCGCACCAGGTTCGGGACGACGCCCAGGTAGGGGCGGATCTTGCCGATCGAGTCCGGCCGGTCGTCGTCCAGGACGTACCGCTCGCCGTCGAACTCGACGGTGGGGCGCGGCAGGTAGGGTGCCAGCTCGGCGGTGACGCCGCAGGCGCCGGCGGCCGGGCCGCCGCAGGCGTGCGGGGTGGAGAAGGTCTTGTGCAGGTTGAAGTGGCACAGGTCGAAGCCGGCCTCGCGGGCCCGGGTGATGCCGAGGATGCCGTTGGCGTTGGCCTGGTCGTAGGCGCACAGGCCGCCGGCCTCGTGGACGATCCGGACGAACTCGGCGATCCGGGGGTTGTAGATGCCGGTGTCCTCGGGGTTGGTGATGAGCAGTGCGGCGGTGCGCGGGCCGACGGCGGCGCGCAGCGCCTCGATGTCGGGGTAGCCGTCGGCGTCGGGGTGCAGGGTGATCACCCGGAAGCCGGCGGTCTTGGCGCAGGCGGCGTTGGAGGGGTGGGAGAAGGCGGTGGTGATGATCTCGTCGCGCTGCTCCAGCTCGCCGCGCGCGGCGTGGTGGGCGCGGATCACCGAGACGTTGGTCCAGATCGCCGCCGAGCCCGCGCCGGGCTGGAGGCTGACCCGGTCCATGCCGGAGATCTCCTTGAGCAGCTGCTCCAGCCGGTGGACGAGTTCGAGGACGCCCTGGACGGTGGAGGCGTCCTGTGCGGGGTGCAGGGCGGCGATCCTGGGGTCGCGGACGAAGGTGTCGTTGACCTTGGGGCTGTACTTCATGGTGCAGGTGCCCTGGCCGACGTCGACGTTGAGGTCGGCGCCGAGGTTCTCCTGGGAGAGCCGCAGGTAGTGCCGGAGCACCTGTTGCTGGCCGAGTTCGGGCAGGGCGGGCGGGGCGCTGCGGCGCAGTGCGGCGGGCAGCCGTTCGGCCGGGTCGCCGACGGCGGCGGTGACGGCGGGCTCGGGCAGCGGGGGCAGGACGCCGCGCTCGCCGGGCGCGCCGAGCTCGAAGATCAGCTTCTCGTCCCAGCGGGCCTGGTGGAAGCGGCGCAGGGCGGGTTTGGGGGCGATCCGCGGGTCCACGGACCCGGTGTTCGGGTGGTTCGTCACTTGACGATCTCCTCAAGCGCGTCGGCGAGGCGGTCGATGTCGGCCCGGGTGTGCAGCTCGGTCACGCAGTAGCGGCCCTGGTGGGGGCCGGCCGGGGTGCCGCCGTGCAGGCCGTGGGCGAGCAGCGCCTCGGAGATCTCGGCGGCGGTGCGCTCGCCGGTGTAGCGGACGGTGAAGTCGGCGAAGTGCACGGCCTGCGGGTCCGCCAGGTCGATGCCGGGGACGAGGGCGAGGCGTCGGCGGGCGTAGGCGGTGTTGGCGAGGATCGTCGCGCCGATCTCCCGCATGCCGTGCGGGCCCATCAGCGCGAGGTAGACCCCGGCGGCGATGCCGTGCAGGGCGGCGGCGGTGCCGACCCACTCCTTGCCCTCCTCGCGCAGGGCGAAGGAGGTGCGCTCGTACGCGACGTCGCCGAAGCCGTACTCGCCGGGGACGTCGGTGGGGGTGAGCCCGAACAGCCGGCTGGGGTACTCGGCGACCAGGCGTTCGTCGTCGGCGCTGGCGATGAAGCCCGCGTTGCCGCCGCCGTAGCCGGGGTGGATGCCGAGCGGCTGGAGGTCGCCGCAGGTGAGGTCGGCGCCGAGTTCGGCGGGCGGGGTGAGCACGCCGAGGCTGATCGGGTTGACGTGGACGACGGCCAGCGCCCCGGCGCCGTGGGCGAGTTCGATGTACTGCGGCAGCTCGTGGTCCACCAGGCCGTCGTGGTCGGTGAGTTGGGCGTAGACGGCGGCCACGTCGCCCTCGGCCAGGGCCGCCCGGACGGCGGCGGGCTCGGCGGGGACGGGCACCAGCTCGTGGATGCCCCGGACGTAGTCGTGGATCCGGGAGAGCCGGTCCGGGTCGATCGCGCCGACCAGCACCAGCCGGCGCCGCCCGGTGACCCGTCCGGCCATCCGCAGCGCCGTGGCGGCGGCCTGGAAGCCGTCGTACGTCGGCACGTTGACGACGTCGACGGCCAGCAGCTCGGCCATCAGCGACTGGTACTCCCACAGCGCCTGGAAGCGGCCGTGGTCCTCGTACGGCTCGCCCGCGTAGGCGGTGAGGAACTCGCTGCGGTTGACGATCTCGTCCACCACGGCGGGCACGTGGTGGCGGTAGCAGCCGGCGCCGAGGAAGCTGCGGCCCGGCGGGACGGCGGTGTTGCGGGAGAGCAGCTCCTCCATGTGGGCGACCAGCCGGGCCTCGGAGCCGAGCGGCTCGGGCAGTCGCAGCGGGCGGTCCAGTCGGAGGGCGGCGGGGATGTCGGCGTAGAACTCCTCGACGTCCTGGGCGCCGACCGCCGCCAGCATCGCTTTCCTCACCTGCGGGGCGGAGTTGGGGATGTACGGGTGGGTTCGGGGGACGCGTGTGCTCATGCTGGCACCTTCCGCGATTTCAGTCACAAGCCTTGACGGGGTTGTGAATGCTGAGTTCTGTATACAGCATTCGGCATTCACCAGTCGGGAGGCAAGATGTCCGCAGAAACCCGGCACGAAAGACATCCCCAACTCGCCCTCGACCAGGGCGGATTCAGTGCGGGCCCGGCACGCCGCCGGATCCTCGCCGCCGGACTCGCCGGCGGCGCCCTGCTGTTGGCCGGCGCCACCGGCTGCGCGACCGGCGGCGCCGGCGGCACCAGCGCCAAGCAGCTCGCCGGCAGCCCGGGCGCCACCCTCGCCGGGAAGGTCACCATCTGGTCCTGGGACGTCGCCGCCAAGGCCATGCAGCGGCTCGGCAAGGTCTTCGAACAGGCCCACCCCGGAACGACCGTCGAGGTGGTGGACATCGGCTACGACAACGCCTACGACAAGATCACCGTCGGACTCGGCGCCGGCAGCGGCCTGCCCGACATCCTCACCGTCGAGGGCCACAAACTCCCCACCTACATCGGCAACTTCCCGAACGCCCTGGTCGACCTCACCGGCCGCGCCGCCGACCTCAAGTCCCAGTACCCGCAGGCCTCCTGGCGCACCGTGACGGACGCCCGGGGCCGGGTCCTCGCGCTGCCCTGGGACAGCGGGCCGTGCGCCCTGTTCTACCGGCGCGACCTCTTCCAGCAGGCCGGCATCGACCCGGCGGGCCTCGCCACCTGGGACGACTACGTCACCGCCGGCACCGCCCTCAAGGCCGCCACCGGCAAAAAGATGCTCATCCTGGACGCCAAGCAGGACAGCCTCTTCGCCATGCTGCTCCAGCAACAGGGCCAGCGCTGGTTCACCGACGGCAAGGTGGCCGTCGCCACCCCCGCCGCCGAACGCGCCCTCACCCTGCTGAAACAGCTCGTCGACCGCGACCTGGTGGACTTCGAGAACGGCTGGGACGGGTTCGTCTCCGGCACCCACGACGGCAAGGCCGCCACCACCCCCACCGCCGCCTGGTGGGACGGCACCCTCACCACCGAAATGGCCGACCTCAGCGGCAAGTTCGGCGTCGTCCCGCTGCCCGCCTTCGCCCCCGGCGGCACCCGCACCTCCAACAGCGGCGGCTCCACCCTGTGCGTCACCGCGCAGAGCCGGAACCCGGAGACGGCCTGGGCGTTCCTCTCCTTCCTGCTCGCCGACAAGGCCAACCAGGCCTCGATGATGCAGCACGAAGGCCTCTTCCCCGCCTACCTCCCCGCCCTGGACGACCCGTACTTCCAGCAGCCCTCCCCCTACTACGGCGGCCAGCCCGCCATGCAGCTGTTCGCCGGGCTCACCCGCGACATCCCCGCCGTCGAGCTCACCGCCGACGACTCCAAGGCCGGCGACATCGTCACCACCGCCGTCAACCAGGTGCTGCACAACGGCGCCGACCCGGGCACCGTGCTGCGCTCCGCCGCCCGCCAGATCGCCACCGCCACCGGCCGCCAAACGGTCGCGTAGGGGCGGGCCCGATGACCAGTCCTCCGGTGTCCCTGCGCGAACCCGCGGCCCCCGCCCAGGCCGCCCCCGCCCCCGCCCGCCGCCGCCGGCGCTCCCCACGCACCGCCGCCTGGCTGTTCGCCGGGCCCACGACCGCGCTCTTCGTCGCCTTCTTCGCCTACCCGCTCGGCGCCAGCCTCTACCAGAGCTTCACCGCCCGCCGCGACGGCGCCGACGTCTGGGTCGGCCTGGACCAGTACCGGCGGATGCTCCACGACCCCGCCTTCCTGCACTCCCTGGTCAACACCGGCCTGATCCTCGCCGTCCAGGTACCGGTGATGATCGGCCTCGCCCTGGTGCTCGCCGTCCTGCTCAACCAGTCCTGGCTGCGCTTCAGGGCCGGCTGGCGGGCGGTGTTCTTCCTGCCCGCGATCACCACCCTGGTCGCCTACGCCGTGGTCTTCCAGGTCCTGCTGCGCACCGACGGCGGACTCGCCAACCAGTTCCTCCAGGCCCTCGGCCTCGGCCCGGTCGACTGGCTCAACTCGCCCACCTGGGCCAGGATCTCGCTGATCGGCTCGGTCACCTGGCGGTGGACCGGCTACAACGCGGTGATCCTGCTCGCCGGACTGCACGCCATCGGCCGCGACCAGTACGAGGCCGCCGCCCTCGACGGCGCCGGCGCCGTGCGCACCTACACCGGCGTGATCCTGCCGCAGCTGCGCCCGGTCGTGCTGTTCTGCGTCATCACCTCCACCATCGGCACCCTGCAACTCTTCGACGAGAACTACGTGCTGACCCGCGGCGGCCCCGGCGACGCGACCCTCACCCCCGTGGTCTACCTCTACAAGGTCGGCTTCCAGCAGCTCGACTTCGGCTACGCGGCGGCCATCGCCTGGGTGGTCGTGCTGATCATCGCGGCGGTCTCGCTGCTCCAGTTCCGGCTCTACGGAAGGGAGCGCCGCCGATGACCACCACCGCGCCGCTCAGGCCCGGCCGCACCCCGCTGCCCGCCCGGCTCGGCCGGATCGCCGTCCTGGCCGCCCTCGCTCTCGGCGCCGTGCTCAGCCTGGTGCCCTTCGCCTGGATGCTGATCGCCAGCACCCACAGCAGCTCCGAACTGTTCCACTCCCCGCCGCCGTTCCTGCCCGGCGGCGAGCTGCTGCGCAACCTCGCGCACCTCCAGGAGACCATCGGCTTCGGCCGGGTGCTGCTCAACAGCCTCGGGACCGCCGTCGTCTACACCCTGCTCAGCTCGCTGCTGTCCGCGATGTGCGGCTACGGACTGGCCAAGTACCGCTTCCGCGGCCGCGGACTGCTGCTCGGCCTGGTCCTGGCGACCATGATGATCCCCCTGCAGGTGCTGCTCGTCCCACTGTTCCAGATGATGGCCAGCCTCGGCTGGATCGACAGCTACCAGGCCGTGATCGTGCCCTTCCTGGCCAACTCCTTCGGCATCCTGCTGATGCGCCAGGGCTTCCTGGACTTCCCCGACGAACTGCTGGAGTCGGCCCGGATCGACGGCTCCGGCGAGCTGCGCACCTTCTACCAGGTCGTCCTGCCGTGCGTGCGGCCGCAACTGGGCGCGCTGGTGATCTTCACCTTCATGGGCCAGTGGAACAGCTTCATCTGGCCGCTGCTGATGCTCAACACCGAGGACAAGTACACCGTGCCGGTCGCGCTCAACACGCTGACCGGGCTGACCCACGTCGACTACTCCGGCCTGATGCTCGGCTCCTTCCTGGCCACCCTCCCGCTGATGGTGCTCTTCCTGGTCTTCCAGCGGCAGTTCGTGGCGGGCCTGCTGGGCGGAGCACTGAAGGGATGACCACGACCGTGACCAAGGACCGCCTCACCCGGGTGCCAGGACTGCTGTACGGCGGGGACTGGAACCCCGAGCAGTGGCCCGAACAGGTGTGGGCCGAGGACGTGAAACTGATGGCCGAGGCCGGGGTCAACCTGGTCACCGTCGGCGTGTTCTCCTGGGCCCGGCTCCAACCCGACGCCCACAGCTGGGACTTCGGCTGGCTGGACCGCCTGCTCGACCTCGTGCACCGGCACGGCATCGCCGTCGACCTGGCCACCGCCACCGCCTCCCCGCCCGCCTGGCTGGTCCGCGCCCACCCCGAACTGCTGCCGGTCACCGCCGACGGCGTACGGCTGGAGTTCGGCTCGCGCCAGCACTACTGCCCCTCCTCGCCGGCCTACCGGGACGCCGCCGTCCGGCTCACCCGGGCCCTCGCCGAGCGCTACCGCCACCACCCCGCCCTCGCCCTGTGGCACGTCCACAACGAGTACGGCGACCACGTCGAGGAGTGCTTCTGCCCCGCCTCGGCCGCCGACTTCCGCCGCTGGCTGCGCGAACGGCACGGCGACATCGAGGAGTTGAACCGCTCCTGGGGCACCGCCTTCTGGTCGCAGCACTACGGCTCCTTCGAGCAGATCGAGCCGCCGCGCACCGCGCCGGGCCCGGTCAACCCCACCCAGCTGCTGGACTGGCGCCGGTTCTGCTCGGACGCGCTGCTCGCCCTGCACCGTGCCGAGAAGGCCGTCCTGGACGAGGTCTCGCCCGGCGTCCCGGTCACCACCAACTTCATGTCGATGCTCAAGTCCCTGGACTACTGGGAGTGGAGCCGGCACGAGGACTTCGTCTCCGACGACGCCTACCCCGACCCGGCCGACCCGCGCGCCCACGTCAACGCCGCGATGAACTACGACCTGATGCGCTCGCTCAAGGGCGGCCGCCCCTGGCTGCTGATGGAACAGGCCCCCTCCGCGGTCAGCTGGCGGCCGGTCAACGTGCCCAAACCCCCCGACCTCCACCGCCTCTGGTCGCTGCAGGCACTGGCCCGCGGCGCCGACGGCGTGCTGCACTTCCAGTGGCGCGCCTCGGTGGCCGGCGCCGAGAAGTTCCACAGCGCGATGCTCCCGCACCGGGGCACCGCCTCGCGCGGCTGGCAGGAGACCCTGCGCCTCGGCACCGAACTGCGCCGCCTCGGCGAACTCGCCGGCAGCCGGCTGCGCGGGCGGGCCGCCGTCCTGCTCGACTGGGACAGCTGGTGGGCGCTGGAACTGGACGACCACCCCTCCGCCCGGATGCGCTGGCCCGAGCTGCTCCGCCCCTGGTACGCGGCACTGTACGAGCGCGGCGTCACCGTCGACTTCGTCCCGCCCACCGCCGGACTCGACGGCTACCCGCTGGCACTCGCCCCCAACCTGTACCTGCTCGACACCGCCACCGCCGACCGGCTCACGACCTACGTACGGGACGGCGGCCGGCTGGTCTGCGGTCCGTTCAGCGGCATCGCCGACCGGCACGACCACATCCACCCCGGCGGCCACCCCGGGCCGCTGCGCGAGCTGCTCGGGATCGTCGTCGACGAGCACTGGCCGCTCCCGGACGGCGCGACCACCGCCGTCGTCCTCGCCCCGGACGGCACCCGGCTGCGGGCCGAACGCTGGAGCGAATGGATCGAGACCGAGACCGCCGAGGCCGTCGCCCACTACGGCTCCGGCGAGCTGGCAGGCCTCCCGGCCGTCACCCGCAACCGCCTGGGCACCGGCAGCGCCTGGTACCTGAGCTGCCACCTCGGCGCCGACACCGGCCCGGTGCTCGACCGGGCGCTCGCCGAAGCCGGGGTGGGCGCCGAACTGCCCGGCCTGCCGGAGGACGTCGAGGCCACCCGCCGGCACGCCACCGACGGCACCGACTACCTCTTCCTGCTCAACCACGGCCCCGTCGAGCGGCTAGTGCCCCTCGACGCGCCCGGCACCGACCTGCTCACCGGCACCGCCACCGGCGACGCCGTCACCCTCGCGCCGCTCGGCGCCGCCGTCCTCCGACTCCCCGCCGCCGAGGAGCGCCCGTGAACCCGCTGACCCGCCGCCACTTCCTCGCCGCCTCGGCGGTCGCCGCCGCCGGCACCCTGACCGCCTCGGCCACCGCCCACGGCCAGGAAGGACCGGAAGAACAGGGAGGATTCGACGCCGAACGCTACGCCGACGTCCTCGACCTGCACGGCACCCCCGCCCAGGCCTACCCCGGCGACGCCCGCGGCAACAACCCGATCACCGTCTTCGCCGACCTCGGCGCCTGGCACGCCTACGCCCTGCCCCGACCGGCAGACCGGCCCGGCGGCTTCACCGGCCCGCTGTACCTCGCCCAGGAATACCCGTGGTGGCTCAGCGACGGCCTGACCCGCCTCCAACTCACCGAACAGGGCAGCCCCCTGGACCTCGGCGCCGGCGCCCCCGCGCGCGGCACCTCGCTGCCCGGCCTGCTGCGGCTGGCCCACGACCTCGGCGGCGGCCTCGCCCTCACCCTCGAACTGCGCTTCGCCGGCAACCGCACCGCCCTGCTCCGGGCCCGCCTCACCAACACCGGCCCGGCCGTACGGACCCTGGCCGCCGCCTGGACCGGCCGGCTGCTGCGCCCCGCCACCGGCCCCCAGCACGTAGCGCCGCGACTGGTCGCCGCCGAACGCGGCGTGGAGGCGCGCTTCGCCAAGGTCCGGCAGACCTGGGACTACCTCACCGACGGCACCGAGTGCTTCGCCGTCCGCCACGCCCGGCCCGTCCGGGTCGTGCTGAGCGCCGACGGCGACGAGCACCGCACCGAACTCGCCGAGCCGGTGCGGCTGGCGCCGGGGGAGAGCCGCCACCTGGACTGGACCGAGAGCTACACCTTCACCGAGGCCGAGTACACCCGGGCCGCGAAGGAGGCGGACACCGCGCTGCGCGCCCCGGAGCGGGTCGCGGCGGAGGGCACCGCCCGCTGGCACGGGTACGTCACCCGGGCCACCGAGGGCGTCCCCGCCGCCCGCCGGCGCACCGCCGTCAAATGCGTGCAGACCCTGGTCACCAACTGGCGCAGCCCGGCCGGACGGATCCGGCACGACGCCGTCACCCCCACGCTCTCCTACAAGTGGTTCAGCGGGGTCTGGGCCTGGGACACCTGGAAGCAGGCCGTCGGCACCGCCGCCTTCGCCCCCGGCCTCGCCGCCGACCAGATCCGGGCGGTCTTCGACCACCAGGTGCCGGCGGGCTCCGCCGAGCGCCCGCAGGACGCCGGCATGGTCCCCGACTGCGTCTTCTACAACGACCCGGCCACCGGCGGCGGCAACTGGAACGAGCGCAACTCCAAGCCCCCGCTGGCCGCCTGGGCGGTCTGGGAGGTCTACAAGCGCAGCGGCGACCGCGCCTTCCTGCGGGAGCTGCTGCCCCGGCTGACCGCCTACCAGGACTGGTGGTACCGCACCCGCGACCACCTCGGCGAGGGCCTGTGCGAGTACGGCGCCACCGCGGACCCGGCCAACGCGAACGCCGAGGACTGCCGGGAGGCGGCGGCCTGGGAGTCCGGCATGGACAACGCCCCGCGCTTCGACGCCGCCGGCGTCCTCCCCAACCGGGACGCGAACGGGACACTGCTCGGCTGGTCGCTCGACCAGCGCGCGGTCGACCTCAACGCCTACCTGGCCGCCGACCACCGCCACCTGGCGCTGATCGCCGCCGAACTCGGCGACCGGCCCGCCGCCCAGCGGCTGCGCGCCCGCGCCGACCGGATCGACGCCGCCGTGCGCGACACCATGTACGACCCGGCCGGCGGCTGGTTCCACGACACCGACCTGGCCACCGGCGCCCGGCTCACCGCCCGGGGCCGCGGCATCGAGGGCGCCATCCCGCTCTGGTCCGGCACCGCCACCGCCGCCCAGGCCCGCACCGTCCGCCGGCTGCTGCTCGACCCGGCGGAGTTCGGCACCGCCATGCCGTTCCCCACCGTGGCCCGCAGCTCGCCGTCCTTCGACCCGGCCGGCTACTGGCGCGGCCTGGCCTGGCTCGACCAGACCTACTTCGCCGTCGAAGGCCTGCGCCGCTACGGCTGGGAGCAGGACGCCCGGCGGACGGTCGAGCGGCTGCTGGCCACCGCCGCCGGACTGGCCGGGGACGGCCCGGTCCGGGAGAACTACGACCCGCTGACGGGGGAGGGGCGCAGCTCGACCAACTTCAGCTGGTCGGCAGCGCTGCTGCTGCTCCTGCTGCGCACCTGAGCGACTTTGGCTCCGGGCCGTCCGACCAGGCATGATCGGGGCATGGTCGAACGAGTCATTGCAGCGTGTGACGGAGCAGCCAAGGGCAACCCCGGTCCGGCGGGCTGGGCGTACGTGGTCGCGGACGCCACCGGGGCGCCCCGGCGCTGGCAGGCCGGCGCGCTCGGGCACAGCACCAACAACGTGGGCGAGCTGACGGCGCTGCGGCAGCTGCTGGCCGCGACGGACCCGGCGGTGCCGCTGGAGGTGCGGCTGGACAGCACCTACACCCGTGACTCGGTGACGAAGTGGCTGAAGGGCTGGAAGCGCAACGGCTGGAAGACGGCGGCCGGCAAGCCGGTCGCCAACCAGGAGCTGATCCAGGCGATCGACGCCCTGCTGGAGGGCCGGGACGTCACCTTCGTGTACGTGCCGGCCCACCAGGTGGACGGCGACCCGCTGAACGCCATCGCCGACAAGGCCGCCAGCGACGCCGCCCGCACCCAGCAGGACGCCTCCGGCACCGCCGCCGACCTGCCGGTCCCCGACCCGGCTGCCGCCACGAAGGCCCCCAGGGCACGCACCGCCCGGCCCGCCACCTCCGCCGGTAGCGCCGGTACCGGTACCGGTACCGGCGCCGCCAAGCGGAGCGGCGGCTCGCGCACCCTGAACGCCCGCTTCCCCGGCACCTGCCCGTGCAGCCGCCCGTACGCCAAGGGCGACAAGATCACCAAGGTCGGCGGCTCCTGGGGCCACCCGGAGTGCGCCGCCGCCCACGCCTGACGGCGGGCGGGCGGGCGGGCGCCCGTGCCCGTGCCGGAGAACGGGCGGATCCGGCGGCCGTCGCGCGGCATCTGGACGCCCGGACGCAGACCGTCTACGAGGCCCTCGCGCTGGGGCCCGAGGTGAAGCCGTCCGACGTGCGCCGGCCGGACGACGGGATCACGGCCCGGGCAGGCCCTGACGGCCCAGGGGTGGACGGTCGCTCCGGCCGACGTGTCCGGCCAGGTCCTCGTCCTGATGCTGACGCCGCCGGCCACCGGCCCGGGGTCCCTCCCCGAGCAGGCCCTCGTGCGCTTCGACCCCGCGGACCACACCCTCGCGGTCACCGCGAGCAGCGGGTGCGTCCACTACCCCGACGACACACCGGTGGACCAGGAGGGCAAGCCGGCCGACCTGCCGACCGGCACGGCACCGGCGCCGCCGCCCGGCCGGTGACCGCGGGCCGGGCGCATGTGCCCGGCCGGAAACGCAGGACCGGCCGACCGCTGGTGCGCGGTCGGCCGGTCGGCCGGTCGGAGGTTGAGGTCAGGCCTTGGGCGGGGTGGCCTGGGCGAGCTGCTTGATGCTCCCGAAGCTCAGGCCCGCGTCGTTGAGTTCGCGCGCCTCGGCCTCCGTGACGCCGAGTCCGGCGAGCTCCTTGAGCTGGGCGTCGGTCAGCGGCGGGGCGGCCGGGAGGTCGCCGAAGTCCTCGGGGTCGAGGCCGTCCTCGTCGTTCCCGGCGGCCAGGCCGAGCACCGCGTCCATCAGCTGCTCGTTGGTCACCTTGACCGCGTCGGCCGGGGCCTGGACGTTCGGGGCGGCCTGGCTGAACGCGAGCTTCACCGGGAAGTTGACGCCCGGCTCGACCTTGTCGGCCAGCTGGGCGAGGTCGAAGGTGGCGGAGGAGAAGGCGCCGTTCTTCAGGTAGAGGTCGACGCCGATCTTCCGGTCCGGCACGTCGCTCGGGGCCTTGTCCGGGAAGTCGCCCAGCTGCTTGGGGAACTTGGCGGACAGCGGCTTGACGGCCTTGTACATCTCGTCCACCAGCTGGCGGGCCGGGGCGCTCACCCAGAGGTGCTCGGTGCCGTCCTTCTTGCCCTTGTCCTCGTACGTGACGGTGCGGCCGAGCACGTCCTTGATCGAGTTGAGGAGCTGGTTGCCGAGCTCCGGGTCGACACTGGGGGCGGCGCTCGGCGCGGCCTTCTTGGCGTCGCCCTCCTTCGCCCGGTCGGCGAGCGACTGGAGGTCGAAGGACACCCACTTGCCGGCCAGCACGTCCCCGACCGGCTTCATCTCCTCCGGCAGGTCCTTGCGGAGCTCGTCCACCGTGGACGGGTCCTCGCCGACCAGCTTCATCAGGCCCTTGGCGTCGGCGTGCAGGTACCCCGTGGCGTCGACCTGGCGGTACTCCAGCAGTGCGGTGCCGCTGCGGTCGGCGAGCAGGTAGGAGACGCGCACCGACTTGTCGAGCGTCAGGTCGGTGTTCTTGCCCGCCTGGCCGGCGTTCTTGAAGGCCTCGATGTCCTTGAGCGGCTTGTCGGCGGAGACCGCGACCGTGACGGAGAGGCCGGAGATCGCCTTGGCGGTCTTCTCGTCCATGTCCTCCTTGCGGCCCCGGGCGGAGCCGATGAGCCCGTTGCCCTTGTGCTCGCCGGAGTTGGCGAACGCGGCGACCTGCTCGGGGGTGGCGTCGATGGAGAGGGTGAACCCGGCCGACTTGCCGTCACGGACCTTGTCGAAGGCCTTCGAGACCTTCTGCGCGGCGGACAGCTGCTCGACGGTGCCGCAGGCCGTGAGGCCGGTGGCGAGCACGGAGGCGGTGACGGCGACGGGCATCGCCCCACGGGCGGCCTTGCGGATGGCGGTGTTGATGGTACGACTCCTGTTGATCGGGTCCGCTCGGCAAAGCGGACCGTTCCCTCCCCTGCGACGTGAAACGTCACAGCGCCTGCACATGTGATCACATTATCGGCAAGGGGTCATCCGCATTTTTGGCCGGGTCTTTAACCACTTCGGCCAAAACCATGACCAAAAGTCGTAAACCAGGCCTGAAGAGCCGTCCTGGCCATGCCCCGATGTTTCCCGCTCCCGGCCCCCGGTCCGCACCACTCCGGGGCGGACCGGGGGTCAGTGCACCGGGCCCGACGGATCCTCGACCGTCCAACCGCGGCCCAGGTCGCGGCGCAAGGCCTCCAGCGCAGCGGCCGCCTGCTGCCGGAACAGCTCCTTCTCCTCCTCGGACCACGGAGACGGATCCGGCGGGTACGCCTCGTCGAGCGACGACTGGTACCGGTCGGCGAGCCGCGCCGGTTCGGCCCGGGCCGCCGACGGGCGCCGGTGCCGCTGCCGCGGAACTCCCGGATTCCCGCGCGCGGGCCGGTCGCTGTTCGTACGATCGGCCCGGGCCGGGACCGGCGGGAGCCGATATCGGCCGAGGAGACCGCTGGGAGGGGCTCGACGGGGCCCGTGGGCTGGATTCTGACGGTCGGCCGATCAGGCGGGTCACCAACTCCGGGGTGATGAAGCCGTAGCCCTTCTCGTCGTTGAACCACTTCACGGTGCCGTTCTCGCGCTCGGCCATGTCTTCTCCTCGCCCGGGGATCACGCTGACCGCACCACTCCCTCACGCAGCGGAGCCGGGCCGACGCGAAGCGCAGCGGCGGCCGTCAGCGGGCCGCTCGCTCTGCCGAGGGCGAAGTCCGGCCCGGTCGGGGCGCGGACCCCAGTACTGTCCGGTTCCATGACAACGGTCACCACACGCACGGTCGAGTACCCGGCCGACGGAATGACGATGATCGGGCACCTCGCGCTCCCGGCCGGCGCCGGGCGCCGGCCCGGGGTGCTGATCGGGCCCGAGGGACCGGGCCTGAACGACTTCCAGCGCCGCCGGGCCGACGCCCTCGCCGAACTGGGCTACGTGGCCCTGGCCTTCGACCTCCACGGCGGGCGCTGGATCAGCGACCCGCAGGAGATGCTGGCGCGGGTGATGCCGCTGCTCGCCGACCCCGACCGGATGCGGGACATCGGCCACGCGGCCCTCGACGTGCTGCGCGCCGAACCGCGGACCGACCCGGACCGGATCGCCGCCATCGGCTACGGCACCGGGGGTGCCATCGCGGTGGAACTCGGGCGAGCCGGTGTCGACCTGCGGGCGATCGGGACGGTCAACGGACTCACCACCGGCCGCCCGGGCGAGGCGGCCCGGATCCGGTGCCCGGTGTGGGCCGGGGTCGGCTCGGAGGACCCGATCATGCCCGCCGAGCGGAGGGAGGCCTTCACCGCCGAGATGCAGGCGGCGGGCGTCGACTGGCGCCTCGTGGTCTACGGCGGCGCCCAGCACGCCTTCCACCATCCGACGGTCGGTCACACCGTGCTCCCCGGCGTCGCGCACCACCCGCAGCACGCCCGGCGGGCGTGGCGCGACGTCGTCGGCCTGCTCGCCGAGTGCCTGCCCGTGCCGGACTGACCGGCGCGCCTACCCGCGCCGACGGCGCGTCGGTCGCGGGGAATGCGCGTCGGCTCCGGCTCCCACCCAGGAGCCGGAGCCGACCTCGTGACCCTCGTGACCCTCGTGTTCCGACGGCCGTCGGGCTACCGCAGTTGCGTCAGGACGACGGCGACGAAAGCGGCGCCGAGGGCCGAACCGATCACCGGGATCGACAGCACGTCCCAGAGCCGCGGCCGCGGCCCGACGCGACGGTCCGGGGCGGTGTTCCGTTCCCACCGGTCCATGACCTGCCGGGTGTTCGCCAGGAACTCCGTCGTCGAGTGGTACTTGTCGGTGCCGACCCCGGTCCACGCGCGCAGGGCCACGAGGAGGAACGGGAGGACGAGCGCCAGGGTCATCGCGACCAGCAGCACCGTGCCGAGGTCGGCGAGCGCGAACAGGCCGAAGGCGGTTTCGAGCACGAGGGGGAGGACCGGGGCGGCGATGCCGGCGGGGCGGATCAGGTCCTTCGCCCGGAAGATCACTTCGTTCACGCCGCGCACCCCGTGCCCCGGCCGCCGGGCCTCGAAAGGGGAAGCGGCCGAGGTCCCCGTGAGGGGCGCAGCGGGACGGACGTCAGGGCAGGTAGTACGTCAGCAGGTCGGCCGTCAGCGGCGGGAACAGCGCCCGGTGCAGTTCCTCGTCCCCGCGCCCGTACACGTCCGGCCGGATGCGGCTCAACCCTTCGATCCCGTAGGGCCCGAAGAGCAGCGCCGCCAGCGCGTCCGGCGCCACGCCCACGCCGCCGGACGCGCCGAGGTGCTGCAGCGTGCCGCCCGTGACCACCTTGCCCGGCCCCTGCGCGCCGACCGGGATCCGGTAGTGGGCGCGGTAGGTGGTGAGCAGCAGTTCGCCGTCGGCGCAGTCCAGGCCGGCGGCGGTGAGGCGCTGGTGGAGCAGGGGTCGCAGCCGGTCGAGCAGCACGGCCGGGTCGGGGATGCGGACGTAGTACTGCTCCGCCTCGGGGCGCGGCGCGAGGTCCAGCAGGTCATGCCAGACGGTGGCCGGCAGGGTGCCCGGCCGGTGCACCACGCGGAGCCGCGCCTCGGGCGCCAACGCCACTACACCGGCCAGCAGTTCGCGCGCCGCCCGCTCGTCCGCGGCAGCCGCCTCGGCGAGGTGGAACTCGCCGTCGTCCACGGGGGTGGTGCGGCCCACCGCCACCACCTCGCCCGCGCGCTCGACCACCCGCAGCGTGCTCGCGTCGTGCGCCAGCAGCCAGCGCCAGCGGGCGGGGGCGTGGCCCATCGCGAGGTCGAAGCCGCGCTGCGCCTGCTCCTGGAGCGCGGCCAGGGCGGGCAGGTCGGTGGCCCGGGCGGTGCGCAGCGCGGGCGCGCCGTCCTCGGTGGGCGGGGTGGAGCGCAGCGGCCGCGAGACCGGGATGTCGATGGCGTACTCGTAGCCGAACAGCCGGTAGAAGTACGGGATTCCGATCATCGCCTGGACCACGTGCCCGCGGGCGGCGGAGCGCGCGTGCGCCCACTGCATCAGGGCCCGGACCAGGCCGCGGCCCTCGTACTCCTCGTCGGTGGCGACCAGTTCGACCTGCCCGGCGGGCAGCCGGACGTCGCCGAGGCGCAGCTCCTCGTCCAGCAGGGTGGCCGTGGAGACGACCCGGTCGCCGTCGACCACCACCGCGCTGGCCGACCAGCCGGCGTCCGGATCCTCGACCACCAGACGGTGGTCGAGTGCGTCCGCCGGGTCGCCGCGCTCGGCGAGCAGCGCGCGGAGCTGCTCCAGGTCCTCCGGCCGGGACTCGCGCAGCAGCAGGCCGCCGGGCAGCGGCACGGGGAGGAACAGGGGCATCGGCAGGGGCAGTGGCGGTGACACGGCCAGGGGCGGGCCGTCGGGCCGGGCAAAGGCTTCGTCAACGGTCATTCCCGGACCTTCGCACCGGTGGTCGTCCGTGTCCAACGGGTTTTGCCGACCCGGCAAGCCGGGGCGGGGGAACACGCCCGATGCGAAGGGGCGTTGGCGGCGCGGGCCGGTGCGGCGGCTCGCTGGTTCGGGGCAGGGCCCCTCGCGGCCCCGGGCCGGTGCGGGGCCGCGAGGAGCCCGGGGCTCAGACGGTGCTGGCGATCCAGCCGATGGTCTCGGTGGTGTGCGGCCCGTCGGACAGCGCGCGGCCGCTGCCCACGAGCTCGTTGATGCGGATCTTGAAGCCGGTGGTGGTGACGTCGGCGATCCGCAGACCGGGGGTGTCGGGGCCGTTGAAGGTCTGGACGAACGGCACGACGATCACGTTCGCGTCGTTGGGGAAGGGCGTGGGGAAGGTGACCTGGGTGAAGGTCGAGGTGGCTCCACCGGTCAGCTCCGTGGCGCTGGTGGAGTTCAACTGCAGCTTGCCGGTCTGGATCATGCTCATGGCTTCCGCCTTTCGCTCGACTGCCGCCGGTCACGTCCGGTTGACGGCCGAGCGCTCGACGGCCGGGCGCTGCCTCGGTGCGAAGCAACCGTGGGTGGGATGCCCGTATTGGTCCGCGTTTAGCGAGGATGTAGCCGGTTCGGGGTATCTGCTCTCGCCTCCCTTGCCAGGGTGGGTGATGCGTCCCGGGAGCCGGTGGATCGGCTCGTGCGGTAGGTGCGCTCCTGTCGTGTCCGGGAGTTGGCGGAATCGTGTCCATCGCGGGGTGGCGGGGTTGACCGTGGCCACCCAGGGGGGTTGGCTCGGCCGGAACGAAGGGGAGCGCAAGGGGAGGGGAGCCCATGAGGACGACGACGGTACGGGTGGTCTGCGCCCTGGCGGCCGCGCTGCTGGTGGGCGCCGGGGCACCGGCGGCGCACGCCCGGACCACGCCCGCGTCCGAACCGGCCTCCGCACCGGTGTCCGCGCCCGCGTCCGAGGTGACGGACGGCGACACGGTGCGGGTGAACGTGAGCCCGGACGGCAGGCCCGCCGACGACTGGTCCGAGCCGCTCGGGCTGAGCGCCGACGGCCGCTACGCGCTGTTCGCCTCGCCGGCCTCCAACCTGGTGCCCGGCGACACCAACCGCCTCTACGACGTCTTCGTCCGCGACCTGTGGACGCGGCGCACCGAGCGGGTCAGCCTCGCCGACGGCGGCGCCCAGCTGGACGGCTCCACCGTCCAGGCGGCGATCAGCGGCGACGGCCGGTACGTCGCCTTCAGCAGTGACGCCGTCAACGCCGTTGCCGGGAACGGCAGTGGGCGCACCGACGTCTACGTCCGCGACCGCCTCGGCGGCCGGACCGAGTTGGTCACCGCCGGCGCCGGCGCCGGGAACTCCGTCAGCCCCGCGATCAGCGCCGACGGCCGGTACGTCGCCTACTCCTCGGACCGCGCCGACCTCGCCCCCGGGGCACAGGCGGGCACCGCCAACGTGTACCTGACGGACCGCTGGACCGGCACCACCCGCCTGGTCACCGCGGGGCAGGGCGGCGCCCCCGCCGACGGCGGCTCGGTGGAGCCCTCGCTCAGCGCCGACGGCCGGACCGTCGCCTTCCGGTCGAAGGCGGCCAACCTGCTGCCGGCCGCCCCGGCCGCGCAGTCCGCCCTGGCCGCCCTGAAGCCGCCGCCCACCCGGCAACTGTTCCCGCTCTACGTCTACGACACCCGCACCGGCCGGATCGAGGGCGCGAGCATCGACCCGAGCGGCACCCTGCGCGACGCCGTGCGGCTGAGCCGGCTGAGCCCGGACGGCCGGTACGCGCTGTTCCGGGTGTTCCAGCCGGACCAGGGCGGCACCCGCGTCGCGCTCTACGCCCGGGACCTGCACACGGGCACGGTGACGGAGGTGGCCCCCGCCGGCGCCCAGCCGGCCGTCATGACGGCGGACGACCGCTGGGTCTCCTTCGTCTCGGACGACGCCGGCCTGGTGCCCGGCGACACCAACGGCGCCCCGGACCTCTTCCGGCGGGACCTGCGGACCGGCCGGGTCGAGCGGGTCGCCGAGGCCGTCGGCCCGTCCTTCGCGCCGGCCGTGGACGCGTTCGGCACCACCCTGCTGTTCGGCGCCCTGAACGGCACCGGCTCCGACGTCCTGGTGCGCTACCTGCCGCCCCGCTGACCGGCCGCGGCGCCCGGCTCCCGCAGGGTGCGGCGCGCCGCGACCAGGGTGAGCAGGCCCCACAGGGCGGCCAGCACCGCGGTGACGTGGACGCCGCCGCGGCGGAATTCGAGGTCCTCGTCGAGCGGGACCGGCGGCGCCCAGCCCGCCGGGTCGACCAGCACGTTCTCGGTGTCGCCGATGTCGCGCGTGCCCGTGCAGCCGTAGCCGCCGACCTCGGCGTGCGGCAACGGCCGCCCGTCGGCGCGGCGGATGGCGCAGGTCCAGCTCACCTTGCCGTTCTTGTCCTTCGCGCTGTGGGCCGCGGTGACCACCACCGCGGTCTCCACGCCGCGCTGCGCCATGATCTGGGCGCGGATGCTCGTCGTCGGCAGGACCAGCAGCAGCACGCCGAGCAGGACGGCCGGCCAGATGATCCAGCCGCGGGGCCGGACGAAGCCGAGCGCGACGACGCCCGCGGAGAGCACCAGGAACGCCAGGATGCCGCAGGGCAGCTGGTAGTCCGGGTTGCTGCCCAGTACCGCCAGGCCGACCATCAGCACCGGGGTGAGTGCCCCGACCGGCCACGCCGTCCGGCGGACCGCCCGCGCCGACAACTGCGGCTCCGGGCGCCTGCGGACCCGCTTCGGGGGCGGGACCACCCCCTCGGCGAGCGGCCTCTTCCGTTTCTTCCTGCCGGCCATGTCTTCCCCCGTTCGTTCTTTCGTCGCGCTGGGGACAGTCTGACCCCGGTTCCTGACGCGCGGGGCGGTGACCGCCCGTCAGCCCCTCGCCGACGGTGTTACCGACGAGTTCACCGCATGCTCGCCCGATGTCTTGCGGTCGGTGCCGACAGCCAAGTTGGATGAACAACATCCCTCGACCCGACGGGTCCACGACAACGCCCCCCACGGAGGCCCGATGCCCCTGTCGTCCGTCCGCCGCGCCCTCGCCGCCGGCGCCGCCGCCACCGTCCTCGCCGTGCTCGGCGCCGTCCCGGCCTCGGCCGAGACCGCCCCCGCGACCGCACCCCCGCTCGACGTGCTGACCTACAACACGTTCCTGATGAGCACCTCGCTCTACCCCAACTGGGGCCAGCAGTACCGGGCGCAGGCCATCGCCTCGGCGGACTTCTTCCAGGGCCACGACGTGGTCGTGCTGGAGGAGGCCTTCGACAACTCGGCCTCCGACGCGCTGACCGCCAAGGCCTCGGCCGCCTACCCGTACCACACGCCGGTGGTCGGCCGCTCCACCAGCGGCTGGGACGCCACCTCCGGCAGCTACAGCGCCACCACCCCCGAGGACGGCGGCGTCACCCTGCTCAGCAAGTGGCCGATCCTGCGCAAGGAGCAGTACGTCTACAAGGACGCCTGCGGCTCGGACTGGTTCTCCAACAAGGGCTTCGTCTACGCGGTGCTGGACGTCAACGGCCGTCGCACCCACGTGGTCGGCACCCACCTCCAGTCCACCGACTCGGGCTGCGCGAGCGGCCAGGCGGCGGACATCCGGGCCAAGCAGCTCACCGCGATGCGCTCCTTCCTGGACGCCAAGCGGATCCCGGCCGACGAACCGATCCTGGTCGCGGGCGACCTCAACATCGACTCGCACGGCTCCGAGTACCAGGCGCTGCTGACCAACGGCAATCTCGCCCCGGCCTCCGCCCGCACCGGCTGGCCGTACTCCTTCGACACCGCCGACAACTCCGTCGCCGCCTACCGCTACCCGGGCGAGCCCAAGGAGGACCTCGATTACGTCCTCTACCGGGCCGACCACGCCCGCCCGCAGGAGTACACCAACGAGGTGGTCCGGGTGCACAGCGCGCCCTGGACGGTGAGCAGTTGGGGCAAGAGCTACACCTACACCGACCTCTCCGACCACTACCCGCTCGCCGCGCACTGACACTCCTGGTCCTCCGGGGGTGTGGGATGCGTCACCCGTGACGCCCCACCGGCGGTTCGGCCCCCTACGATCCTGAACGCCGAGGTCGGGCGCCGTCGTACCACGGCGGCGCCCGCCCGGCAGCCAGCGATCCGGCCCGAGGAGAAGCGCACGTGACCACCCCCACCGCCGCGCCCGACAGCTACTACCAGCGCACCGGCGAGAACAGCTACAAGCCCACCGCGCAGGCGCAGGGTGCCTGGCACCCCGACGAGCAGCACTTCAGCCCGCTCGGCGGCCTGATCGTGCACGCCATCGACCGCCACCGGGCCGGCCACCAGCGGGCCGGGCGCCCCGCCGACGGCCTGGCCCTGGCCCGGATCAGCTACGACATACTCGGCCTGATCGCCCTCGACGAGTTCGAGATCACGGTGGAGACCGTCCGCCCCGGGCGCACCATCGAGCTGGTCGAGGCCACCGTGGTGACCGGCGGGCGGGCCGTGGTCCGGGCCCGCGCCTGGTTCCTCGCCGAGCTGGACACCACCGCCGTCGCCGGCACCCACGACCGGCCGCTGCCCGGGCCCGAGGAGTTCGAGCCCTGGACGATGGCCGGGGTGTGGGGCGGCGGCTACATCGCCTCGATCGACGTCCGCCGCCGGGAGACCGCCCCGGGCCGAGCCGCCGCCTGGATCTCCACCCCGGTCGAGCTGGTCGCGGGGGAGCCCAGCGGCCCGCACGCCTCCTTCGTCAAGCTGGTGGACACCGCCAACGGCATCGCGGTGCGGCGGAACCCCACCGAGTGGATGTTCCCCAACACCGACCTGACGATCCACTTCCACCGCCGCCCCGAGGGCCCCTGGACCGGCCTGGACACCAGCGTCAGCTTCGGCCCGGCCGGGCACGGCGTCACCAGCACCGTGCTGCACGACGTCCACGGCCCGCTGGGCCGGGCCGAGCAGATCCTCACCGTCCGCCCGCTGAACGGGAGCTGACGGGCCGGGCGCCGCCGCCCGGACGATGGGCGGCGGCGCCTTCGGGGCGGGCCGTGCTCAGCCCTGCAGCGAGTCCATGAAGGAGCTCACCGAGAAGACCGCCTTGCCCGGGCCCGCCGGGCCGTAGCCGGGCGGGGAGGAGAGGCCGAACTCGTCCAGGGTCGCCCGGTAGGTCTGCAGCAGCCGGATGTGGTACTCCAGCGGCGCGCCCTGCGGGTTGGCCTTGCCGAGCGGGGTGGTGGGCTCGGGGCACCAGGTGGTGAAGCGCGGCACCACGCCGTGGGACATGAAGTAGCGCAGGCCCTCCTCGGTGGAGGCGATCGCCTCGTCCACCGTGGTGAAGCCGAAGGGCTCGGCCATCTCCACGCCCGCGACGAAGTTGGGGATCACGTTCTCCGGGCCGAACACCTCGGTGGAGTCGAGGATCCGGCGGTGCCACTCGTCCCGGCCGACGTAGCGCTCCTTGCCCGGGCAGTAGAGCTCGAACAGCCGCTTGTCCCACACCTCGAAGTTGGGGTGGTAGATCCGCACGCCGTAGTCGTGGAAGCGCTGGACGTCCTCGCGCGGCAGCGCCTGGGCCACCACCTTGCCGATCCAGCGGCCGGGGAAGCGCTCCTCGATGGCCTTGGCGTACTGCCCGTAGAAGTCGGCCTCGTCCCGGCCGCCGACGCGCGAGGTGATCGCCCCGCCGGTGAGGGTGTACGCCTGGGAGGCACGGGCGGTGTCGTGCTCGTCGATCAGCGCCAGCGCCTCCAGCACCTCCTCGACCGGCTTGACCCCGGTGTACGGGCGGCCGGCGGCCTTGTGCTGGCGCCAGTTGTGGTTGATGTCGCAGTACTGGCACTCCTCCTTGGCGCCGAAGTACTGGCAGACCCGGAACACCGTGAGGTAGATCAGGTAGCCCCACTGGATGGTCGGGGCGACCTCCATCACCGACTTCCCGTTGGCCAGCGTGTGCCGGTAGTAGTCCGGCATCGGCGGCAGGCCGACATCGGCGATCCGCGCGCCGTCCAGGTAGAGGCCGAGGGTCCCGTCCTCGCCGGCGCCGACCCGGTAGGGCGAGTCCGGGTTCACCCGCACCGACACCACCGTGCGGCGCAGCCCGTACGGGCCGCCGGTCAGCACGATCTCCTCCGGCGGCCGGTTGAGCGCGGCGGCGCCCAGCTCGGGCAGGGTGCGGTGGTCGAAGGAGAAGATGAAGTACGACTTCGGCTTGACCTCGCCGCCCCCGTCGGCGCCGGCGCTGCCGCTGAGTGCCGACTCGTCGAAGGCCATGCCGCCGCGCAGCAGGTCCTCCTTGATCACCGCCTCCCGGGGCACGTCGGGATAGCGCTCCATGAGCTCCTCGACGAGTGCGGTGCGGCTGCGGGCCTGGCTCTCCATGCGCTGGTCTTCCTTCCTGGCCCCGTCCTCACGGCGCCCAGGCCATTCTGGTCCCCCTTACCAGTGGGGCCGTGCACCGGGCCGGGAGGTGACCGACCGGTCCGGTCCGCAATCCAGCGGGTTCTCCGAGGCGAGGGCATCGAAAGCGCTGTCACTGCGCGTCCCTCCGGTCTTTTCGCATGCGAACAGCCCGTGCCACGACCGGAACAGCGCGATCGGGCGGCCCAGGACACGGGCGGGCGTCAGCGGCTTGACGCGGGGGGCGGGCGGCTCGGGCGGGAGGGTTCGCGGCCAGGGCGCCCCGGGACCGGTGTGATCAATGCACGACTGCGGTCCGCTCAAACGTCGTCAGCCCGAACGTTCACCCTATCGGGTGAGGAAGATCGTCCGTTGCGATGCGGAACGCGCCTTCGCGCCTACGGTGGTGAACCGAACGGGACGGGGGCGGAAGCCCGAGTTCCCGTTCGAGGTTGACGAAATGACGATCCGTCATATGTGTGCGACCCCTTCCCAGAGGAGCCTCCATGCCCCTGCGTGCCAGACCGGAGACACCATGCGGGCCCGTGACCGCCCCGGCGGTGGGACCATGAGCACCCCGGCGATCGACCGGATCCTGCGCGGGCCCAGCGGGCTGGGCACCTCCGGGCTGCAGTTCCGGCCGCAGGTGTCGGCGCCCGAGGTCGAGGCCCCCGAGGCCCCCGCCTCCGAGGTTCCGGTGCCCGAGATCTCGGAAGCCGCGACCGAGGTCACGGCGGCCACCCCCGGGTTCCGGCTGCCGCCCGTCCACGTCCTGCCCGTTCCGCCCGCCGCGACCGCGACGATCGCGACGGCCGCGAGCCCGGCCGCCGAGGCGCCGAGCGGCGGCAAGCCCAAGGCCGGCGACCCCATCCCCGGCCTGTACCACCACCCGATCGCCGAGCCCGACCCGGTGCGGGTGGAGGCGCTCAGTGCGGAGATCAAGGTCTGGGCGATGGAGGAGGTCGAGCTCTACCCGCCGGACTGGGAGAAGGACTTCGACGGCTTCTCCACCGGGCGCTACATGGTGGCCTGCCACCCGGACGCGCCGAGCGTCGACCACCTGATGCTCGCGGCCCGCCTGATGGTGGCCGAGAACGCGGTGGACGACTGCTACTGCGAGGACCTCGGCGGGTCGCCGATCGGCCTGGGCAGCCGCCTGCTGCTCGCGCACACCGCGCTGGACCCGCTGCACACCACGACGGAGTACCACCCGGAGTGGGAGGCCTCGCTGTCGTCGGACCCGCCCCGGCGCGCCTACCACTCGGCGATGGAGTACTTCACCCGGGCCGCCACGCCCTCCCAGTCGGACCGGTTCCGGCACGACATGGCGCGGCTGCACCTCGGGTACCTGGCCGAGGCCGCCTGGGACCAGGCGGACCACGTGCCGGAGGTGTGGGAGTACCTGGCCATGCGCCAGTTCAACAACTTCCGCCCCTGCCCGACGATCACGGACACCGTCGGCGGCTACGAGCTGCCCGCCGAGCTGCACGCGCTGCCCGCGATGCAGCGGGTGATCGCGCTGGCCTCCAACGCCACCACCATCGTCAACGACCTCTACTCGTACATGAAGGAGCTGGCCAGCCCCGGACTGCACCTGAACCTGCCGGTGGTGATCTCCGAGCGCGAGGGCGTCTCCCGCAAGGAGGGCTACCTGAAGGCGGTCGAGGTCCACAACGAACTGATGCTGGCCTTCGAGGCCGAGGCGGCGGCCCTGGCCCTGTCCTGCCCGGTGCCGGCCCTCCCACGGTTCCTGCGCGGTGTGGCCGCGTGGGTGGACGGCAACCACTACTGGCACCAGACCAACACCTACCGCTACACGCTGCCCGACTTCTGGTGACACCGGCCCTTCCGGCGGTGCCACCTCCCACCGGCAGCGAATCCCCTTTGATGACCGACCCCTTGACCATCCACTAGGAGTTGACCCATGTCCGTGACCGACGACATCACCACCCCCGGCAACACTATTCCCGGCCCGGCGACCCCGTACCAGGGCGACATCGCACGCTACTGGGACCACGAGGCCCGTCCGGTCAACCTTCGCCTGGGTGACGTCGACGGCCTCTACCACCACCACTACGGGATCGGGGAGATCGACCGGGCCGCGATCGGCGACCCGGCCGACAGCGAGCGCGAGAAGAAGGTCATCGCCGAGCTGCACCGCCTGGAGTCCGCCCAGGCCGACGTGCTGCTCGACCACCTCGGCGACATCCGCGCCGACCACACGCTGGTCGACGCGGGCTGCGGCCGCGGCGGCTCGATGGTGATGGCCCACCAGCGCTTCGGCTGCCGGGTCGAGGGCCTGACCCTGTCCACCCAGCAGGCCGAGTTCGGCAACAAGCGCGCCGCCGAGCTGGGCATCGGCGACTTCGTCCGCTCCCGGGTCGCCAACATGCTGAACATGCCCGTCGAGACCGGCACGGTCGCGGGCTCCTGGAACAACGAGTCCAGCATGTACGTCGACCTGCACGACCTGTTCGCCGAGCACTCCCGGGTGCTGAGCGTCGGCGGCCGGTACGTGACCATCACGGGTTGCTGGAACCCGCGCTACGGCCAGCCGTCGAAGTGGGTCTCGCAGATCAACGCCCACTTCGAGTGCAACATCCACTCGCGCCGCGAGTACCTGCGGGCGATGGCCGACAACCGTCTGGTGCCGCAGGCCGTCATCGACCTGACCCCGGACACCCTGCCCTACTGGGAGCTGCGCAACACCACCTCGCTGGTGACCGGCATCGAGGAGGCGTTCATCGAGTCCTACAAGGACGGCTCCTTCCAGTACGTGCTGATCGCGGCCGACCGGGTCTGATCGCCCGATCCCGTGGCCTCCGGACGGTGGCCCACGCCTCACGGCGGCGGGATCCCCCCACCCCCGAGGGGGACGCCACCCTCCTCCCCGGAGGGGCCGGGGGAGGAGGGGGCGGGGCGGGGGCCGGCTCCAGCACTGTGGAAGTG
>NZ_JBVJBI010000001.1:467295-470704 GCF_055589745.1 Kitasatospora sp. NPDC041917 | reverse complement strand
GGATGATGCGGGACGCGAAGATCACGCAGATCTACGAGGGCACCAACCAGGTCCAGCGGATCGTGATGGCCCGCAACCTCCCGTAACCCCACCCGTAACCCCACCCGTAACCCCACCCCGACGTGCACCGACGGCGGGTCGGCCGGCCGCCCGGCCGTCGGTGCCGAGGCATCGTCCCGATGCTAAGTTCCGGTGAATGAGTGAGAAGGAAGAGCAGGACCAGTCCATGAATGACGGGCCCTCGAAGCCGGCGATGCGCGAGGCGCTGGTGGCCGCGGCCTTCGAGCTCTTCCTGGAGCGCGGCTTCGAACAGACGACCGTCGACGACATCGTCTCGCTGGCCGGCGTCGGCCGGCGCTCCTTCTTCCGCTACTTCCCGGCCAAGGAGGACGTGGTCTTCCCCGACCACGAGCGCAGCCTCGCCGAGATGACGGAGTTCCTGGAGTCCGGCACCGGTGAGGAGGACCCGGTCAGGCACGCCTGCGACGCCGCCCGCCTGGTCCTGCGGATGTACGCCGAGCAGCCCTCCTTCTCCGTCCAGCGCTACCGCCTGACCCGCAAGGTGCCCGGCCTGCGCGCGTACGAGCTGTCCGTGGTCTGGCGCTACGAGCACACCCTGGCCGCCTATCTGCGCGGCCGCTTCGCCGACCGCCCCGACGGGCCGCTGCGTGC
This sequence comes from Kitasatospora sp. NPDC041917, assembly GCF_055589745.1. Lineage (NCBI taxonomy): Bacteria > Bacillati > Actinomycetota > Actinomycetes > Kitasatosporales > Streptomycetaceae > Kitasatospora > Kitasatospora sp. NPDC041917. Next base: position 470,032 of record NZ_JBVJBI010000001.1, on the reverse strand, counting down.
GGACGTGATCGCCGCGGCCGTCGTCTCCGCGCACAACCACGCCCTGCGCACCTGGTTGCGCTCGGGCGGGGAGAGCGACTGGGTGGCCGAGGTGGACGCGGCGATGGCCTTCGTCACCGGCACCTGGGGCGAGCGCCAGGGCGAGGCCGCCGAGGGCGAGTCCGACGACGTCGTGGTCCTGGTCGCCAGCCGCCGCGCGCCGCTGTGGCGGATGGTCCAGGGCATCGAGAGCGCGCTGGGCGCCGACGCCCGCCAGGTCTGATCCGGGCAGGCCACCCTGGGCGTGCTCGCCGCCGATCCGGCCGACTGGCCGGTCGGCGCGCTGCTCGCCCTCGTGCTCTTCAAGGGGCTGGGCTGGTCGATCGCCCTCGGCAGCCTGCGCGGCGGCCCGATCTTCCCGGCGCTCCTGCTCGGTACGGCCCTCGGCACGGTCTGTGCGCCGCTGCCCGGCTTCGGGGCCGCGCCCGCCCTGCTCGGCGGCCAGGTGGCCGACCCGATGCCGCTGCTGATCGTGTCCACGGTGGCGGCCTTGATCACCGCGGAGTGGTTGCGCGGCCGGTCGAAGCGGGGCGCCGCTCCGGCCGGCCGCGCGGAGGCCCCGGGGTCAGCTGACGTCCGGGCCCGGGCCGTCCGCGACCGCACCCAGGTACTGCTCGATCTGCTGCTGGTTCTCCACCAACCGCAGGCACAGGTGTCGCAGTTGGGCCATCTCCTCGGGGCTGAAGCCGCGGAACACGGCGGCCATCGCGCGCTCGGTGGGCACCCGGAACTCCTCCAGCCAGGCCAGCCCTTCGGGCGTCGCGGTGACCAGCACCGCCCGCCGGTCGTTCGGGTCGGGGGAGCGGCGGGCCAGCCCCTCCCGCTCCAGGGTGTCCACCAGGCCGGTCGCGTTGCGCGCGCTCACCCCGCCGGCCCGGGCCAACTCGCCCACGGTCAGCCCCGCTTCTCCCGCTTCTCCCGCTTCACCCGCGGCCCCGAGCCGCACCAGCACATCCAGCGCCCCCGCGCTCAACCCCCGTCCCTGCGATCCGTGCGCCCGCAGCTTCTCCACCGCGTGGAACGCCGACCGCGCTGCGGCCGCGGCCTCCAGTGCCAGGGTGTCCCCGCCCTTGGTGAACGCGCCCATGGCCGTCCGCACCCTGCTGTCGTAGAGCCGGCCCTCGGCATCCCGCCCCAGCGGACCGGCCGACGACTCCAATGATTTATTTACCTGCTTCATAATGAAGTTATTCTGCACTTCGCGGGAATCCTGTCAAGGGGCGGCGACCCGCCAACTCGGCCGCAGTGGACGAGACTTCGGCGGAAGCCGGAGGCGTGCTCGGCGGGAGCCGGTCGGCGTCGGGCCGCCGGGGGAGTGTCCTGTGCCATGGGTCGGGCGGGGCCGTTGGAGTGTCGTGGGCCTGCTCCGATCGAATGACCCCCACGGCAGTCGTCCGATATGTGTATCCGCTGGTCACTGCGGCGAGTCAGAGGCCACGTCGGCCGGAGTGGGCACCGTGTCGGTTGCGGCGGGATGTGGCGCGTGGCTCCCTGAGTCGGGGCGGGCCGATCGGTGTCGCCACCTCAACCGGAAACTCCGTGGAGGAGACCTTCATGCGTGCTCTCAAGCGTGTCCTGGCCGTCGGTTCCCTCGCCGTCCCGCTCGTGCTCGGCTGCGCCGGCCTGGCCTCGGCCCACGACGGCCTGGACGCGAGCTGGGGCAAGGGTCAGTTCATCGCCAATCAGAGCGGTGCCGGTGTCGCCGGTTCCGAGTCCTCCGTCGGTCCCGACGGCGTCTCGCACATCGACTTCTGGATCTGGGCGGACGACAACGGCGTCTCCGGCTCCTTCACGGGTTCGAGTGCCACCTGGAACCACGGGTGACAGTGAGTGACATAGGTGGCGAATCCCCCCGGAGTTCCCGCGAACTCCGGGGGGATTCGCCTGTGCCCGAAGCGGCGCTCCCGCCGTTCCGCGGGCTCGGAGGTCCCGGCCAACTGTTCCCGTACGGCGGGCCGTTGTATCGAGCCGTTCGCATGATGACTCCGTCGAGGGGTGGCTCCGCAGGGGCGGTCCGCGGCAGGGGCCCGGCGACGACGGAGGGTGGCGCGGAGTGACGCAGAGTGCTCCAGCCGACTGATCCTGTCAGATAGGCATACGAACGGTATTTCCGCTGGTGGGGGCGGCGATTCTGACGGGACGTGAGGCCGGACGGGTCGCGGTGCCGGTTGCGGCGGGATCCGGGGCGTGGCTCTCTGAATCGCGGCGGGGCTGAACGGCACCGCCACTCAACCCAGAAACTCCGTGGAGGAGATTTTCATGCGTGCTCTCAAGCGAGTCGTGGCTGTCGGCGCCCTCACCGTCCCGCTCGTGCTCGGCTGCGCCGGCCTGGCCTCGGCCCACGAAGGCATCGACGCGAACTACGGCAAGGGCTTCTTCACTGCCAACGAGGACGCCGCCGCCCTCGCGGCGGTCGAGTCCCACGTCGGCCACGACGGTGTCTCGCACGCCAGCTTCTGGATCATTGCGGAAGACGAGGGCGTCACCGGCTCCTTCACGGGTGCGGGTGCCACCTTCAACGACGAGGACGTCGCCCCCGCCGCCGCCCCGGCGGCCGAGGCTGCTGCTCCCGCGGCCGAGGCTCCCGCTGCTGCCCCGGCGACTGAGGTTGCTCCCGCTGCCGTCCCGGCGGCCGAGGTTGCCCCTGCTGCCGTCCCGGCGGCCGAGGTTGCTCCCGCTGCCGTCCCGGCGGCCGAGG
>NZ_JBVJBI010000001.1:324485-467197 GCF_055589745.1 Kitasatospora sp. NPDC041917 | reverse complement strand
TGTTGCCCCGGCCGCCGTCCCGGCGACTGAGGTTGCCCCGGCCGCCGTCCCGGCGACTGAGGTTGCCCCGGCCGCCGTCCCGGCGACTGAGGTTGCCCCGGCCGCCGTCCCGGCGACTGAGGTTGCTCCCGCTGCCGTCCCGGCGACCGAGGTTGCCCCGGCCGCTGCCGCTCCGGCGGCCGAGGCTCCGGCTGCCGCCGCCCCCGCCGCCAGCCAGGGCTGACCGAATCCCGCCGTTTTGGGCGTGACCCCGACACCGTCCCGTCGGGCCAGGCCCATCCGGATGCCCGGCCGGTACCCACCGGCCGGGCATCCGGCGTACGGGCGTCCGGCCGGTCGCTTCACAGCGGAGAGCCGTGGCCGAAAAGCAAAAAGGCCCCAGATCAACTGGGGCCTTTCTTCGGTGTCCGAGGGGGGACTTGAACCCCCACGCCCGATAAAGGGCACTAGCACCTCAAGCTAGCGCGTCTGCCATTCCGCCACCCGGACCAGGTGTCGTCCTCGCGGCTTCCGATCTCTCGTCCGTCGCGCTGACAGATGTAACTGTAGCAAAGATCGGCTTGGGGTCCCAAAACGATTCCGGGCCGGCCGGTACGACCGGTGGCGGTGGCAAGGGGTGGCGTGTGGCGGGGGCGTGACCAGGGGGTTTCGGGAGTGCGCGGGGGGTGGATCGGGATCCGGGGCTGGGGGAGGATGGGCGGACGTGCTCGTACGGCCCGGGTGCAGGTCCTGGGGGTGGCGCGCTGGTGCGTCGGTGCGGGCCCAAGACGAGGAGTGACCGTGAGCGAGCGGAGCGAGTCGGCGGCACCGAAGGTGACGGCTGAGTCCGAGGTCGCCGAGATCTGTCGCGATCTGATCCGGATCGACACCAGCAACTACGGGGACGGCTCCGGCCCGGGGGAGCGGAAGGCGGCCGAGTACGTGGCCGAGCAGCTCGCCGAGTTCGGGCTCGAACCGAAGATCTTCGAGTCCGCCAAGGGCCGGGCGTCGACGGTGGTCCGGATCGAGGGCGAGGACCGCTCCCGTCCGGGCCTGCTGATCCACGGCCACACCGACGTGGTGCCGGCCAACGCCGCGGACTGGACCCACGACCCGTTCGGCGGCGAGATCGCGGACGGCTGCGTCTGGGGGCGCGGCGCGGTCGACATGAAGGACATGGACGCGATGACCCTGGCGGTCGTCCGCGACCGGCTGCGCACCGGGCGCAAGCCCCCGCGCGACATCGTGCTGGCCTTCCTCGCCGACGAGGAGGCCGGCGGCACCTACGGGGCGCGCTTCCTGGTGGACAAGCACCCGGGGCTGTTCGAGGGCGTGACCGAGGCGATCGGCGAGGTCGGCGGCTTCTCCTTCACGGTCAACGACCAGGTCCGCCTCTACCTGGTGGAGACGGCCGAGAAGGGCATGCACTGGATGCGCCTGACGGTCGAGGGCCGGGCCGGCCACGGCTCGATGGAGAACGACGACAACGCGATCACCGAGCTGTGCGAGGCGGTCGCCCGGCTCGGCCGGCACCAGTTCCCGCTGCGGATCACCAAGACCGTCCGGGCCTTCCTGGACGAGCTGTCGGACGCGCTCGGGGTCGAGCTGGACCCGGAGAACATGGACGAGACGCTGCGGGTGCTCGGCGGCATCGCCAAGATGATCGGCACCACGCTGCGCAACACCGCCCAGCCGACCATGCTCGGCGCCGGCTACAAGGTGAACGTGATCCCCGGTCAGGCCACCGCGCACGTGGACGGGCGCTTCCTGCCCGGCTACGAGGAGGAGTTCCTGGCCGAGCTGGACAGCGTGCTCGGCCCGCGCGTGAAGCGCGAGAGCCTGCACTCGGACAAGGCGATCGAGACCGGCTTCGACGGTGCCCTGGTGGAGGCGATGCAGACCGCGCTGCGCGCCGAGGACCCGATCGCCCGCGCGGTGCCGTACTGCCTGTCGGGCGGGACGGACGCCAAGTCGTTCCAGGACCTCGGCATCCGCTGCTTCGGCTTCGCGCCGCTCCAGCTGCCGCCGGAGCTGGACTTCGCCGGGATGTTCCACGGTGTGGACGAGCGGGTGCCGGTGGACGGCCTGAAGTTCGGTGCCCGGGTGCTGGACCGGTTCATCGACGCCTGCTGAAGCCCCTGATCAGGCGACTGGGTCGGCCCGTTCCCGGAATGCCCGGGGGCGGGCCGAGCGCATTGTCGGAGCTGATGATTGTGGGATGGGGAAAGGAAGATCGGCAGAAGCGATTCTGCCGGAAACTCCAAGCTGATCATGTGTGCGAGACCTCACCGTTGCGGGTGAATGGGAGATCCGTTCCGTACCCCGTTTGCCGCAGCGTCGTTCATCCCTGTGCAGCCCGCCGAACGGGTTGCGTTGTCCATACAGGAGGAATGATGAAGGTCAAGAAGATCGCCGCTGTCGCCGCCGCCACCGGTGGTCTGGTGCTCGCCGCCGCCGGTGTCGCGTCCGCTCACGCCGGTGCCGAGGGTGTGGCCGCCGGCTCCCCGGGTGTCCTCTCGGGCAACCAGATCCAGGTTCCGGTGCACGTCCCGGTCAACCTCTGCGGCAACACCATCAGCGTCATCGGCGTGCTGAACCCGGCGTTCGGCAACCACTGCGCCAACGTCTGAGTCGACCTCCGGGCCGTCGAGGCCTGTTGAGCCGATTCGCAACCGGCCCCCGGGCGGCGGACGCGCCGCGCCGGGGGCGTTCGCGTTCCCGGCGGTCCGGTGCGGGCCGGACCCGCTCCGGGCCCGGCGGCCGCCGGATACACGAGGTCCGACACGATCGCTCGATCGGGTGAAGCCGATTCGTTCGGCTCAACCTCCCCGTTCGCCTCTCGTTAACTCGTGTGCAGCCGAAGCCCTTGCGTGATTTACGGATATACGGAAATTCCGACTTTTTAAAGGTTCACGTCAAGGTCGACACGTCGTCTCGAAATGTCAGGGGAAAAAATGAGGAATGTAGCCAAGAAGGGGATCCTCACGGCGGTGGCCACGGGCAGTGTGCTGGCCTCGGCCGCCGGCTACGCCTATGCGGGAGGAGCCGAGGCGCAGGGGGGTGCCGTCGGTTCGTCCGGCGTCGTCTCGGGCAACTCGGTCCAGGTGCCGATCCAGGTGCCGATCAATGCCTGCGGCAATACGGTCGACGTGATCGGCTTGCTGAACCCGTCCTACGGCAACCACTGCGCCAACGTCAACGGCGGCGGGGGTCACCCGGCGTCCAAGCCCGTCCAGCACGGCCTGCCCGGCGGCTCGGGCGTCACCGGCGGCGGTCACTCCGACGGCAGCCGTCCCGCCGACGGCGTGGGCGGCGTCGACGGTTCCGGCACCGGCGGCAGCCAGGGTGCCAAGGTCCCGGGTGCCACCGTGCCGGGCGCCACGGTGCCGGGCGCGAGTGCCTCGGGCGTCGCCGCCAACTCGCCGGGCGTGCTCTCCGGCAACAGCGTCCAGGCGCCGGTGGACGTCCCGGTCAACGCCTGCGGCAACTCGGTCAACGTGGTCGGCGTCGGCAACCCGGCCTTCGGCAACGACTGCGTGAACGTGGCCAAGGTCGCTCCGAAGCCCACCCCGAAGCCGGTCGAGGGCTGCGTGGAGGCCTGCCCGACCCCGCCGAAGGTCTCCTCCGAGGAGGTCACGAGCGTCGCGCGCAACGGTGTCCCGCCCGTCGCGGCCGAGCAGGCCGTCGTGGCACCCGCCAAGGCCGTCAAGGCCGCCACGGTCGCCCCGACCGCCCAGCTGGCCTCCACCGGCGCGGGCGGCGTCGAGCTGCTCGGTGCCGCCGGCCTCGCGCTGATGCTCGGCGGTGGCGTGCTCTACCGCCGGGCCCGGGCCGGAGTCCGCTGACCCGGCCGACCGGGGACGGGGGCGCGCGCTGAACCGGACGCGCGCGCACCCGTAGCGGGAACGACCCACCCGCGGCCGCCGGGCGAACGGGCGGCCGCGGGCGCGCGGAGGCTCGACGCGAGGCCCGCCCGGGGCGCCGGTGCCCCGCCCGTCACCAGCTCCGGACCTGCCGGATGATCCGCCGCTTCAGCCGGACCGTCCGGCTGCCGTCGGGGAACAGCTTGAGTCGGTCGAGCTCCCAGTGCCCGTACTCGGCGTGCTCGGTGAGCAGTTGGCGCGCCGCGTTGCGCGTGGTGCCGCGCGGCATGCGCAGGGACTGGTACTCGTACTCCGGCTGCCGGACCGGCTTCCGTGGGGTCAAAACGCTCCTCCTGGGGATCACCTTCGGGCAAGCCTACGGCCTGCCCCGGACGGTCGGCCCGGGTATTTCCGGCCGCCCCTCCCGCGCGGAGGCGGCGGCCGGAAGAGGCATGACCCGGGCCGCCGGCTGACAGCGCATCAGTCCTGTTGCCACTGGGGAAGGGATACCCCGATCCCGGCGCGCGAAGCCGCACCCGGACGGCCCCGTCGAGTCCGGTGCGCGCCCTCCGCGCCCGTTTCGCGCCGGTGCCGCGTGGGGACGAAGTGGCACGGATCGGACATCAGGGGGGAAGTTGCGGTGAAAACGCGGGTGGAGGTGACAACCGCTGTGCGTACCGACACCGCGGGGAGATAGCGTCTGCACCATGTCTGATGCCGCGCAGCCCACCATTGCCGAGGTACGCGCCGCCGCTGAGGCGGTCAAGGCCGCCATCGATCGTCATCTGGAAGCGGTGTCAAGCCCCAACGCAGCCGATGATCCCGCCGTTTCCGCCGCCTACGAGCAGCTCGCCACGGCGGCCATCGCCTACGACCAGCTCCTGTACGAGGCCTACGACGAGGTGACGCCCTTCGAGATCCCCGGGGACGAGGGCCCCGGCGGGTACCACGGCCCCGAACAGCCCGAGGCGATCAGCGTGTTGATCCGCCGCGACTACCACGTCGTCGACCCCGAGCGACTGCGTGCCCAGGCCGAGCGGCTGGACGAGTCGCTGACCCCGGGCGGAGCCGGAGCGGGCGGGGTGAACGCCGCGATCGGCGTGCTGTTCGGCGAGTACGAGCCCGACGAGATCGCCGCCCGCAGCGAGGAGTTCGGCCTGGAGGAGGCCGACTCGACGCTCTGGGTCGCGGCCACCGAGCCGACCGAGCCGGGCGAGTGGCTGCCCGAACCCTTCGAGCACGCCGACCCGCAGCTGTTGATCTGCCGGTTCGACGTGAGCGAGGTCTACGACGACGAGGACCCGGACGACTGACGCCGTCCAGGACGGCCGACGGGCGGGCCCGGGATCACCGGGGCCCGCCCGTCGTGCGTTCCGGCCGGCCCGCCGCGGCGGGCCGGCCGGACGCCGCTCAGTACTCGGAGGCGGCGGCGTTCTCGGCGAGGATCGCCCGCAGCCGGGTGGTGCGCGGCTGCGCCGGGCGCTCGGCGACGGCCTGGGCCAGCGCCGGGCCCGCCGCGTGCACCACGGACAGGTGCCGCTCGCCGCGGCCGAAGGCGGTGTAGACCCACTGCCGGGTGAGCGCCGGGGCGGCGTCCTCCGGGAGCACCACGACCGCGCCGGGCCAGCGCCGGCCGAGCGCCTGGTGGACGGTCAGCGCCCAGCCGTGCCGCAGTCGGGCGGTCTCGGCCGGCGGGACGGTCCGGTGCGAGCCGTCCGCGTACTCCAGGTGCAGACCGGCGGCGTCGCCGTCCAGCACCCGGGCCGGGCGGGTGATGCCGGGAGCGGGGGAGTCGACCACCCGGTCGCCCGGGTCGAAGCCGCCGAAGCGGCCGGGGCCGGGGTTGAGCCGGGCCTTGGCGGCGGCGTTCAGCGCGCGGGTGCCGGCCGGGCCGCCGTGGCCCGGGGTGAGCAGCACCACCTGCTCGACCGGGATGCCCAGCGCGCGCGGAATGGAGTCGGTGAGCAGCTGGACGGCGCGGTGGACGGCCTCGCCGGCGTCCTTGGCGGTCAGGATGACCACCTCCTTGTCCGGCGCCTCGACCGGCTGGAGCTCGCCGATGCCGATGCCGGAGACCAGCTCGCCGATCGGGCCGAAGTCCGGGGTGCGGGAGGAGACCGCCGGGCAGGCCTTGGCGGCCAGCAGGTCGGCGAAGAACCGGCCGGGGCCGGCCGACCAGAGCTGGCCCGGGTCGCCGCTGAGCACCAGCCGGGTGCCGTCGGCCAGCGACTCCAGGACGGTGGCGGCCAGTTCGACGTCCAGCAGCGGGGCGTCCAGCACGACCAGCAGGTCCAGGGCGAGCGTGCCGTCCGGGGCGCGGCCGGGGCCGGCGGTACCGGAGAGCAGCTCGGCGAGGGTGACCACGGGGGCCTCGGCGCCGGCTCCCGCCCGGGCGAGCGCGGCGAGGGAGTCCCGGCCCTGGTCGGTCCAGGTGGCGGCCCAGGCCCGCAGCCCGAGGCCCCGGGCGGCGGCGACCAGTACGGCCGGTTCGGCGCGGGCCGCCTCGCCGCCGGTGTGCAGCACCAGGGCGTGTTCGGCGACGGCCTTGATCAGGGCGGTCGCGGAGGAGGACGGCGCCGCCTCGGCGGCGGCCGCCCAGGCGGCCGGGCCGGGGGCGACGGGAGGCTGCTCGGCGGTGGCCTCGGTCTCCTCGGTGGCCTCTGCCGCTGCCTCCGCGCCGGTGGCCGCCTTCTCGGATTCGTCGGCGTCCTCGGACCCATCGGCAGCCTCGGCCGCGTCCTCGGTCTCCTCGGCGTCCTCGCCCGGCACGAAGGTGGCCATCAGCTGGAGCAGCTTCTCGGCGAGGCTGTCCTCGGCCATCGCCGGCCCCGCCAGGGCGAGCAGCGTCCGGGTCGGCGCCTCGTCCTCCTCGTCGCCCGCCGCCGCGTGAGCCTCGGGGCCGGTCAGCTCCTCCTGGAAGGACAGCACCCGCCCGTCCTCGACGGCGGCCTGGATCGCGGTGGCCGGCTCGGGCATCCGGAGCCGGTCGAGCCCGACCGCCACCTCGGCGAGTTCCTGGGCCGAGTGCCCGCGCAGCGCCGCCTGCTCCAGCAGCCACGGCACCAGTGCGCGGGCGCGGCGCTCGTCGCCCGGGCCGGCTCCGGGGCCGAGCAGCTCCCGGGCGAAGCCGTCCGCGTGCTCGGGCCGGACGCCGGGCAGGCCCAGCACCGCCCACGGGTCCTCGCGCAGTCGTGCGGGTGCCTCCTCGCCGAGCGCGGCTACGGCGGCGGCCGCCAGTTCGGCCGGGGCGCCGCCGGCGGTCAGCACCTCGACGGTGGCGCGGAGCACCTCGCCGCGCTGCCGGTCGGACACCACCGGGGCGGGGGCGGCCGGGGCGGGAGCCGGGGCCGGGACGGGGGCGGCCGGGACGGGGGCGGGAGCGGCCGGCTCCGGCTCCCCGGGCTCCGACCCTCCGGGCTCCGGGGCTTCCGCCGTCGGGGCTTCCGTCATCGAGGCCTCCGCGCGGGCGGCACCCGCCCGTGCGGCACGATCCGCGGCGTCCTCCGGCTGCATGCCGCGGATCCGCTGGGCCAGCTCCGCGAACTTCGCGGCCTTCGCCTCCGGGGTCAGCTCGGCCCCGGCGGTCACCTCCGGAGCGCCGTTCCCCGTGTCAGTCATCGTCGTCCGCTCCAAAGGTCACTCCACTGCAGGTTCTGCTCGACAACCCGGGCCGGGGGTCACAGCTCGGTCCACCCCTGGTCCGGGTAGTGGTGCACCGGCGACGAGATGTCGTCCAGCGCACCACGGATCTCATCCGGAAGCGTAAGCGCCTCCACCGACAGTGCCGCCTGCAGCTGGGCCACCGTCCGGGCCCCGACCAGGGCGCTCGCCACCCCGGGCCGGTCCCGGACCCAGGCCAGCGCGACCGCCAGCGGGCTGCTGGCGAGCCCGTCGGCGGCGGTGGCGAGGGCGTCCACGATCCGTCGGGAGCGCTCCCCGAGGTACGGCTGGACGAACCCGGTCAGGTACGGCGAGGCGCCGCGCGAGTCCTGCGGGACGCCGTGCCGGTACTTGCCGGTGAGCACCCCGCGTCCGAGCGGCGAGCCGGCCAGCACCCCGACCCCGGCGTCCAGGGCGGCGGGCAGCGCCTCCCGCTCGATGCCGCGCTGCAGCAGCGAGTACTCCAGCTGCGCCCCGGCCAGCGGTGCCCGCCCGTGGTGGGCGTGCTGCCAGGTGGCGGTCTTGGCGAGCTGCCAGCCGCTGAAGTCGCAGACCCCGACGTAGCGGGCGCGCCCGGAGGAGACGGCGATGTCGAGGGCGCTGAGCGTCTCCTCGACCGGGGTCGCCGGGTCGAAGGAGTGCACCTGCCAGAGGTCGACGTGGTCGGTGCCGAGCCGGCGCAGCGAGGCGTCCAGGGCGGCGAGCAGGTGGCCGCGCGAGCCGTCGAAGCGGCGGGCGGACTCCGGGACGCTGCCGGCCTTGGTGGCGATGACGAGCTCGGAGCGGGGGATCAGGCTGTCGGTGAGCCGGGAGATCAGGTACTCGGCGCCGCCGTCCGCGTACACGTCGGCGGTGTCGATCAGGTTGCCGCCGGCGTCGACGAACTCCTTGAGCTGCTCCGCTGCCTCGTGCTCGTCGGTGTCGCGGCCCCAGGTCATGGTGCCGAGGCCGAGCCGGGAGACCTGCAGGCCGGTGCGGCCGAGGTGACGCTTTTCCATCGGACGGGCCCTTCACTGGCCGGTGGCCCCGGGAGGCCCGGCAGCCCTGTGAACGCGCAGGTGGGGAGAGCGCTCCCCACGTCGGCTGAGCGTAGCGGCCGGTGCGCGGGCAGAGGTGCCGACCCGCAGAACGATCAACAGCACCGGTGTGACCCAACCCACTCCTACCCGTCAGTAGCATGTTCGGCGCGGGCACGGCTACCCTCGCTGGCAACCCCAACCCACTGGAAGGTGCGGCAGATGCGACTCGGGATCAACCTCGGCTACTGGGGGCTCGGCATGGACGCCGACAACATCGCCGTCGCCCAGGAGGCGGACCGGCTCGGCTACTCGGTCTGCTGGGCGGCGGAGGCGTACGGCTCGGACGCCGCGACGGTGCTCAGCTTCGTCGCCGCGAAGACCGAGCGGATCGACGTCGGCTCGGCCATCTTCCAGATCCCGGCCCGCACCCCGGCCATGACCGCGATGACCGCCGCGACCCTGGACACCCTGTCCGGCGGCCGGTTCCGGCTCGGCCTCGGCGTCTCCGGCCCGCAGGTGTCCGAGGGCTGGTACGGCGTGAAGTTCGACAAGCCGCTCGCCCGCACCCGCGAGTACGTGGAGATCATCCGCAAGGCGATGTCCCGCGAGCGTCTGGTGCACGAGGGCGCGCACTGGACGCTGCCGCTGCCCGGCGGCCCCGGCAAGCCGATCAAGCTCACCGTGCACCCGGTGCGCGAGCACATCCCGCTGTACATCGCCGCGATCGGCCCGAAGAACCTGGAGCTGACCGGTGAGATCGCCGACGGCTGGCTCGGCATCTTCTTCTCGCCCGAGCACGCCGCGCTCTCCGTCGACCCGCTGACGGCCGGCCGCGCCAAGTCCGGGAGGACGCTGGAGGGCTTCGACCTCTGCCCGACCGTGAACCTCGCGGTCGGCGAGGACATCAAGGCCGGCGTGGACGGCCTGCGCTCGTACGCCGCGCTCTACATCGGCGGCATGGGCAGCAAGGAGAAGAACTTCTACAACCAGCTCGCCCGGCGGATGGGCTACGAGCAGGCCGCCGACGAGGTCCAGGAGAAGTACCTCGCCAGGGACTACGCGGGTGCCGCGGCCGCCGTCCCGCACGACCTGATCGACGCCACCTCGCTGATCGGCGACACCGCCCGGATCGCCGACCGGATGCAGGCCTACGCCGAGGCGGGCGTCACCACGCTCACCCTGGCCCCGTCCGGATTCACCCTGGACGAGCGGATCCTGGCGCTGCGCACCGGCGTCGAGGCGCTGGAGCGCGCCGGACTGGCCTGACGGGACAGCACGGACGGGACGGACGGGACGGGCCCGACGAACCCGACGGCCGGTGGGGGAGCGGCACTACAGCCAGTCGTGCCGCTTGAACACCCGGTGCAGCACCAGGCAGACCACCACCATCAGCACCAGCACCGCCGGGTACCCCCAGACCTGGTGCAGTTCGGGCATGTGGTCGAAGTTCATCCCGTAGATGCCCGCGATCATCGTCGGTACGGCGGCCAGCGCCGCCCAGGCCGAGATCTTCCGCATGTCGTTGTTCTGCTGGACGCTGACCTGCGCCAGGTTGGCGTTCAGGATGTCGGACAGCAGCCGGTCCATGCCGTCCACCTGGTCGTTCACCCGGGCCACGTGGTCGGCGACGTCCCGCAGGTAGGGCGCGGTCTCGGGGCGGACGAAGCGGGCGCCGCGCTCCAGGGCCAGCATCGGTTCCAGCAGCGGTCCGGTGGCCCTGCGCACGGACATCACCTGGCGCTTGTAGCCGTAGATCCGGCCGGCGGTGTCGCGGCCGACCCGGCCGGGGGAGAAGATGTCCGCCTCCAGCTCGTCCAGGTCGGTCTGGAGCGCGGTGGCCACCTCCACGTAGCCGTCCACGACGGTGTCGCAGACCGAGTGCAGCACCGAGCTGGGCCCGTAGCGCAGTTGCTCGGGATCCTGCTCCAGGGCGGCCCGCAGGCCGCTGAGCGGGCTGTCCTCGCCGTGCCGGACGGTCATCACGAAGTCCGGGCCGAGGAAGACCATCACCTCGCCGACCGTCACGACGTGACCGCCGGGGTGGTAGCCGAGGGTCTTCAGGGTGACGAACAGCGAGCCCTGGTAGGCCTCCACCTTGGGGCGCTGGTGGGCGCTGACGGCGTCCTCGACGGCCAGCGGGTGCAGCGCGAACTCCTTGCCGACGTGGTCGAGTTCCTCGACGGTGGGCTCGAACAGGCCTATCCAGACGAAGCCGTCCGGACCGGCCGCGCGGGCGGCGGCGAGCGCACCGGCCAGGTCCGCGGGGGCCTTGATCCGGTGGCCGTCGTGGTAGGCGGCGCAGTGGACGATCATGCGGGCCATTGTCACCCGAGCGGGGCCGTTCGGCACGGACCCGGGTGGTGCCCCGTCCCCCGGCCTCCCGGCGGCCGGGGTGCGACCGGGCGGAAGAACCGGGGCCCACGGCCGGGCCCGAAGGCCGTAGGCTGACCCCATGCCCACCCTGCTGCTCGTCCGTCACGGCCGCTCCACCGCGAACACCGCCGGAATCCTGGCCGGTTGGACCCCCGGCGTGGACCTCGACGACACCGGGCGCGCGCAGGCCGCCGCCCTGGCCGGCCGGCTGGCGGGCATCCCGCTGGTGGGGGCGGTCAGCAGCCCGCTGGAGCGCTGCCGGCAGACGCTGGAGCCGCTGCTGGCGGTCCGGCCCGAGCTGGGCCCGCCGACCGAGGACGAGCGGCTGGGGGAGTGCCACTACGGTGACTGGACCGGCCGCCCGCTGGCGGAGCTGGCCAAGGAGCCGCTCTGGCGCACCGTGCAGGACCACGCCGCCGGGGCCGCCTTCCCCGGCGGGGAGTCGCTGCGCGAGCTGAGCCACCGCACGGTGGACGCGGTGCGCGAGTGGAACCGGAGGATCGCCGCCGAGCACGGCGAGGACGCGGTCTGGATCGCCTGCTCGCACGGGGACGTGATCAAGGCCGTGGTGGCCGACGCCCTCGGGCTGCACCTGGACCACTTCCAGCGGATCAGCGTCGAGCCCTGTTCGGTCACCGCGATCCGCTACACCCCGCAGCGGCCCTTCGTCCTGAGGATGGGCGACACCGGCGACCTCGCCTCGCTCGCGCCCAGGCCCCACCCGGCCGCGGCCACCCCGACCGGTGACGCGGTGGTCGGCGGCGCCGTCTGAGGCACGCCGCCGACGGGCCGTCCGGGGAGGCGCCGTCCGGGGCGACACCGCTGGTTCCCCGGGTGCCACCCCGCCCGCGGCCGTCGGCTCGGCTCCCCGGCCGGAGCCCGAAGGTCGTAGGGTGACTTACGAGTCCATCCGGCCGCGATCCGCCCCCGGCGGTACCGCGCCGACCGACACGATCCGGAGCGAGAGCGTGCCCCGTCAGGTCTACTTCTACGACCAGCCCGAACGGTTCGTGGCCGGCACCGTCGGCCAGCCCGGCGCCCGGGCGTTCTACCTTCAGGCCAGTGCCCGGGGCCGGATCACCAGCGTGCTGCTGGAGAAGACCCAGGTCGCGGCGCTCGCCGAGCGCATCGAGGAGGTCCTGGACGAGGCGCTGCGGCGCAGTGGCGGAGACGCCGCCATCCCGGCCGCCGCTCCGAAGGACCTGCTCGACACCGCCCCGCTGGACCTCCCGCTGGAGCAGGAGTTCCGGGTCGGCACCATGGCGCTGGCCTGGGACAGCGTGGACAGCTGCCTGGTGGTCGAGGCCCAGGCGCTGGTCGAGGACGAGGAGGAGGAGGACGCCGCCGAGGCGGTCTTCACCGACGACGAGACCGGCCCGGACATGCTCCGGGTGCGGCTGTCCGGCGCGATGGCCCGGGTCTTCGCCAAGCGCGCGCTGGACCTGGTCGCGGCGGGCCGCAAGCCCTGCCCGTTCTGCAACCTGCCGCTCGACCCGGAGGGCCACCTGTGCCCGCGCGCGAACGGCTACCGGCGCTGAACACCGACACCCCGCCGCAGGCCGACCCGGCCGCCGCCGCGGCGCTGGCCGCCGACGTGCCCACCGCCCTCGCGCTGCTGCGCCAGGGCGGGCTGACCGTGCACGGCCGCCTCACCGAAGCCTCCAACGCCGCGCTGTACTGCACGGTCGCGCACGGCTCGCTCAGCGCGCAGGCCGTCTACAAGCCGGTGGCCGGCGAGCGCCCGCTGTGGGACTTCCCGGACGGCACGCTGGCCGGCCGCGAGGTCGCCGCGTACGAGCTGTCCGCCGCGACCGGCTGGGCGCTGATCCCGCCCACCGTGCTGCGCGAGGGCCCGCACGGGCCCGGCATGGTGCAGCTGTGGGTCGAGCCGGACCCGGGGGCCGAGCCGCTGCTCGCGCTCCAGGACCCGCGCGGCCCGGAGCAGGGCTGGCTGCCGATCGTCCGGGCCGAGGTCGAGGGCGGGCGGACGGCCCTGCTGGTGCACCACGACGACCGGCGGCTGCGCCGGCTCGCCGTCCTGGACGCGGTGCTCAACAACGCCGACCGCAAGGGCGGGCACCTGATTCCGGCCGCCGACGGCCGGGTGTACGGCATCGACCACGGTGTCACCTTCAACACCGAGGACAAGCTGCGCACCCTGCTCTGGGGCTGGGCCGGGGACCCGCTGCCCACCGAGGCGCTGGAGGTGCTGGCCCGGCTGGCCGAGCAGCTGGACGGCGAGCTCGCCGAGCGGCTCGCCCCGCACCTGACGGCGGCCGAACTGGACGCGACCCGGGCCCGGGTGGCCGGGCTCCGGGGCTCCGGCCGGCACCCGCTGCCGCCCGAGGACTGGCCGGCGATTCCCTGGCCGCCGGTGTAGCCGGGGGTGTGGCCCGGGGCGCAGCCGGGGGTGCCGACCGGTCCTTGCCGCCGGCCGCGCGAGCGCCGGTGGCCCGGACCGGTCCGCGAAAACGGCGGCAGATGGTCTGGACCTGTGCCCGGAACGGGTCGCACACTGCTCCGATGGATGTGCGACGGACCACCCCCACCCCCCGGACCACGCCGGACCTGCCGTTGCACCGGTTGCAGGTCCCGCTGCCCCAGCTGCTCCCCTTCGCCATCGGCAGTTTCGACGCGATCGGCCCGCTCTCGCGGGCCGGCTTCCCCCACCGGCACTCGTTCTACGAGATCGTCCACGTCACCGGCGGCCACGGCGCCCATGTCCTGGACCTCGTCCACCGGCCGCTGGCGCCACCGCAGTTGTGCGTGATCACCCCCGGCCAGGTGCACTACTGGGCGGACGCCGAGGAGCTGACCGGCCAGGTCGTCCTGTTCAACGAGGACTTCCTGCTCGGCCACCCCCAGGACCTCGCCGCCCTGCGGGCCCTGGCCACCCGCCCGGCCCTCGCGCTCGGTGAACAGGCCGCGGCGATCACCGCGCTGCTCGCCGACATGGAGCACGAGTACCGGACCAGGGCGCCGGGCTACCAGGGTGTGCTGCGGGCCAGCCTGCACATCCTGATCGTCCGGGCGCTGCGCGCCTGTGCCCCGGCCGACCGTCCGGTGGTGCCCAGCCGTCCGGCCGAAGTGGCCGCCGCCTTCACCCGGTTGATCGCCCGGCCGGGCGGGGTGCGGCACTCGGTGGCCTCCACCGCGCAGGAACTCGGCGTCTCCCCGGGGCACTTGCAGACCCTGGTGAAGCAGGCCACCGGCCGGACCCCGGGCGGCCTGATCCGCCGGCAGCAGACCCTGGAGGCCAAACGGCTGCTCGCCTGCACGGATTTGACGATTCGTCAGGTTTCGAAGGAGGCGGGCTTCGTCGACCCGGCGTACTTCTGCCGGTTCTTCCGCCGGGAGACCGGGATGACCCCGGGGGAGTTCCGGGCCAGGGTCGACGGAAATCACCACGATCCCCGGATCATGTCCATCGCGGTCGCGCCGGACGGCCCGTAACTTTGCTGCTGGCCACCGGTGGCCGGCCCGGCGCGCACGGACGGGCGACCGGTTCGGCCCTTGTCATGCCCCCACCATGGCAAGGGCCGCCCCCACCCCCCGCCTCACGAGAAGGAGACGGCGCATGCCCACGCCCGACGGCATGATCAGCCGCAAGACCGTACTGAAGGCCGCCGCCGCGCTAGGGGCTGCTCCGCTGCTGGTCGGCGGCGGAGTCGCACTGGCCCGGGACCGGATCGACAGCGGCGAACCGATCGGCTTCACCCCCGAGTGCCACGACGGGGACGCCCCCACCATCGAGCAGATCGAGGGTCCGTACTTCAAGCCCAACTCCCCGCTGCGCAGCTCGATGGTCAACGACGGCCCCGGCACCCGCCTGGTGGTCGGCGGCTACGTCTTCGGCCGCGCCTGCCGGCCCATCTCCGGCGTGCTGCTGGACTTCTGGCAGGCCGACAACGGCGGCAACTACGACAACGTCACCTACACCTTCCGCGGCCACCAGTTCACCGACGCCAACGGGGCGTACAAGCTGGACACCATCGTGCCCGGCCTCTACCCGGGCCGCACCCGGCACCTGCACGTCAAGCTGCAGGCCCCCGGCCGCTCGATCATCACCACCCAGCTGTACTTCCCGGGCGAGCCGCGCAACAGCACGGACAGCATCTACGATCCCCGGCTGCTGATGAACGTCCGCCAGAACGGCCAGACCCGCGAGGCCGGTTTCGACTTCGTGCTGGACGTTCCGCAGACCCCCGGCACGCCGAGCCCGTCGCCCACCGTCACCCCGACCGGGGGTCCCAGTACGCCGCCGAGCGGCACCTGGGCCGCGGGCACCGCGTACAAGGCGGGCGACCGCGTCACCTACTCCGGCGTCTCCTACACCTGCCTCCAGGCGCACACCGCCATGGCCGGTTGGGAGCCGCCGAACGTGCCGGCCCTCTGGCAGCGGTCGTAGCGGCTCCGACCGCGTCCCCCGGGGCGCCGGGCGCCCGGTCGGCGGCAGGGCCGACCGGGCGCTCAACCACGTCCGGAACCGGGGCCGGGTTCCGCGCCGCGCCGCCTCCCGGCCGGCTCCGCGCCGCACCGGTTCCGTGCACTACCAGTCGGAAAACCGCCGGGCAATGGCAAGAAGCGAATCCAGTCGATCTTTCGTACTGGTTAGGCTTTCAAATGTTCGCAAGGTTAAAGTTGTTTCCATGCATGCCTGGCCCGCCTCCGAGGTTCCCGACCTGCCTGGTCAGGGGCTCCCCCTCCGTATCCACGACACCGCCGCGGGCACCGTCCGCGAGGTGGTGCCGCAGGACGGCACCGCCCGGATCTACGTCTGCGGCATCACCCCCTACGACGCGACCCACATGGGCCACGCCGCCACCTACAACGCGTTCGACCTGGTGCAGCGCGTCTGGAAGGACGCCGGCCACGACGTCCTGTACATCCAGAACGTCACCGACGTCGACGACCCGCTGCTCGCCCGCGCGGTCGAGACCGGCCAGGACTGGACCGACCTGGCCGAGCGCGAGACGGCCCTGTTCCGCGAGGACATGACCGCGCTGCGCATGCTCCCGCCGGCCCACTACATCGGCGCCGTCGAGTCGATCCCGTGGATCGTCCCGATCGTCCAGAAGCTGCTGGCCTCCGGCGCCGCCTACCGGGTGGACGGCGACATCTACTTCTCGGTCGACGCCGACCCGCGCTTCGGCGAGGTCTCCGGCCTCACCCGCGAGGCCATGCGCCCGGTCTTCGCCGAGCGCGGCGGCGACCCGGACCGCCCCGGCAAGCGCAACCCGCTGGACGCCCTGCTCTGGCTGGCCGCCCGCCCGGGCGAGCCCGCCTGGGACACCGAGCTCGGCCACGGCCGCCCCGGCTGGCACATCGAGTGCGTCGCCATCGCCCTCCAGTACCTCGGCATGTCCTTCGACATCCAGGGCGGCGGCAGCGACCTCTCCTTCCCGCACCACGAGATGGGCGCCGCGCACGCCCAGGTCGCCACCGGCGCCCACCCGTACGCCAAGGCGTACGTGCACGCCGGCATGGTCGCCCTGGACGGCCACAAGATGTCCAAGTCCCGCGGCAACCTGGTCTTCGTCTCGGCGCTGCGCCGCGAGGGCGTCGACCCGGCCGCGATCCGCCTGGCGCTGCTCTCGCACCACTACCGCGCGGACTGGGAGTGGACCAAGAGCACCCTGGACGAGGCCGTCGAGCGCCTCGCCCGCTGGCGCGCCGCGGTCTCCCGCCCGGACGGCCCGGCGGCCGGGCAGCTGCTCGCCGAGGTGCGCGAGGCGCTCGCGAACGACCTGGACACGCCCGCCGCGCTGGCCGCGGTCGACCGCTGGGCGGCCCGGCAGGAGGCCGAGGGCGGTACCGACATCGGCGCGCCCGGCCTGGTGACCCGCACCGTGGACGCCCTGCTCGGCGTCGCACTGTAACCCGCACCCCGCAGCACACGCCGAAGGGGCGTCAGGACCAGGTGTCCCGACGCCCCTTCGGCGTGCGGTGCCGCTACTCCTCCTCGGCGCCGTCCTGGCTCTCCCGGGCGCCGCCCGGCGCCTCCGGATCGGCCGGCCGCTCCGCCGTGGCGTGTCCGGACACCGGCTTCTCGCCGGTCGGCCCGACGTTCTCCCGGCGGCGCAGGTAGCGCTCGAACTCGCGGGCGATGGCGTCGCCGGAGGCCTCCGGCAGCTCCGCGGTGTCCTGGGCCTCCTCCAACTGCTGGACGTACTCGGCCACCTCGCTGTCCTCGGCGGCCAGCTGGTCCACGCCGAGCTGCCAGGCCCGGGCGTCCTCGGCGAGCTCGCCCGGCGGGATGCGCAGGTCCAGCAGGTCCTCCAGCTTGTTGATCAGGGCCAGCGTGGCCTTGGGGTTCGGCGGCTGCGAGACGTAGTGCGGCACCGCCGCCCAGAGCGTCACGGCCGGCACCCCGGCGTGGGTGCAGGCCTCCTGGAGCACCCCGACGATGCCCGTGGGGCCCTCGTAGCGGCTCTCCTCCAGGTCCAGCCGGCGGGCCAGCTCCGGGTCGGAGGTGACCCCGCTGACCGGCACCGGGCGGCTGTGCGGGGTGTCGCCGAGCAGCGCGCCCAGGATCACCACCAGCTCGACGCCCAGCTCGTGCGCGAAGCCCAGCAGCTCGTTGCAGAACGAGCGCCAGCGCATGCTCGGCTCGATGCCGCGGATCAGCACGACGTCCCGGGTGGTCGGTTCCGTCACCCGGATCACCGAGAGCCGGGTGGTCGGCCAGGTGATCCGGCGGATGCCGCCGTCCAGCCAGACCGTGGGCCGGTTGACCTGGAAGTCGTAGTAGTCCTCCGCGTCCAGGGCGGCGAACACCTTGCCGCCCCAGGTCTCGTCCAGATGCGCCAGAGCCGCGGAGGCGGCGTCGCCCGCGTCGTTCCAGCCTTCGAAGGCGCAGACCATGACCGGGTCGATCAACTCGGGAACATCTTCCAGCTCGATCACCCAGCGTCTCCCTCCGGTCGGCGGTCGGACCTGCGCCGCCCCGGCTGGCCTGCCGGGGCGCCGACGGGCCGGCTGCCGACTGTCGAACCTCTCGTCTCCCGTGGAACGTCTCGCCCCACGGTCCCTACCTGCCCAGCCTACGGGCTTTGATGCGCACCGCGGCCGGGCACCGGGACAGTCTGGGGGAGCGGGCCGCCGCGATCCACCGGATATCGGCGACCTCGGGGCTGACGGGCCGTCAGGTGTCCGGTGGGGGTGAAGGGTGTTCGAATCGCGACGGAACGTGACGGCCGTCCCGGCGCGGCCGGGACGCACGGCCCCGCCGGACGGCCGTCCGGGCGCGCTACCCGACGTCCACCCAGCCGCTGCGGTACGCCGCCCAGTGCTCGGGCAGCGAGGCGAAGTCCACGTACAGCGCGACGCCGAAGTTGGCCCGCTGCCGGTCCTCCCGGCCCAGGCCCAGCCGCACGCCCCGGACGGCGGCCCGGACGGTCTCGGCGTCGCCCCAGTGGCCCCACTTGTCGTCCCAGTAGAAGGGCAGGCCCATCAGCAGGTCCACGTCGGCCGGGGTGGCCCGCAGGGCGAGCTCGGTCTGCCGGGCGACGTAGCCGCCGTACAGCGGCTCGGTGGGCATCGAGGTGTCGTAGGTCATCACCGCGATCTGGTCGACCCGGCGGGCGGTCTCGGTGAAGTACGCCCCGTCCCACTACTTGCCGTGGTCGGTGAGCAGGATGCCGGCCGTGTGCAGGCCCGGGACCGGGTCGATCTGCGGGGCCGCCACCGACAGCTTGGCGCCGCGCGCCGCGGTGACCGGCCGGACCCGGTCGAGCAGGGCCAGCCAGCCCGGCGAACCGGGGCGGATCGGCTCCATGTCGAAGTGCACGCCGTCGAAGCCGAGGTCCAGCACCTGGCCGGCGGAGGCGGTGACCCGGTCCCGGGTGGGGCCGTCCTCCAGGTCCAGGGCGTCCTTCTCCGGCTTGACCTCGTCGCCCAGCCAGCCCTGCAGCCGCACGCCGGGCAGCGCCCGGTGCACGGTGTCGGTGAACCAGCGGCCCCGGGGGTGGACGGCGGGCGGCAGCGAGCCGTCGTGCTCCAGCGGGCCGGTGTGCACGTAGAGGTCCCTGATGCCGGTGCCGGCCAGCTGCCGGACCAGTGCGGCCACGTCGGCCTCGGTCTTGCGGCCGTCCACCCAGGCGTGGCCGAGCCAGAGCGCGTCCCGGCCCCGGGTGCGGGCGTCGGCGGCGGGTTCGCCGGTGTAGTGCAGCCGGAACATCACGAACGCCGAGCCCAGCGCGGCCGGGGGCAGGGCCGCCACCAGCGCCAGGACCAGCAGTGCCCGGCGCCACCGGGACCATGCCCGCCAGCGGTTGCGCAGCGCGCGGAACGGGGCCCCCAGGGCCCGACCGGCACGCTGCGCGGAGGTCCGGTATCGGGCCACGCGCTTGCTCCCCCCTTGCGGTCGAGCGCTCAGGATACGGAACGAACGGCGGGCCGACCCGTCGGCCGGATACCCTGGCCACGTGCGGGCCCGAGCAAGCGGGTCCGCAAAGCCGACAGCCGTCGCACCAGGGAGAAGCCCCATGGCCACAGCAGCCACCCCGTCCATCACTCAGCAGAGCCGCGCGAACGCGTTGCGCGAAGCGCTCGCCACCCGGGTGGTGGTCGCCGACGGTGCCATGGGCACCATGCTCCAGGCGCAGGATCCGACGCTGGAGGACTTCCAGAACCTCGAAGGCTGCAACGAGGTCCTCAACGTCACCCGCCCGGACATCGTCCGGTCCGTCCACGAGGCCTACTTCGGGGTGGGCGTGGACTGCGTGGAGACCAACACCTTCGGCGCCAACTTCAGCGCGCTCGGCGAGTACGAGATCCCGGAGCGGATCTTCGAGCTGTCCGAGTCCGGCGCCCGGATCGCCCGCGAGGCGGCCGACGCCCATACCGCCGCCGACGGCCGCACCCGCTGGGTGCTCGGCTCGATCGGCCCCGGCACCAAGCTGCCGACCCTCGGCCACGCCCCGTACGAGACGCTGCGCGACGGCTTCCAGCGGAACGCGGCCGGCCTGATCGCCGGCGGCGCCGACGCGCTGCTGGTCGAGACCAGCCAGGACCTGCTGCAGACCAAGGCCGCGATCCTGGGCTCCAAGCGGGCCCTGGCCGAGGCCGGGCTGGACCTGCCCGTGCTGGTGCAGGTGACGGTGGAGACCACCGGCACCATGCTGCTCGGCTCGGAGATCGGCGCCGCGCTCACCGCGCTGGAGCCGCTGGGCGTGGACTACATCGGCCTCAACTGCGCGACCGGCCCGGCCGAGATGAGCGAGCACCTGCGCTACCTGGCCAAGAACGCCCGGATCGGTCTGTCCTGCATGCCGAACGCGGGCCTGCCGGTGCTCGGCAAGGACGGCGCCCACTACCCGCTCTCCCCGGCCGAACTGGCCGACGCCCACGACGTGTTCACCCGCGAGTACGGCCTCTCGCTGGTCGGCGGCTGCTGCGGCACCACCCCCGAGCACCTGCGCCAGGTGGTCGAGCGGGTCCAGGGCCGTCCGATCGCCCCGCGCGACCCCCGGCCCGAGCCCTCGGCGGCCTCGCTCTACCAGGCGGTTCCGTTCCGGCAGGACACCTCGTACCTGGCGATCGGCGAGCGCACCAACGCCAACGGCTCGAAGAAGTTCCGCGAGTCGATGCTGGCCGGCGACTGGCAGGCCTGCGTGGAGATCGCCCGGGACCAGATCCGGGACGGCTCCCACCTGCTGGACCTCTGCGTGGACTACGTCGGCCGCGACGGCGTCGCCGACATGAAGGAGATCGCGGGCCGGCTGGCCACCGCCTCCACCCTGCCGATCGTGCTGGACTCCACCGAGCCGGAGGTGCTGCGGGCCGGCCTGGAGGCGCTCGGCGGGCGCGCCGTGCTGAACTCGGTGAACTACGAGGACGGCGACGGCCCGGACACCCGCTTCGGCCGGATCGCCTCACTGGCCCGCGAGCACGGCGCCGGCCTGATCGCGCTGACCATCGACGAGGACGGCCAGGCCCGCACCGCCGCCAAGAAGGTCGAGATCGCCGAGCGGCTGATCGCCCAGCTGACCGGCGAGTACGGCGTCGACGAGGGCTCGATCCTGGTCGACTGCCTGGCGTTCACCCTGGGCACCGGGCAGGAGGAGTCGCGCCGGGACGGCATCGAGACCATCGAGGCGATCCGCGAGCTCAAGCGCCGCCACCCGGACGTGCAGACCACCCTCGGCCTGTCCAACATCTCCTTCGGCCTCAGCCCGGCCGCCCGCATGGTGATCAACTCGGTCTTCCTGAACGAGTGCGTCGAGGCGGGCCTGGACTCGGCGATCGTGCACGCCTCCAAGATCCTGCCGATGGCGCGGATCCCCGAGGACCAGCGCGAGGTCGCGCTCGACCTGGTGTACGACCGCCGCAGCGAGGGCTACGACCCGCTCCAGAAGCTGCTGCAGCTGTTCGAGGGTGTCTCCTCGTCCTCGGTCAGGGCCTCCAAGGCGGAGGAGCTGGCCGCGCTGCCGCTGGAGGAGCGGCTCCAGCGGCGGATCATCGACGGCGAGCGGAACGGCCTGGAGGCCGACCTCGACGAGGCGCTGACGGAGCGCCCGGCGCTGGAGATCGTCAACAGCACCCTGCTGGCGGGCATGAAGGTGGTCGGCGAGCTGTTCGGCTCCGGCCAGATGCAGCTGCCGTTCGTGCTCCAGTCGGCCGAGGTGATGAAGACCGCGGTGGCCCACCTGGAGCCGCACATGGAGAAGTCCGACGACGAGGGCAAGGGCACCATCGTGCTGGCCACCGTCAAGGGCGACGTCCACGACATCGGCAAGAACCTGGTCGACATCATCCTGTCCAACAACGGCTACAACGTGGTCAACCTGGGCATCAAGCAGCCGGTCTCGGCGATCCTGGACGCCGCGCAGGAGCACCGGGCGGACGTCATCGGGATGTCCGGCCTGCTGGTCAAGTCCACCGTGATCATGAAGGAGAACCTGGAGGAGCTGAACCAGCGCAAGCTGGCGGCCGACTTCCCGGTGATCCTCGGCGGCGCCGCCCTGACCCGCGCCTACGTCGAGCAGGACCTGCACGAGATCTACGAGGGCGAGGTCCGCTACGCCCGGGACGCCTTCGAGGGCCTGCGGCTGATGGACGCGCTGATCGCGGTCAAGCGCGGCGTGCCCGGCGCCACCCTGCCGGAGCTCAAGCAGCGCCGGCACGCCCGGGTCGAGGTGGAGGAGCCGGAGCCCGAGATCAACCTCGGCCAGATCCGCTCCGACGTCACGGTCGACAACACCGTGCCCGTCCCGCCGTTCTGGGGCGACCGGATCGTCAAGGGCATCCCGTTCGCGGACTACGCCTCCTGGCTGGACGAGGACGCGCTGTTCAAGGGGCAGTGGGGGCTGAAGGCCGCCCGCGCCGGCGACGGCCCCTCGTACGAGGAGCTGGTGGAGACCGAGGGCCGGCCGCGGCTGCGGGCCTGGCTGGACCGGCTGCAGACCGAGGGCTGGCTGGAGGCCGCCGTGGTCTACGGCTACTACCCGGCCAACTCCAAGGGCGACGACCTGATCGTCTTCCACGAGGACGGCACCGAGCGCACCCGCTTCACCTTCCCGCGCCAGCGGCGCGGGCGCCGGCTCTGCCTGGCCGACTTCTTCCGCCCGGAGGAGTCCGGGGTGCGGGACGTCGTGGGCCTCCAGGTGGTCACCATGGGCAACCGGATCTCGGAGGCGGCCAACGAGCTGTTCGCCGGCAACTCCTATCGGGACTACCTGGAGCTGCACGGCCTCTCGGTGCAGCTGGCCGAGGCGCTGGCCGAGTTCTGGCACGCGCGGGTCCGCTACGAGCTGGGCTTCTCCGGCGAGGACCCGCAGGACGTCAAGGACATGTTCGCGCTCAAGTACCGCGGCGCCCGCTTCTCGCTCGGCTACGGGGCCTGCCCCGAGCTGGAGGACCGGGCCAAGATCGCCGACCTGCTGAGGCCGGAGCGGATCGGCGTGGTGCTCTCGGAGGAGTTCCAGCTCCACCCGGAGCAGTCCACCGACGCGATCGTGATCCACCACCCGGAGGCGAAGTACTTCAACGCCCGGTAACGCCCGGTTTCCACCGCGTTCGCTCTTTCCGGACGAAGCGGGCGTATCGTTGATGATCCTGAACGGGCCGGTCCGCTCACCTGCGGGCCGGCCCGTGCCTTCCCCGGGGCCGCCCCGGGCCTGCCGGAAGGACCCCTGCCATGACGACCAGTCCCACCGCCACGCGCATCCTCGACCACGGGGACGACCGCGGGCTCCAGGCGGTGCTGCTGGACATGGACGGGACGCTGGTGGACACCGAGGACTTCTGGTGGCAGGCCGAGGCCTCGCTCTTCGCCGAGCTGGGCCACGAGCTGGACGAGGCGGACCGCGCCCACGTGGTCGGCGGCCCGATGGCCAGGGTGATGGAGTACCTGGTCGCCCGGACCGGGGCGGACATCGCGCCGGACGACCTCGGCGTGCTGGTGAACCAGCGCTTCGTCGATCTGCTGGCCGGCGGGGTGCCGCTCATGCCGGGCGCCGAGCGGCTGCTCAACACCCTTGCCGCGCACGGCATTCCGGCCGCCATGGTGTCCGCCTCGCACCGGCACGTGATCGACATCGTGCTGCGCTCGCTGGGGGCCCACCACTTCGCCTTCACCATCGGCGGGGACGAGGTGCCGCGCACCAAGCCGTTCCCGGACCCGTACCTGGAGGCGGCCCGGCGGCTGGGCGCGGAGCCGTCCCGCTGCGTGGTGATCGAGGACACCCCGACGGGGGTGCGGGCGGGCGAGGAGGCCGGCTGCCCGGTGATCGCGGTGCCCTCGGTGGCGGCGATCGAGCCGGCCCCGGGGCGGCTGGTGCTGTCGTCGCTGGAGCAGGTCGACCTCGACCTGTTGCGTTCCCTGGTCGCTTCGCGGGTGTGATTGTCGTCTCATTGCGACCCCGCCCTACTCGCCGGTAAGCGGCCCGTCGGGCCCCCGGAGCGAAGTCGCCGGGGGAGAAAACGGTCATTGGCTGACAACTCGTCGGGCGTGCCGTGATGCCCTGAACCGCCGTGTCCCAAACGTCATCTGCTCGGGTATCGGTCGTGCGTGTTCGATATGGCACGCTACTCCAGTTCGTGCCACCCAAAAGGACGCGCCTCGTGAAGACTTCAGCTGAACGCCTGGCAGTACTCGGTTGCGCCGGTCTGGTCGCCGTGTCGGTAACGGGTTGCGGATCGGTGACCGACGTGGTCAAGGGGGACGGCGGCAAGTCGATCACCATGGGCACCAGTCAGCTGACCGGTGTCCTGGACCCGGCCGCCGCCTACGACTCCGGCTCGTGGCTGCTGCTGCGCAACACCTTCCAGTCGCTGCTCACTTTCCAGGCCGCGGCCAGCTCGCCCTCCCCGGACGCCGCGCAGGCCTGCGAGTTCACCGGTAGCGACGCCACCGAGTACCACTGCACCCTGAAGCCGGGCCTGAAGTTCTCCAACGGGCACCCGATGACGGCCCAGGACGTGGTCTTCTCGATCGAGCGCACCAAGAAGATCAACGACGCGAACGGCCCGGTCGAACTGCTCGACTCGATCAAGTCCGTCGAGGCCAAGGGCGACAACGAGGTGCTCTTCCACCTCTCCGCGCCCGACGCCACCCTGCCGGCCAAGCTGGCGAGCCCGGCCGGCGCCATCGTGGACCACCAGGTCTACCCCGCCGACAAGCTCGTCCCCAACGACAAGCTGATCGGCTCCGGCCCGTACCGCATCGACTCGGTCGAGAACCTGAACGGCGGCAAGCAGCTGGGCAAGGTCGTGATGTCGGCCAACGACAAGTACGGCGGCGAGGCCAAGCTGCGGAACAACAAGTTCACCGTGCGGTACTTCGACAAGTCCGAGGACCTGAAGGCCGCGCTGGACAAGAGCGAGGTCGACCTCACCGACAACAGCCTGGAGCCGAACACCGCCGCCCAGGTCCGCTCCGACCAGCAGGGCGGCAAGACCGACCTCCAGGTGACCGAGGGCGACAGCAACGACACCCGTTCGCTGGTCCTCAACACCAAGGACCCGCTGATGAGCAACGTCGCCGTCCGCCAGGCCGTCGCCCAGATGATGGACCGCAAGGCGCTGGCCCGCGACGTCTTCGCCCGCACCGTCCAGGCGCTCTACTCCATGGTCCCGGCCGGCCTGCCCGGCCACACCACGGCCTTCTTCGACCGCTACGGCGACCAGGACGTGAACAAGGCGAAGAAGATCCTCGCCGACGCCAAGGTCCAGACCCCGGTCAAGTTCACCCTCACCTGGTCCCGTTCGCGGGCCGGCAGCAACGAGGCCGAGACGCTGAAGAAGCAGCTGGAGACCGGCGGCCTCTTCCAGGTGACGCTCGCCCAGGAGCCGGACTGGGACTCGTACCGCAAGGGCTGGACCGAGGGCAGGTACCAGGCGTACGTCATCGGCTGGTTCGCCGACTACCCGGACCCGGACAACTACCTCGCCCCGCTGCTGGTCAACGGCGGTGCCTACCACCACGGTTGGGACGACCCGCGGATCAGCGGAAGGCTGGTGCCGGAGGGTCTCAAGCAGACCGACCGCAGCGCCGCGGCCGCCACCTACGCGCAGATCCAGCAGATCGAGGCCGACAACGTGCCGCTGATCCCGCTGTACCAGAACAAGTCCTTCTTCGCGGCCCGCTCGTACGTCACCGGCGTCGAGTCCACCGTCGACACCACCGGCTACTTCCGCTTCTGGGAGATCAGCCGGACCAACAAGTAGCGCCCGCAGGACGGCGGCCCGCCCGCTTCCCCGTCGGTACGGGGGAGCGGACGGGCCGCCGTGACGTTTCAGCAGCCGTGGGCGGCCGCCGCCGCCCCTACAGGGCGCCCGGGCGCACCAGCCCGCTCTCGTAGGCGTACACGGCCGCCTGGACCCGGTCGCGCAGCTGCAGCTTGGTCAGCACATGGCCCACGTGCGTCTTCACGGTGGTCTCGCTGACGAACAGCTCGGCCGCGATCTCCGCGTTCGACAGCCCGCGCGCCACCAGCTTCAGCACCTCCAGCTCGCGCTCGGTCAGCGCGCTCAGCGCCTGCGGCGGCGCCTCGTCGCCCGAGGGCAGCTTGGTGGCGTACATGTCCAGCAGCCGGCGGGTGATGCTCGGCGCCAGCATCGCCGCGCCGTCCGCGACCACCCGGATCGCCTGCACCAGCTCCTCGGCCGGGACGTCCTTCAGCAGGAAGCCGCTGGCGCCCGCGCGCAGCGCCTCCACCACGTACTCGTCCAGGTCGAAGGTGGTCAGCACCAGCACCTTGGCCGGGCCGTCCCGCCCCGGGCCGGCGATCCGGCGGGTCGCCTCGACGCCGTCCATCCTGGGCATCCGGATGTCCATCAGCACCACGTCGGGCTGCAGCGCCCGCACCTGGTCCAGCGCCTGCTGGCCGTCGCCGGCCTCGCCGACCACCACGAGATCGGACTCGGCCTCCAGGATCATCCGGAAACCGGTGCGCAGCAGCGGCTGGTCGTCGACCAGCAGCACTCGGATCGTCACCTAGGACTCCTTGCTCATCGGATCCCCCGTGGGATCGCTTTCATCCGACGTACGCGCCAGCGGCAGCGGGTACGGCGGCGGGGTGCCGCCGAACTCCGGGCAGCTGGCCTGGTGGTCGCACCAGTCGCAGAGGCGGTTGCGGGTGGCCGGGAAGTCCCCGGTGGCCACCGCGTGGCCGATCCGTTCCCACAGCGCCTGGAGCTTGCGCTCCACCGCGAGCAGGTCGGCCTCGTCCGGGTCGTAGCTGACCACGTCCCCGCCGCCGCCGAGGTAGACCAGCTGGAGGCGCTTGGGGATCACGCCCTTCCAGCGCCACACCACCAGGGCGTAGAACTTCATCTGGAACATCGCCTTGCCCTCGAAGTCCCGCGAGGGCGCCCGGCCGGTCTTGTAGTCCACCAGCCGGACCTCACCGGTCGGGGCGACGTCCACCCGGTCGATGTAGCCGCGCAGCAGCAGCCCCGAACCCAGGGCCGTCTCCACGTAGAGCTCCCGCTCCACCGGGTGCAGCCGGGTCGGGTCCTCCAGCCGGAACCACTGGCCGACCAGCTTCTCGGCGTCCGCCAGCCAGCGGGTGAGCGCCGCGCCGTCCGGGTCCTCGGGGAACAGCGTGCCCAGCTCCGGGCGCTCGCCCAGCAGCCGCTCCCACTGCGGGCGCAGCAGGCCCAGCGCCCGCTCCGGCGTCCGCTCGGCCGCCGGGCTGTCGAACAACCTCTCCAGCACCGCGTGCACCAGCGTGCCCCGGGTCGCCGCCGAGCTCGGCGGCTCCGGCAGCCGGTCGATCACCCGCAGCCGGTACAGCAGGGGACAGGTGAGGAAGTCCCCCGCTCGGGACGGGGAGAGCCCGGTCGGGGGTGCCGCCGGACGCACGGCGGCACTGCTGGTGTCGGTGTGCTGCATGGCTACGACCCTATTGCCCTTTCCTGTCATCCCGCTGCCACGGTGCTGCCACGGACGCGCGGGAGTGGGTATGAAGCCGGGGGGAGGGCCGCGCGGCGCCGGAGGGCGGCGATCACGTAGCGTGGGCGTACCGGGCACGACGGGGGAGACGACCGAAGGGATCACGGTGAGCGACAGCAGGGGGCGGCAGCCCTCCGACCGGCCACCGCGGGCGGGCGACGGGCGCCCGGCCGGGGCGCCGCCCGAGCGCCGCGGCGGCATCCTGATGGGCCGGCCCTTCGGCGTGCCCGTCTACGTCACCCCGTCCTGGTTCGTCATCGCCGCACTGATCACCTGGGTGTTCGGCGGACAGCTGGGCGACGTCCTGCCCGATCTCGGAGGCGCCCGCTACCTGGTCGCGTTCTTCTTCGCGGTCGCCTTCTACGCCTCCGTCCTGGTGCACGAGCTCGCCCACACCCTGGTCGCGCTGCGCTACAAGCTCGGGGTGCGGCGGATCCAGCTGCAGTTCTTCGGCGGGGTCTCCGAGATCGAGAACGAGGCGGAGAGCCCCTGGCGGGAGTTCTGGCTGGCCTTCGTCGGCCCGCTGCTTTCGCTGCTGCTCGGCGGCCTCTTCTACCTCGGCGTGCGGGCGGTGGAGCTCTCCACCGTGCCCGGGGTGCTGCTCACCGGCCTGATGATCTCCAACCTGGTGGTCGCCGCCTTCAACCTGCTGCCCGGCCTGCCGCTGGACGGCGGCCGGATGCTGCGCGCGGTCGTCTGGGCGATCAGCGGCAAGCCGATGACCGGCACGGTGGCCGCCGCCTGGGTCGGCCGCGGGCTGGCCGTCGCGGTGCTGATCGGCCTGCCGCTGCTGAGCGCCGCCCGCGGGGTCGAGCGCACCACCACCGACACCCTGGTGGACGCCCTGCTGGCCGCGGTGCTCGCCGCGATCATCTGGAACGGTGCCACCGGCAGCCTGCGCAACGCCCGGCTCAAGGAGGTGCTGCCCGGCCTGCGGCTGCGCGAGCTGGCCCGGCGGGCCGTCGAGGTCACCGCCGACACCCCGCTGGGCGAGGCGCTGCGCCGCGCCCGCGAGGCCCGGGCCGGCGCGGTGATCGTGGTGGACGGCCGGGGCGAGCCGATCGCCCTCGTGCGCGAGGCCGCCGTCCGGTCGGTGCCCGAGCACCGCCGCCCCTGGGTGGCCGTCGGACCGCTCGCCCGCGACCTCGAACCCGGGATGCGGCTCAGCGCCGACCTCGGCGGCGAGGACCTGCTGCGGGCCGTCCAGGCCACCCCGGCGGGGGAGTACCTGGTGGTCGAGGCGGACGGCCGGGTGTACGGCGTCGCCTCGCTCAGCGACATCGAGCAGCGGCTGACCGCCGCCGTCTCCGGCCGCTGACCGACGGCCGCTGATCATGGTGGTAGGGCGGGAGGCTCCGCTTCCCTTAGGATTGTCGGCATGTCCGAACCGACCGGTGCCGCCCGCAGACGCGGGCCCTTCCAGGTCGGGGACCAGGTCCAGCTGACCGATCCCAAGGGTCGCCACTACACGTTCACGCTCCAGGCCGGGAACCAGTTCCACACCCACAAGGGTGCGTTCCCGCATGACGAGCTGATCGGCGCTCCCGAGGGCACGGTCGTGCGCACCACGGGGAACGTCCCGTACCTCGCGCTGCGCCCCCTGCTCCCCGACTACGTCCTGTCCATGCCGCGCGGCGCCGCCGTGATCTACCCCAAGGACGCCGGCCAGATCCTGGCCATGGCCGACATCTTCGCGGGTGCCCGCGTGATCGAGGCCGGCGTCGGGTCCGGCGCGCTCAGCATGTACCTGCTGCGCGCCGTCGGCGAGCACGGCATGCTGGCCTCCTACGAGCGCCGGCAGGACTTCGCCGACATCGCCCAGGGGAACGTCGAGCGCTACTTCGGCGGCCCGCACCCGGCGTGGAAGCTCACCGTCGGCGACCTCCAGGACAACCTGGTCGAGACCGACGTCGACCGCGTCATCCTCGACATGCTGGCCCCCTGGGAGTGCCTGGACGTCGCCTCCGAGGCGCTCGTCCCCGGCGGCCTCATCTGCTGCTACGTGGCCACCACCACGCAGATGTCCAGGACCGTCGAGGCGCTGCGCGACCACGGCACCTTCACCGAGCCGCAGGCCTGGGAGACCATGGTCCGCACCTGGCACCTGGAGGGCCTGGCGGTCCGCCCGGACCACCGGATGATCGGCCACACCGGCTTCCTGCTCACCGCCCGCCGCCTGGCGGACGGTGTGGAGCCGCCGCTGCGCCGCCGCCGTCCGGCCAAGGGCGCGTACGGCGAGGACTACGACAACGGGGCGCCCGAGCCCACCCTCCAGGAGCGCGCCGCCGCCCGCAAGGCCGCCCGCGACACGGAGACGGATCAGCCCGACCTGGGCTGAGCCCCGAAACCCACCGCGAAAGGGGTGGTACGAGCACACCGCTCGTACCACCCCTTTCGCATCCTGCCGATCACGGTGTGGGACGATGCTCGCGCACGCAGACCAGCTCCTGGAGCTCTGGAGGGGACGCCTGGTGGAGACCGCGGTCGGGACGACGACGGCGACGGCGACGGCTGGACAGCGGACACCGCGGAGCCGCTCCGGGCCCGGGCACGCGCGCACCGCCCCCTGGCACTGGGCCGTCGCCCTGGCCGGCTGCGGCGCGGTGGTGGGGGCCGCGCTGGCGGCCTCCCCGGCGACCGGCACCCCGGTGCCCGTGCACCCCGTGCCCACGTCCCTCGCGGTGAGCGCGGGCCCCGACCCGGCCCAGGTCCAACTCCCGCTGGACTGCGGCCCGTTCCCGGTCAAGACGGCGCTCAGCGTGTCCGCGCGGCTCGGCGACGGGCGCCCCGCCACGGTGGTCACCGCGCACTGCGCCACCGAGACCGGCACCCCGCCGGACGCCGTCCTGCTGCTCGGCTTCGGCCCGGGCGGGCGCCCGGAGGTGGTGGCCACGCTGCTGCCCGAGCGCGAGAACCTCACCGTGAGCCGGATCACGGTGCGTTCGGACGGCGCCATCACCGGCCACGCGCAGGGGTATTCGAGCGAGGACGTGCCGCGGTTCCGGCCCGACATCTCGGTCGACCTCACCTGGACGCACAGGGGCGGCGGCTGGGATCGCTCCCAGACCGCCGCCCCGGTCTCCGCCGTGTGACGGACCGACCACCGCGCGGATCGACCACCGCGCGGACCCGCTGATCCGCGGGCCGGCTACTCCGCGTCCGGCCCGTACACCTCGACCCGGTCGGCGACCCGGCGCACGTGGATGCAGTCGCCGGGGCACTCCTTCGCCGAGTCCACCACGTCCTGAAGGATCGTCAGCGACACCGGGGCGGTCTCCCCGGGCTGCTGGCGCAGCTCGTCGTCCGGCCCCTTCACATAGGCCAGCCCGTCGATGTCGAGCTCGAAGACCTCGGGCGCGTACTGCACGCAGATGCCGTCGCCGGTGCACAGATCCTGGTCGATCCACACCTCCAGCTCTTCGGCCGCTGCCGCCGTCTGCTCGGTCACCGACATGGTCCCCTGCCGTTTCTGTCCCGGGTCGCCCCTATTCCTGGAGCAATCCCGCCATTCGTACAACGATCGGACCTCGACTTGTGGTCGCGATCGGATATCACTTCGCTCGACGATACATCTGGCCCGCTTTGGGTGGTGCGCGGTGGGTATCCCCCTTAGCAGAGGGGAAGCACGCTGGGGCGAAGATCGGACACGCCCGTTCCATCTTTCTTGATCTAGGGGTTTACGGACCCCTGGTCCCAGGTAGGGTCTGGAAGCGTCCAGCTCCCCGGAGGAGGTGAGGACCGTGGCAGCCCACGATGACGACTACAACCGCAGCACCGGCAGGCCCGCTCGTGGTTCCGACGAGGCCGCTCAGGTCTCGTACCTTGAGCAGGAAATCGCCGTGTTGCGCCGCAAGCTCGCCGACTCGCCGCGCAATTCGAGGATCCTCGAAGAGCGGATCGTCGAGCTCCAGACCAACCTGGCGGGCGTGACCGCCCAGAACGAACGGCTCGCCTCCACCCTGCGAGAGGCCCGCGACCAGATCGTGGCCCTCAAGGAGGAAGTGGACCGGCTGGCACAGCCCCCGGCCGGCTTCGGCACCTTCCTCGACGCGAACGAGGACGGCACCGCGGACATCTTCACCGGCGGGCGCAAGCTCCGCGTGAACGTCAGCCCGAGCGTCGCCCTCGACGAGGTGCGGCGCGGCCAGGAAGTGATGCTCAACGAGGCCCTCAACATCGTGGACGCGATGGCCTTCGAGAACATCGGCGAGATCGTCACCCTCAAGGAGCTCCTGGAGGACGGCGAGCGCGCCCTGGTGCTGGGGCACACCGACGAGGAGCGGGTGGTGCGCCTCGCCGAACCGCTGCGTGGGCTGACCATCCGGTCCGGGGACGCCCTGCTGCTGGAGCCCCGCTCCGGCTACGTCTTCGAGGTCGTCCCGAAGTCCGAGGTCGAGGAGCTGGTCCTCGAAGAGGTCCCGGACATCGACTACCGCCAGATCGGCGGTCTGAGCAACCAGATCGAGCTGATCCGCGACGCGGTCGAGCTGCCCTACCTGCACGCCGACCTCTTCAAGGAGTACGAGCTGCGCCCGCCCAAGGGTGTGCTGCTCTACGGCCCGCCCGGCTGCGGCAAGACGCTGATCGCCAAGGCGGTCGCCAACTCGCTGGCCAAGAAGGTCGCCGAGGTCACCGGCCGCCCCCAGGGGAAGAGCTACTTCCTCAACATCAAGGGCCCCGAGCTGCTCAACAAGTACGTGGGCGAGACCGAGCGGCAGATCCGCCTGGTCTTCCAGCGGGCCCGGGAGAAGGCGGGCGAGGGCACGCCCGTCATCGTCTTCTTCGACGAGATGGAGTCGCTGTTCCGCACCCGCGGCTCCGGCGTCAGCTCGGACGTGGAGAACACCATCGTCCCGCAGCTGCTCGCCGAGATCGACGGCGTGGAGGGCCTGGAGAACGTCATCGTCATCGGCGCCTCCAACCGCGAGGACATGATCGACCCGGCGATCCTGCGGCCCGGCCGCCTGGACGTCAAGATCAAGATCGAGCGCCCGGACGCCGAGGCCGCGAAGGACATCTTCTCCAAGTACCTCAAGGACTCGCTGCCGTTCCACCCGGACGACCTCAAGGAGCACGACAGCTCCGTCGGGGCCACGGTGGCCGCGATGATCCAGTCGGTGGTGGAGCGGATGTACTCCGAGACCGAGGAGAACCGCTTCCTGGAGGTCACCTACGCCAACGGTGACAAGGAGGTCCTGTACTTCAAGGACTTCAACTCCGGCGCGATGATCCAGAACATCGTCGACCGCGCGAAGAAGATGGCCATCAAGGACTTCCTCGACCACGGTCAGCGCGGTCTGCGCGTCTCCCACCTGCTCGCCGCCTGCGTGGACGAGTTCAAGGAGAACGAGGACCTCCCGAACACCACCAACCCGGACGACTGGGCCCGCATCTCCGGCAAGAAGGGCGAGCGGATCGTCTTCATCCGCACGCTGGTCACCGGCAAGCAGGGCGCCGAGTCCGGCCGCTCGATCGACACTGTCGCCAACACGGGGCAGTACCTGTAAGCACGCGGTTGTCCGGGCCGGCAGCGGTCCCCGGAGCTGTACGCACACCGTCCGGCTGTGGCGCCTCGCGGCCCCGCAGCCGGACGGCGCGTCTCCGGGCCCGCCGCTCGGCGCCGGGTTCTAGGCTCGACCCACCGTCCGCGGGCAGAGGCCCGGCGTCGGTGTTGTTCGGCGGTACGTCAGCGTGCTCCGCCCGTCGGGGGCGGCGCACCGGGCAAGGAGGGCCGCATGACCGTACGGCGCGTGATGGGCATCGAGACCGAGTACGGGATCTCCGTGCCCGGGCACCCCAACGCCAACGCCATGCTCACCTCGTCCCAGATCGTCAACGCGTACGCGGCGGCGATGCACCGGGCACGGCGGGCCCGCTGGGACTTCGAGGAGGAGAACCCGCTGCGCGACGCACGGGGGTTCGACCTGGCCCGCGAGGTCGCGGACGCCAGCCAGCTGACCGACGAGGACATCGGCCTCGCCAACGTCATCCTCACCAACGGGGCCCGGTTCTACGTGGACCACGCGCACCCCGAGTACAGCTCGCCCGAGGTGACCAACCCGCGTGACGCCGTGCTCTGGGACAAGGCCGGCGAGCGGATCATGGCGGCCGCGGCACAACGCGCGCTGGAACTGCCCAACGGGCAGACCATCCACCTCTACAAGAACAACACCGACAACAAGGGCGCCTCCTACGGCACCCACGAGAACTACCTGATGAAGCGGGCGACACCGTTCGCCGACATCGTCCGCCACCTCACCCCGTTCTTCGTCTCCCGCCAGGTGGTCACCGGCGCCGGCCGGGTCGGCATCGGCCAGGACGGCTCCGCGCACGGTTTCCAGATCAGCCAGCGGGCGGACTACTTCGAGGTCGAGGTGGGCCTGGAGACGACGCTCAAGCGCCCGATCATCAACACCCGGGACGAGCCGCACGCCGACGCCGAGAAGTACCGCCGACTGCACGTGATCATCGGGGACGCCAACCTCTCCGAGATCTCCACCTACCTCAAGCTGGGCACCACCTCGCTGGTCCTGTCGATGATCGAGGACTCCTTCATCGCCGCCGACCTCGCGGTGGACCAGCCGGTGCGCACCCTGCACCGGGTCTCCCACGACCCGACGCTCAAGCACCTGATCACCCTGCGCAACGGGCGCCGGCTCACCGCCGTCCAGCTCCAGCTGGAGTACTTCGAGCTGGCCCGCAAGTACGTGGAGGACCGCTTCGGCGCCGACGCGGACGAGCAGACGGTGGACGTGCTGGCGCGCTGGGAGGACGTCCTGGGCCGGCTGGAGCGCGACCCGATGTCGCTGTCCCGGCAGCTGGACTGGATCGCCAAGCGGGAGATCCTGGAGGGCTACCGCAGCCGGGACACCCTGGAGTGGGACAACCCGCGGCTGCACCTGGTCGACCTCCAGTACAGCGACGTGCGGCCCGAGAAGGGCCTCTACAACCGTCTGGTGGCCCGCGGGCGGTTCGAGCGGCTGGTCACCGAGGACGAGGTCGAGCGGGCCGTCTCCAAGCCGCCGGAGGACACCAGGGCGTACTTCCGCGGTCGCTGTCTGGAGCAGTACGCGGACCACGTCGCGGCGGCCTCCTGGGACTCGGTGATCTTCGACCTGCCCGGCCGGGACTCGTTGCAGCGCGTCCCCACCCTGGAGCCGCTGCGCGGCACCCGCAACCACGTCAAGGAGCTGCTGGACCGCTGCCGCACGGCCGAGGACCTGCTCCGGGTGCTGGCCGGCGGGTAACTTTTCGATCACCATGGGTGAACGTCCGCCGAATGGGAATCATCCGGGGTGGCAGCGGGTGTTGGACAGGAAGCGCCACCGGCAAACCGGGAGCGGCAGTCGCACCTTGTGTATAGGGTCGGTGCAGCAAGCAACGACCGAACCGTGCCAGACGAATCGAGCGGGGTGAGGGAAATGGCGAGCAAGGACACCGGCGGCGGCCAGCAGCGGGCAAACCGTTCCTCCGAGGAGGTCGAGGAGCAGGCCGCGGAAAGCCAGAATTCCGACGACCTCAAGGAGCGCCAGGAAAAGCTGAGCGACGACGTCGACGCGGTGCTGGACGAAATCGACGAGGTCCTCGAGTCGAATGCCGAGGATTTCGTGCGCGGATTCGTCCAGAAGGGCGGGCAATAGCCCGCACCCGGGCATTCCGAATTCACGGTCGCGACCGTCCGGGGCGGCCGGGCGGCGAGCACCGCCCGGCCGTCCGGCACCGGCCCCTCCACCCGTGGACAGTGATCGTCGGGCGGGTAGGGTGCGGGCAGCGCGCGCTTCAAGCTACCTGGAAGGAATCGTGTGGAAGCCAACACTCGTGGCACCGGGCGTCTACCGGCTGCCTTCCTGACCCCGGGGTCGTCCTCGTTCATCGACTTCCTCGCCGAGCACAAGCCGGAGCTGGTCCCCGGTCGCCGCGGGCTCCCCGAGGGCGCCGTGGTCGAGGCCCCGCACGGGACCACGATCGTGGCCGCGACCTTCGACGGCGGCGTGGTCATCGCGGGTGACCGCCGGGCCACGATGGGCAACGTGATCGCCCAGCGCGACATGGAGAAGGTGTTCCCGGCCGACGAGTTCAGCGCGGTCGGCGTGGCCGGCACCGCGGGCCTCGCGATCGAGATGGTCCGGCTGTTCCAACTGGAGCTGGAGCACTACGAGAAGATCGAGGGCACCACGCTCTCCCTGGAGGGCAAGGCCAACCGGCTCACCACCATGATCCGGGGCAACCTGGGCATGGCGATGCAGGGCCTCGCGGTGGTGCCGCTGTTCGCCGGCTACGACCTGGACCTCGGCCGCGGCCGGATCTTCAACTACGACGTCACCGGCGGGCGGTCCGAGGAGCGCGGCTTCACCGCCACCGGCTCGGGCTCGGTCTTCGCGCGCGGCTCGATGAAGAAGCTCTACAGCGAGGGGCTGACGGCCGACCAGGCCGTCACCATGGTCGTCCAGGCGCTGTACGACGCGGCCGACGACGACTCCGCCACCGGCGGCCCGGACCTCGCCCGCAAGATCTTCCCGATCGTCTCGCTGATCACCGAGGACGGCTTCCGCCGACTCACCGAGGCGGAGGTCACGGAGGTCGCCGTCGCCATCACCGACGAGCGCCTGGCCCGGCCCAACGGCCCGCAGGCCCCGCTGATCTAGCCACCACCTCACAGGAAAGGGACGACCGCCGGTGTCGACACCGTTCTACGTCTCACCCCAGCAGGCCATGGCGGACCGCGCGGAGTACGCCCGCAAGGGCATCGCGCGCGGCCGCAGCGTGGTCGTGCTCACCTACGCCGACGGCATCGTCTTCGTCGCGGAGAACACCTCCAGGGCGCTCCACAAGGTCTCCGAGATCTACGACAAGATCGCCTTCGCGGCGGTCGGCCGCTACAACGAGTTCGAGAACCTGCGCATCGGCGGCGTCCGCTACGCCGATCTGCGCGGCTACTCCTACGACCGGGCCGACGTCACGGCCCGGGGCCTGGCCAACGTGTACGCCCAGACCCTGGGCACCATCTTCTCCTCGGTCGGCGAGAAGCCGTACGAGGTCGAGCTGATCGTGGCCGAGGTCGGCCGCACCTCCGACAACGACCAGATCTACCGGCTCACGCCGGACGGCTCGGTCGTGGACGAGAAGAACTACGTGGTGGTCGGCGGCAACGCCGACTCGATCGGCAACTACCTGGGCCAGCGCCACCGGGCCGGCCTGAGCCTCACCGAGGCGGTGAAGGTCGCGGTGGACTCGCTCGCCCGCGACCCCAACGGCGGCAGCCCGCGCAGCCTCACGCCGGAACAGCTGGAGGTCGCGGTCCTCGACCGCCAGCGGTTCCAGCAGCGCAAGTTCAAGCGGATCCTGGGCAACCAGCTGGGCCGGCTGCTCGACGGGGACCAGTCCGCCGAGGCGGACGACGACGACAACCCGGCGGGCGGCACGCCGGTGTAGCAGTACCTGTGGAGTTCCGTACGGCGGCCCCGCCGCCGTCGTGCGGGACTCCGGTGCCCCTGCGGCGGCCCAGCCGTCGTGGAGGCGGTTTCGGACAGCTCCGACAGAGAATGGAGTGCTCATGGACCGCCGGATTTTCGGGCTGGAGAACGAGTACGGCGTGACCTGCACGTTCCGCGGGCAGCGGCGGCTGTCACCGGACGAGGTCGCGCGGTACCTGTTCCGCCGGGTCGTCTCCTGGGGCCGAAGCAGCAACGTCTTCCTGCGCAACGGCGCCCGCCTCTACCTCGACGTCGGCTCCCACCCCGAGTACGCCACCCCCGAGTGCGACGACGTCGTCGAGCTGGTGACGCACGACAAGGCCGGCGAGCGGATCCTCGAAGGCCTCCTGGTGGACGCCGAGCGGCGGCTGCACGAGGAGGGCATCGCGGGGGACGTCTACCTCTTCAAGAACAACACCGACTCGGCCGGGAACTCCTACGGCTGCCACGAGAACTACTGTGTGGCCCGGCACGGCGAGTTCTCCCGGCTCGCCGACGTGCTGATCCCGTTCCTGGTCACCCGGCAGCTGATCTGCGGCGCGGGCAAGGTGCTCCAGACCCCGCGCGGCGCGGTGTACTGCGTCAGCCAGCGGGCCGAGCACATCTGGGAGGGCGTCAGCTCCGCCACCACCCGCTCGCGCCCGATCATCAACACCCGGGACGAGCCGCACGCGGACGCCGAGCGCTACCGCCGGCTGCACGTGATCGTCGGCGACTCCAACATGTCCGAGACCACGACGCTGCTCAAGGTCGGCTCCACCGACCTGGTGCTGCGGCTGATCGAGGCCGGCGTGGTGATGCGCGACCTCACCCTGGAGAACCCGATCCGGGCGATCCGCGAGGTCAGCCACGACCTCACCGGCACCCACCAGGTGCGGCTCGCCAACGGCCGGGAGGCCAGCGCGCTGGACATCCAGGAGGAGTACTACACGAAGGCCCTGGAGTTCGCGGACCGCAAGGGCATCAACACCGGCACCGTCGGCCGGGTGCTCGACCTGTGGGGCCGTACCCTGGAGGCCGTCCGCACCGAGCGGCTGGACGGGGTGGCCCAGGAGATCGACTGGATCATGAAGTACAAGCTCATCGAGCGCTACCGCGAGAAGCACGGGATGAGCATGTCCAACCCGCGGGTGGCCCAGATCGACCTCGCGTACCACGACATCCACCGCCGCCGCGGCCTGTTCTACCTGCTCCAGGGCAAGGGCCAGGCGCAGCGGGTGACCACCGACCTCAAGACCTTCGAGGCCAAGTCGATCCCGCCGCAGACCACCCGGGCGCGGCTGCGCGGGGACTTCATCCGCCGGGCGCAGGAGCAGCGCCGGGACTTCACGGTGGACTGGGTGCACCTGAAGCTGAACGACCAGGCGCAGCGCACGGTGCTGTGCAAGGACCCGTTCCGCTCGGTGGACGAGCGGGTGGAGAAGCTGATCGCGGGGATGTAGCGGAGGCGGTGTGATCGAGGCTTTGTGATCAAGGCGGTGGCCGGCCCCGGTGGTGTCTACCGGGGCCGGACGCGTGCCGGGCATACGCTGTCCGTCGAGTCAGGAGAGCCGACTTCGACCGACAGTTAGGACCACCGTGCGCCGCACCGCCGGTTTGCTTCTCACCCTGCCGTTGCTGCTCGCGGTCGCCTGTAGCAGTTCCCCCAAGGCGGCCGGCCCGGCGACGCCGTCCACGGCGAGCGCCGCCCCGACGGTGCCCGCGCCGGTCGGCGAGGCGTCGCCGATGCCCACTCTTTCGGGTGGCGGATTCGGCAGCAAGGCCACCATCACCATTCCCGAGGGCCAGCAGCCCAGCGGCCAGTTCGTGGTGAACACGGTCATCGAGGGTGAGCGGGCGACCGTCAACAAGGGCGACTGGGTGACGGTCAACTACACCGCCAAGGACTGGACCACCGGCAAGGACCTGCCGAGCTCGTACGACGCCAACGGCAAGCCGCAGCTCTACCAGGCCGGCAGCGGGCAGCTGGTGCCGGCGCTGGACCAGAGCGTGATCGGCAAGAAGGTGGGCTCCCGGCTGCTGGTGGTGGCCCCGCCGGAGGCGGCCTTCGGCGAGCAGGGCTCCAGCCAGCTGGGCGTCAGCAAGGGCGAC
Organism: Kitasatospora sp. NPDC041917; assembly: GCF_055589745.1. NCBI lineage: Bacteria > Bacillati > Actinomycetota > Actinomycetes > Kitasatosporales > Streptomycetaceae > Kitasatospora > Kitasatospora sp. NPDC041917. Next base: position 428,340 of record NZ_JBVJBI010000001.1, on the reverse strand, counting down.
ACCGTGGTGTTCGTGCTGGACATCATGGAGAGCCTGCCGCCGGACTCCACGCTCACCGGGACGATGACCGAGCCGCCCGCCACGCTGCCGCAGGTCAAGGACAACGGCAAGGCGCCGGTGACGATCACGATCCCGGAAGGGCAGGCCGCGCCCGCCGACCTCCAGCAGGCGGTGCTGATCAAGGGCGAGGGCAAGCAGGTCAAGAGCGGGCAGACCCTGGTGGTGCAGTACACCGGGGTGCTGTGGGCCAACGGCCAGCAGTTCGACTCCTCCTGGACGCACGGCGGCGCGCAGGCGGTGCAGATCGGCACCGGCAGCGTGATCGAGGGCTGGGACAAGGGCCTGGTCGGGCAGAACGTCGGCAGCCGGGTCCTGCTGGTGGTCCCGCCGGCGCTCGGCTACCAGGACAAGGCGCAGGGCTCGGTGCCGGCGAACTCGACGCTGGTCTTCGTGATCGACATTCTCGAAGCGGTCTAGGAACTCACCCCGGGGATTCCGTACGCTTGGGCGGACGCTCGTACAGCGAAGCGTCCGCCCTCATCCTGAGCTGTCATACTGCCCACGCACTGTGGCAGGCGCCGCCCGGTGCCGAGGTCCGGGCGGGCGGTGCGGCAGCAGGCCGGCGTGCCCACGCCGGACGCAGACCTGGAAGACCTCGTGGCGAGATGGATGGGGAGTCATGACTGAGAAGACGCCGAGCCCGGGCGGGGCCGGTACCGCGGCGAACGACAGCTCTGCGGGTGACCCGGCCGCCTCCCGTCCCGGCGGCCCGGTCGGCGGGGACCGCGAGTCGATCGTCGTCCCCCCGGCGATCCTGGCGCAGCAGGCCGGCTGGGCGCAGCCCGGCGAGGCGCCGCGCCCCGCGGGCGGAACGAAGACGGACGACGACGCCCCGCAGATCTTCGCCTCCAACGTGCGCAAGACCGACAGCTCGGAGGCCGGGTACGACGAGAACCCGCCCGGTGTCGGCAAGCTGGGCGTGATCCTCGGTACGGTGCTGGCCCTGCTGCTGGTCGGCAGCGGCATCACGCTCTACGTGGTGAACAAGGACGGCTCCAAGGACAGCGCCGCGGCCAAGCCGGACGCGGCCAAGAGCGCGCCGCCCACGCCGACCGCCGACCCGGTGCCGCCGATCAAGGACAGCGCCAAGGTGCTGCCGACGGTCGCCGGGGACTTCGGCAAGAAGGCCGAGATCCAGGTGCCGGGCGAGGCCTCCGACGGCTCCTTCGTCGTCAAGGTGCTCACCGAGGGCACCGGCGCCAAGGTGGAGAAGAACTCCTGGGCCTCGGTGGACTACACCGCCAAGGACTGGAACACCGGCAAGGACATCCCGAGCTCGTACGACGCCGACGGGAAGCCGCAGATCTTCCAGGCCGGCACCGACGCGCTGATCCCGGCCCTGGACCAGGCCGTGATCGGCAAGAAGGCCGGCAGCCGGCTGCTGGTGGTGGCCCCGCCGGCCGCCGCGTTCGGCGCCCAGGGCAAGGCCGACATGTCGATCGGCCCCAAGGACGACCTGATCTTCGTGATCGACGTCCGCAACGCCAACGCGCCCGACGCCGTGGTGAGCGGAACCGTCACCCCGCCGCCGGCGGACTTCCCGCAGGTCAAGGACAACGGCAAGAAGCCGGCCGAGATCACCCCGGTGGCCGGCGCGAAGGACCCGACCGAGCTGAAGTCGCACGTCCTGATCAAGGGCACCGGGCCGAAGGTGGAGAAGGGCGAGAAGGTCGTCGTCCAGTACACCGGCGCGCTGTTCTCCAGCGGCAAGGTGTTCGACTCCTCGCTCAGCAAGGGCCAGGCGTTCACCTTCCCGGTCGGCGGCGGCCAGGTCATCCAGGGCTGGGACCAGGGCCTGGAGGGCCAGACCGTCGGCAGCCGGGTCGAGCTGGTGATCCCCGCCTCGCTGGGCTACGGCGACAAGGGCCAGGGCGACATCCCGCCCGGCGCGACGCTGGTCTTCGTGGTGGACATCCTCGACGCGGGTCAGGGCTGATCCACTTTCGGGTGACAATGGTGTACGTGTGACCTCCGGGTCCGGCCGCGTGGCCGGGCCCGGACGGGCGGCGGGCGCCCGTACCGTGGTCCGGGAAGAACGGACCGGGTGCGGGCGCCCGCCGCTTGGTCGTGACAGCAGAGCGAATGTGAGAAGAGGGACTGTGAGCGTCAACCTCAACGAGAAGCCCGAGATCGACTTCCCGATCGGCGACGCCCCGACGGAGCTGCAGATCCGCGACATCGTCGTCGGTGAGGGCGAGGAGGCCAAGCGGGGCCAGAACGTCAGCGTCCGCTACGTCGGTGTGACCTTCGAGACCGGCGAGGAGTTCGACGCGAGCTGGAACCGGAGCCCCAACGAGTTCCGCTTCCCGCTGGGCGGCGGCCGCGTCATCAAGGGCTGGGACCAGGGCGTCGTCGGCATGAAGGTCGGCGGCCGCCGCGAGCTGACCATCCCGGCGCGCCTGGCGTACGGCAACCAGTCGCCGACGCCGCTCATCCCGGCCGGCTCGACCCTGATCTTCGTGGTCGACCTGCTGGCCGTCTGAGCCTGCCGTGCCCGTGGGCCGGACCCCTCCGGGGGCCCGGCCCACGGGCATGTCCGGGGGTGTTCGGGGATGCCGCTTTTGCGGTGCGTACCGCTACCGGTACGGTCGGTCCCGCCGGGTGGTGATCGCCCGGTTGGCGCACCCCGCGCTCGGCGCGGCACACCGGAAGGGTCAGCGATGGCGATCGCGAAGGCAGAGCGGCTGATGAATCTCGCCCTGTGCCTGATGAACACCCGACGTCCGCTCTCCAAGAAGGAGCTGCGGGAGTCCATCGAGGCGTACCGCGAGGCCTGGCAGAACGGCAGCGAGGACGCCTTCAACCGGATGTTCGAGCGGGACAAGGACGACCTGCGCGAGCTCGGCCTGGTGATCGACGTCGACGAGAGCACCCTGGACGGCGAGCTCGGCTACCTGGCCCGCGCCGACCGCAACCGGCTGCCCGAGATCGCCCTCGACGCCGAGGAGGCGGCCGCGCTGACCCTGGCCGCCCGGGTCTGGCAGCAGGCCAAGATGTCCGGTGCGGCCAGCGGCGCCCTGCAGAAGCTGCGGGCGGCCGGGGTGCCGTTCGCCGAGGCCGAGGGCCGCACCGCCCTGGAGCCGCGCATCCCCGCCCGGGAGGCCGCGTTCGAGCCGCTGCTCACCGCCGCCCGGGACCGCCGTCCGGTCGCCTTCGAGTACCGCAAGGCCGGCGCCGCCGCCGCCGAGCAGCGCAGCGTCGAGCCGTGGGCGCTGGAGTGCTGGCGCGGGCACTGGTACCTGGCCGGGTACGACCGCGACCGCGGCGACGCCCGGGTGTTCCGGCTCAGCCGGATCACCGGCAAGGTGAAGGCGAGGTCCGGGGCGTTCCTCGGCACCGTGCCCGAGCACGTGGACGTCCGGGCCACCGTGGCGAAGTTCGCGGGGGAGGGGGCCACCGCCACCGCGACCGTCCGGGTCCGCCGGGGTGCCGGCTTCCCGCTGCGCACCAAGGCGCTGGGCAGCACCCGGGTGGACGAGGCCTGGGACGAGCTGGAGATCCCGTACGGCAACGGGCTGGGCGCGGACCTGGCCGAGTTCGGGCCGGACGTGCTGGTGCTCGGGCCGGAGGAGCTGCGGGCGGATGTGGTCGACCGGCTGCGGGCGGTCGCGGATATCGAGGGAGAGCGTCCGTGAGTAATGCCATCGACCAGACGCGACGGATGCTGTCGCTGGTCACCTACCTGCGCGAGCGGCCCGGGGCCGAGGTCGCCGAGGTGGCCCGGGCGTTCGGGATCAGCGAGCGCGAGCTGATCGCGGACCTCAACGTGCTGCCGATGTGCGGCACCAGCTTCCGCGGCGGCGACCTGCTCGACATCGACACCGACGGCGAGCGGATCTGGTGGCACAACGTCGACGACGTGGCCCAGCCGCTGCGGCTGGCCGCCGACGAGGCGACCGCGCTGCTGGTGGCCGCCCGCGCGGTGGCCGGGCTGCCGGGCCTGCGGGCCGGGGACCGGGAGGCGCTCACCCGGGCCGTCGCCAAGATCGAGAACGCGGCCGGGGAGAGTGCCGAGGGCAGCGCCCGGGTCGGCGTGACCTTCGAGGCGGAGAGCCACGTGTTCGCCGACATCGACCGCGCGCTCAGCGAGGGCCGCCGGCTCTGGCTGCGCTACTACTCGCACGGGCGCGGCGGGATGACCGAGCGCGAGGTGGACCCGATCCGGCTGCTCACCGAGGGCCACACCTACCTCGAGGCCTGGTGCCGCACCTCCGAGGACCACCGGATGTTCCGGCTCGACCGGGTCGCCGAGATCCGCGTCCTGGACGTCCCGGCCGACCCGCCCCGGCGCGAGCCGCGCGACCTGAGCGGCGGGCTGGTCAACCCGGCGGCGGACGACCCCGAGGTGGTCGTCGAGGTCTCCTCCGGGGGGCGCTGGGTGGCCGAGTACTACACCCACGACCGGGCCGAGGAACTGCCCGACGGCGGGCTGCGGATCACCCTGCGCAGCGCCGACCCCTCCCAGCTGCGCCCGCTGGCGCTGCGGCTGGGCCGGGACGGCCGGATCGTCTCGCCGCCCGACCTGGCCGAGCAGGCGCGCTCGGCCGCGCGGGAGGCGCTGGCCGCCTACGGGGAGGGGCGGGCCTGAGCGGTGGAACCCGGGACCAGATTCAAGGTGTACTGCTCCGAGTGCCGGGAGAAGGTGGAGCTCCCGGCCGAGGACTTCCGCCTGACCCTCGGTCGCACCCCGGCCCAGGCGCACTACAGCTTCGGCTGCCCGCGGTGCGGTGCGGCGGTGCGCAAGCCGGCCGGGGAGAAGATCGTCGAGGCGCTCACCGGGGCCGGGGTGCGCACCATGCGGCTCGTCCCGGCGGAGGGGTGACCCCCGTATAGGGTGGGCGCATGTCCTGGATGCTCGTCGCCGCCGTCCTGCTCGCCACCGCGGGCCTGCTGGTCCTCGGGGTCCTCGCGATCCGGCTCTGGCTGGACGTGCGGGCGCTGGCCAAGGGCGTGGACCGGGCCTCGCGGGCGCTGGCCGCGGCGGCCGAGGACCTGGCGGACGCGATGCCGGCGGCGAACGCCCCGGCGGCGGAGCGGGTCCCGGCCGCTTAGCACGGCGCGGCTCCGGGTGGTACGGGGGCTGCTGCGCGCGGGTGGGGGCGGGTTACGCTCTCAGTTGGCTCCTGAACCGCGTACCGGGGGCCGCTGTCCTGTTCGGGCGGCCGTCGTCGTGGCATCATCCGCAGCGGTTACCATCCGTAGCGGACGGCCCGTCGGGCCGCCATGACTGAAGGTGGTCGCGCATGCGCATCTCGCCGACCGCGATCGTGGTGATCGTGGTTCTCGCCATCCTGCTGTTCGGAGCCAAGCGGCTGCCCGACCTGGCGCGCTCGCTGGGCAAGTCGATGCGGATCCTGAAGAGCGAGGCCCAGGCGATGCGTTCGGACGGCCGGTCCGAGCAGCCGGCCCCGCCCGCTCGGGCAGCGGCCCCGGTCGACGGTGCCGCGGGCCGGACCATCCAGTCCGCTCCGGGTGCTTCGGCCACGGCCCGTCCGGTGAACGAGCCCGCCGCCGGGGCCTCCGCGCCCGACGGCGACCGCCCGCACTGAGCGCGGCGCACGTGAGGCAGCCGACGCGCGCCGCGCGCACGACGTGCGGGAGGCGCGCGACCACGGAGGCCCGTCGACCGGCGGGCCCCGACGCACGAGTTGAGGACCGGGGTTGAGCAAGCTCTCCAAGGCGCCGAAGGCGTCAAAGGATCCTGAGGGGCGGATGGCCCTCGCCGACCACCTGCGGGAACTGCGCAACCGCGTGGTCAAGTCGGTCCTGGCGATCGTGCTGTTCGCGATCGTCGCGGCGATCTACCACAAGCAGATCGAGCACTTCCTGCTCCAGCCGCTGCCGCAGTGCAACACCAAGGTCGACGCGGACCAGTACCACGGGCGCTGCGCCCAGGTGTCCAACATCGGCCTCACCGCCGGTTTCAACTGGATGCTGAAGGTCGCGCTGACCGCGGGCGTGGTGGCGGCCGTCCCGGTCTGGCTGTACCAGGTGTGGGCCTTCGTGGCGCCCGGCCTGCACAGGAACGAGAAGAAGTACGCGGTCATCTTCATGGCGTGCGGCGCCCCGCTGTTCCTGGCGGGTGTGGCGGCCGCGATCATGGTCATGCCGACCATGGTCGAGATGCTGATCTCGTTCACTCCGAGCGACACCACGCCGATCCTGCCGCCCGAGGACTACTTCGACATCGCCACCCGGATGGTGCTGGTCTTCGGCCTCGCCTTCGAGTTTCCGCTGCTGCTGGTGATGCTCAACCTGGTGGGCATCGTGACCGGTAAGCGGCTGCTCAGCTGGTGGCGCGGGATGGTCATGGCGATCACCGTGTTCGCCGCGTTCGCCACTCCGGGCGCCGACCCGTTCAGCATGCTGCTGCTGTCGATGCCGATCTGGGCGCTGTACTTCATCGCGGTGGGGATCGCGCTCTTCAACGACAAGCGCAAGGCGCGTCGCAACCCGGACGCCGGGCTGGACGACGAGGAGGCCTCGCACGTGGACCTCTCGGTGCAGCCGGTGGCCGGTGCGGAGTCCGTCCAGGCCTCGGCGACCCCGGCGGCCGGTGTGTCGGTGCCGGCGTCCCGTCGCGAGGAGATGGACGACATCACCTGAGCCGGTAGGGCTTGAGGGAGCCCCGGTCCGCCGTTCTGCCGAGCGGTGGGCCGGGGCTTCCCGCCGTTCCGGCCTTTCCGCTGGTGGGGGTGGTCCCGGGTTTCGGTGGGGCGGTCTTGGCAGGTCGCATGGCATGTGACATATTACTGCCGTGCTGAAGACCGAGAGACCTCCCCTGGACGTCGTCGTGGTCGGCGCCGGTGTGGTCGGCGCCGCCTGCGCCTACTACGCCGCCCGCGCCGGGCTCGCCGTCGCCGTCGTGGACCGCGGCCCGGTGGCCGGTGGCACCACCGGTGCGGGCGAGGGCAACCTGCTGGTCTCCGACAAGGAGCCCGGCCCCGAACTCGACCTCGCCCTGCTCAGCACCCGGCTCTGGCGCGAACTCGCCGAGCGGCTCGGCCCCGCGATCGAGTACGAGCCCAAGGGCGGCGTGGTGGTCGCCTCCACCGCCGCCGGGCAGGACGCGCTGCGGGCCTTCGCCGCCGGGCAGCGGACCGTCGGGGTCGAGGCCGAGGAGGTGCCCGGCGAGCGGCTGCGCGAGCTGGAGCCGCACCTGGCCGAGGGCCTGGCCGGCGGCTTCCACTACCCGCAGGACGCCCAGGTCCAGCCCGCCCTGGCCGCCGCCCACCTGCTGCGCGAGGCCCGCCGGATGGGCGCCGAGCTGATCACCGGGGAGAGCGTCACCGCCGTCGACCGCGGCCCGGACGGCGCCGTGCGCGGCGTGCGGACCGACCGGCGGAGCCTGGCCGCCGCCGCCGTGGTGAACGCGGCCGGCACCTGGGGCGGCGAGATCGCCGCGCTGGCCGGAGTGCACCTGCCGGTGCTGCCCCGGCGCGGCTTCGTGCTGGTCACCGAGCCGCTGCCGCGGGTCGTGCGGCACAAGGTCTACGCCGCCGACTACGTGGCCAACGTGGCCAGCGGATCGGCCGGGCTGGAGACCTCCGCCGTGATCGAGGGCACCCCGGGCGGGCCGGTGCTGATCGGTGCCAGCCGGGAGCGGGTCGGCTTCGACCGCACGCTCTCCCAGGAGGTGCTGAGCCGGCTCGCCGCCCAGGCCGCCGCGCTGTTCCCGGTGCTCGCCGACGTCACCGTGATGCGCACCTACCGGGGCTTCCGCCCGTACCTGCCGGACCACCTGCCGGCCATCGGCGCCGACCCCCGGGTGCCCGGGCTCTACCACGCCTGCGGGCACGAGGGGGCCGGCATCGGGCTGGCCCCGGCGACCGGGCTGCTGATCAGCGAGCAGCTCACCGGCAAGCGGCCGGAGCTGGACCTCGCACCGTTCCGGGCGGACCGCTTCCCGGCCGGGTGAGCGCCGGCCCGCCATCGCCACACATGAGATTCCGTCCAGGATTGGAGAAGCCGCCGATGCGCCGCCGCACCCCCGCCGGGCTGGTCCAGGCCGAGCCCGGGCCCGCCCACCACATCGAGTTCGACGGGCGGCCCGTCCCCGCGCTGCCCGGGCAGTCGATCGCCGCCGCGCTCTGGGCCGACGGCGTGCTCGCCTGGCGCACCACCCGGGTCGGCGGCGAACCGCGCGGGGCGTTCTGCGGGATCGGCGCCTGCTTCGACTGCCTGGCCACCGTGGACGGCCGCCCCAACCAGCGCACCTGCCTGCTCCCCGCGGAGCCCGGCACCACCGTCACCACCCAGGAGGGCCACGGCCGTGCCGACCTCGCCGTCTGACGCCCACGACAGCCAGCCGTACGACCTCGTGGTGGTCGGCGCCGGCCCGGCCGGGCTGGCCGCCGCCGTCACCGCCGCCGACCTCGGGCTGCGCTGCGCCCTGCTGGACGGCGGGCGGAGCACCGGCGGGCAGTACTACCGCCACCCGGCGCCCGGCCTGGGCGCGGCGCGGCCGGACCGGCTGCACCACCACTGGTCCGCCTACACCGGCCGGGCCGACCGGCTCGACGCGCACGAGCGCGCCGGGCGGGCCGCCTTCCTGGCCGGGCACCAGGTCTGGGCCCTGGAGCGCACCGGGGACGGCTTCGCGGTGCACGTCACCCGCGGGCCGGAGAGCACCGACCGGGCCACCGTCCGGTCCCGATCGGTGCTGCTCGCCACCGGCGCGTACGAGCGGCAGCTGCCGTTCCCCGGCTGGACCCTGCCCGGGGTCGTCACCGCGGGCGGCGCCCAGGCCATGCTCAAGGCCGGGCTGGTGCTGCCCGGGAAGCGGATCGTGGTGGCCGGCAGCGGCCCGCTGCTGCTCGCGGCCGCCTCCTCGCTGGTCACCGCCGGGGCCGAGGTGCCCGCCGTGGTCGAGGCGACCGCCTACCTCGGGTACGCGCGGCACCCCGGCGTGCTGGCGGGCGTGCCCGGCAAGCTGGTCGAGGGCGCCGGGCACGGCGGGGCGCTGCTGCGCCACGGCGTGCGGCTGCGCCCGCGCAGCGCGGTGGTCGAGGCGCACGGGACGGACCGGGTCACCGGCGTCACGGTGGCCCGGCTGGACGCCGACTGGCGGCCGGTGCCCGGCACCGGGCGGCGGATCGACTGCGACGCGCTCGCCGTCGGCCACGGCCTGCTGCCGCAGATCGACCTGGCCACCGAGCTGGGTGCGCGGACCGTGACCGGGCCGGACGGCGCGGTCGCGCTGGAGGTCGACGCCCGGCTGCGCACCAGCGTGCCCGGCCTCTGGTCCGCGGGGGAGACCAATGGCGTCGGCGGCGCGGACCTCGCGCTCGCCGAGGGCGAGCTGGCCGCGTACGCGGTGGCCGGGGAGCGACCCGCGGCCGCGCTGATGCGCCGCCGCTCGCGGCTGCGGGCCTTCGCCGACCTGATGGCCGCCGCCCACCGGCCGGGCCCCGGCTGGACCGGCTGGCTGCGTCCGGACACCGACGTCTGCCGGTGCGAGGAGGTGCCGGTCGAGGCGATCCGGGAGGCCGTCGAGGAACTGGGCGCGGGCGATCCGCGCACCGTCAAGCTGCTCACCCGGGCCGGGATGGGCTGGTGCCAGGGCCGGATGTGCGGTCCGGCCGTGGCCTGCCTGGCCGGTTCGGGTGAGCCCGGGCCCGACCGCCGCCCGCTGGGCTGCCCGGTGCCGCTCTCCCAGCTGGCGGCGGGGCCCACCCCGGAGTCGTAACGGGCCCGCCGTCGAACGGCGGGCCGGGGACCTTGTCTCCGGCCCGTCCGCTCTTGTAAAATGTCACACCTCATCAAGGAGCTCATGTGTCCATCACCCAGCACGACACCAACCGTCCCTGGCGCGGCATCATGGTCGCCACCACGCTCCCGCTGCGCCCGGACCACTCCGTCGACTACGACGCCTACGCCGAGCACGTCCGCTGGCTGATCGACTCCGGCTGCGAGGGCGTCGTCCCCAACGGCTCGCTGGGCGAGTACCAGACGCTCACCGCCGAGGAGCGCGCCAAGGTCGTCGAGGTCGCCGTCGAGGCGGCCGGCGACGGCTCCCGGGTCATGCCCGGCGTCGCCGCCTACGGCAGCGCCGAGTCCCGCCGCTGGGCCGAGCAGGCCGCCGAGGCCGGCGCCGGCTCCGTCCTGCTGCTGCCGCCGAACGCCTTCCGGGCCGACCACGCCTCGGTGCGCGCCCACTACGCCGAGGTCGCCAAGGCCGGCCTGCCGATCGTGGCGTACAACAACCCGATCGACACCAAGGTCGACCTGGTCCCCCCGCTGCTCGCCCAGCTGCACGCCGAGGGCTCGATCGTCGCGGTCAAGGAGTTCAGCGGCGACGTCCGCCGGGCGTACGAGATCGCCGAGCTGGCCCCCGGGCTGGACCTGCTGATCGGCGCCGACGACGTGCTGCTGGAGCTGGCGCTCGCCGGAGCGGTCGGCTGGATCGCCGGCTACCCGAACGCCCTGCCGGCCGCCTCGGTGGCGCTCTACGACGCCGCCGTCTCCAAGGACCTGGAGAGCGCGCTGCCGCTCTACAAGTCGCTGCACTCGCTGCTGCGCTGGGACTCCAAGACCGAGTTCGTCCAGGCCATCAAGCTCTCCATGGACATCGCCGGGCGCCCCGGCGGCCCGGTGCGCGCCCCGCGCCAGCCGCTCGTCCCGGAGATCGAGACGGCCGTCCGCGCGGCCACCGAGAAGGCGCTGGCCGACGGCCTGGTCTGACACCGGCGCGAACCCGGGCCTCCGGGCCGGCTGCGGCGGCAGTCGGCCCGGCCCACCCCCCACCATCCGAACCTGTACGGGAGTTGTGACCCATGCGCAGCCGTCACGTGTTCCACGCCGTCGACTCGCACACCGAGGGCATGCCGACCCGGGTGATCACCGGCGGCTTCGGCGTCATCCCCGGCGCCACCATGGCCGAGCGCCGGGTGCACTTCCAGGAGCACCTGGACCACTTCCGCACCCTGCTGATGTACGAGCCGCGCGGCCACGCCGCGATGAGCGGCGCGATCCTCCAGCCGCCGACCCGGCCGGACGCCGACTTCGGCGTGCTCTACATCGAGGTCTCCGGACTGCTGCCGATGTGCGGGCACGGCACCATCGGGGTCGCCACCGTGCTGGTCGAGACCGGGATGGTCCCCGTGGTCGAGCCGGTCACCACCGTACGGCTGGACACCCCGGCCGGACTCGTGGTCGCCGAGGTGCACGTCGAGGACGGCGCCGCCAAGGCGGTGACCATCCGCAACGTGCCCTCCTACTCGGTCGCCCTGGACCGCAAGATCGAGGTGCCCGGCTACGGCACGGTGACCTACGACCTCGCGTACGGCGGCAACTTCTACGCCATCCTGCCGCTCGCCGAGTTCGGGCTGCCCTTCGAGCGTGAGCGCAAGCAGGAGATCCTGGACGCCGGCCTGGCGATGATGGACGCGATCAACGCGAGCCCGGACCGGCCGGTGCACCCGGAGAACCCGTCCATCCACAGCTGCCACCACGTCCAGCTGCTCGCCCCCGGCTCCACCGCCGAGCACTCCCGGCACGCGATGGCCATCCACCCCGGCTGGTTCGACCGCTCGCCCTGCGGCACCGGCACCTCGGCGCGGATGGCCCAGCTGCACGCGCGCGGCGAACTGCCCCTCGGGCGGGACTTCCGCAACGACTCCTTCATCGGGACCACCTTCACCGGGCGGCTGGTCGAGGAGACCGAGGTGGCCGGGCGGCCCGCGGTGGTGCCCACCGTCACCGGGCGGGCCTGGGTCACCGGCACCGCCCAGTACTTCCTCGACCCGAGCGACCCGTTCCCGGCGGGCTTCCTGCTCTGACCCCTCCTCCCTCCTTCGTTCCCCGTACCTCCCTCGAAGGGCTGCTGGCTGTGACCATCACCTCGTACAACCCCGCCGACCCCGCCGACCTCGTGGTCGCCGTCGAGGAGCCCGGCGCCGAGGCCGTGCGGGCCGCCGTCGGGCGGGCCCGGGCGGCGCAGGGCGACTGGCTCGCCGCCGGAGCGGGCGCCCGGTCGGCGGCGCTCGGCCGGATCGCGGACGCCGTGGAGGCGCACGCCCACGAGCTGGCCGCGCTGATCGTGCGCGAGGTCGGCAAGCCGCTGGCCGAGGCGCTCGGCGAGGTCGCCCGCACGGCGGCGATCTGGCGCTACTACGCGCAGGCGCCGTACGCGCCCTCCGGGGCGGTGCACGAGACCGCCGCCGGCCCCGGGCTGCTGCTCACCCGGCGCCGCCCCTACGGGGTCGCCGGGCTGATCGCGCCGTGGAACTTCCCGCTGGCGATCCCGACCTGGAAGGCCGCGCCGGCCCTCGCCGTCGGCAACGCGGTGGTGCTGAAGCCGGCGCCCGAGGCGACGGCCTGCGCGCTGCGGCTGGCCGAGCTGGCCGGGCTGCCCGAGGACGTGTTCACGGTGCTGCCCGGCGGGGCGGAGGAGGGCGCGGCGCTGGTGGAGACCGCGGACGTGATCTCCTTCACCGGCTCGACCGGCGTCGGCCGGGCCGTGGTGCGGGCCGCGACCGAGCGCGGGGTGCCGGTGCAGGCCGAACTCGGCGGGCTGAACGCCGCGCTGGTGCTGCCGGACGCCGACATCGCGCAGGCCGCCGGGCACATCGCCGCGGCCGTCGCCGGGTACGCGGGGCAGAAGTGCACCGCCACCAGCCGGGTGATCGCGGTCGGCGCCGCCCACGAGCCGCTGCGCGAGGCGCTGGTCAAGGCGCTGGCGGCGGTCGACGACGCGGTCTGCGGGCCGGTGATCAACGCCGCCGCCCGGGAGCGGCTGACCGGCGCCGTCTCCTCGGCCGTCGAGGCCGGGGCGAGCGTGCTCACCGGCGGCCGGGTGCCCGAGCGGGCCGGCTGGTACGTCGAGCCGACCCTGCTCGCCGAGGTGCCGGCCGAACACCCGCTGGCCCGCGAGGAGTTCTTCGGCCCGATCGCCGTGCTGCACGCCGCGGCCGACCTGGACGAGGCCATCGCGCTCGCCAATGACACCCCGCACAGCCTCTCCACCTCGGTGCACACCCGCAGCCTGGACGTGGCGCTGGCCGCCGCCGACCGGCTGGACGCCGGCATGATCCGGGTCAACGCCCCGTCCAGCGGCGTCGACTTCCACCTGCCCTTCGGCGGAGCCAAGGGCGCCAGCCACGGCGAGCGCGAGCAGGGCCAGGCGGCCCTGGACTTCTACACCGTCAGCCGGACCGTCAGCGTGCTGCCGGGAGGTGGCGCCTGATGTTCGTCCGCACCGTCGACTACCACACGGCCGGCGAGCCGTTCCGGATCGTGCTGGACGGCGTGCCGCCGATCCCCGGCGACACCGTCGCCGAACGCCGGGCCATCGCGCTCGGCGCGGGCGGCAGCGCGACCGCGCCCCGGCCCAGCGCGCTGGACGACGTCCGGCAGCTGCTCGTCCAGGAGCCGCGCGGCCACGCCGGGATGTACGGCGGCTTCCTGGTGCCGCCGGACGACGACGAGGCGCACCTGGGCGTGCTGTTCTGGCACAAGGACGGCTACTCCACCGCCTGCGGGCACGGCACCATCGCGCTCGGCGCCTGGGCCGTGGACTCCGGCCTGGTGCCCGCCCCCGCGGACGGCGTGGCACGGGTGCGGATCGACGTGCCGTCCGGCCGGGTCACCGCCCTGGTGCACCGGGCCGGCGGACACACCACCGGGGTGACCTTCCGCAACGTGCCCAGCCGGGTGACCGCGCTGAAGCTGCCGGTGGAGACCTCGCTCGGCACCGTGGAGGTCGCCGTGGCGCACTCCGGCGCCTGCTACGCCTCGGTGTCCGCGGCCGCCCTCGGGCTCGCCGTGGAACCGGAGCGGCTGCCCGAACTCACCGCCGTGGGGCGGGAGATCAGGGCCGCGCTGGCCGGCGCCGAGGCGGTCGCGCACCCGACGGACGCCCGGCTCTCGGGTGTGTACGGAGTGGTGCTGTACGACGAACTCCCCTCGGTGGACGGGGTGCTGAACCAGCGGAACGTCACCGTCTTCGCCGACGGCCAGATCGACCGCTCGCCCTGCGGCTCCGGCACCTCCGCCCGGCTGGCGGTGCTCGCCGCCGAGGGGCGGCTGGCCCCCGGCGAGCCGCTGCGGCACGAGTCGATCATCGGGACGGTCTTCTCCGGCCGCTTCCTACCGGGCGGCGACCCGCAGGGCGAGGGCGTGGTCACCGAGGTCGGCGGGGCGGCCTTCCGGACCGGCGAGCACGGCTTCGTCCTGGAGCCGGACGACGAGCTGGGAGCGGGGTTCCTGCTGTGAGCCGGACATCCGAGAGCCGGGCCGCCGAGAACCGGACCGCTGTGGTTCCGAGCGACCCGAGCCCGACCGCACTGCCCGGTACGGCGGTTGTGCCGCTCCAGTACGCCGTGGCGGGCACCGGCGGAGTCGGGCCCGCCGGTGCGGTGGGGGCGATCGAGCGGGTGCTGCTGGACGGGTTCGACCCGGAGGCGGCACCCGCCCGATCCGCCGTACCGGTGCCCGCCGGGGAACTGCTGATGATGCCGGCCGCCGCCGGGCCGTACGCGGGCGTGAAGATCGCCGGTGTCGCGCCGGCCAACCCGGAGCGGGGGCTGCCCCGGATCACCGGCAGCTACCTGCTGCTGGACGGGCCCACCCTGCAGCCGCTCGCCCTGCTGGACGGCGCCGCGCTCACCGCGCTGCGCACGCCCGCCGTCACCGCGGCCGCGCTGCGGCGGCTGGCGGTGCCGGAGGCCGAGCACCTGGTGCTGTTCGGCTCCGGGCCGCAGGCGTACGGGCACCTGGACGCCCTGCTCGCCGTCCGGCCGCTGCGCCGGCTCACCGTGGTGGCGCGCAACGCCGACCGGGCGCAGGCGCTGGCGGCGTACGGGCGGGAGCTCGGGCTGACGGCCGAGGTCGACGGTCCGCGGGCGGTCCGCGAGGCGGACCTGGTGGTCTGCTGCACCACCGCGCGCACGCCGCTGTTCGACGGCGCGCTGGTGCCCGCGCACGCGGCGGTGGCCGCGGTGGGCTCGCACGAGCCGGACGCGCGGGAGGTCGACGAACTGCTGGTCCAGCGGGCCGAGCTGTACGTGGAGGCGCGCACGGTCGCGGGCCGGGAGGCCGGGGACCTGCTGATGGCGGGCGTGACCGGGCGGCAGCTGTGGAACCTCTCCGAGCTGGTGCGCGGCGACGCGCTGGTGCCGGACGGGCGGCCGCGGTTCTTCAAGAGCGTCGGGATGGCCTGGCAGGACCTGGCCGTCGCGGCGGAGGTGTACCGGGCCGCGTCCAAGGGGCGTGTCTGACAATTCCCGCCGGGTGCGCCTCGAATTGTCAGATATGCCCCAGCGGTTCAGTCGCCGAGGAACATGAGCCAACTGCCCGGGGTGGCGGCGCAGTTGGCGAGCAGGTTGCGCAGGTCGCGGACGGCCGCCCGCTGCTCCCCGGTGGTGCAGCGGGCGAGCAGCGCGGTGGCCTCCTCGAAGGCGGCGCCGGCGTCCTGCTCGTTGAACAGCGTGTCGCCGTACGGGTCGATCCGGCCGAGCCGGTGGTCGGACGGACGGGCGTGCGCGGCCAGGGCGTCGGCGAGACCGGCGCCGTGGTCGGTGGACAGGTGCAGCAGGTTCGGGCTGGTGCGGCGGCCGTTGTTCGGGCGGCCGTCGTACAGCGCGGCTTCGATCGACAAGTGCGTTACTCCTGGCCGTGGTTGGGAGTTGTGAACCGGAGTCGGCGCAGCGGGAAGGGATCCCCCGCTGCGCCGGCTCCTCACGTTTTCCGGCCGCCTCCCGGGCTTCTCGGGCCCGTCTCTCGGCTCGCCTTTCGGGCCGGCGGTCCGGTGTCGCGGGTCAGGCCCGGTCGTCGGCGTAGGCGGTGAGCAGGCGGGCCAGGTGCTTGCCGGTGACCAGCAGCGGCTGCTCGCTGCGGGCGACCTGGGCGGCGAGCTCGGCGCCCTCCAGGGTGCTGATCACGGTGCCGGCCAGCTCGCGGGCGTCCTGCTCGCCGATGCCGGCGGCGAGCAGCCGTTCCGCCACGACGGCCCGCCAGTTGGCGAAGGCCTCGGTCACCGCCTCCTCGATCACCGGCACGCGGCCGACCGTCTCCAGGGCCGTGCTGGTGATCGGGCAGCCGTCCTGCCAGTCGGACTCGCGCAGTTCCGTGGCGAGCATCCGGGTGCAGGAGGTCATCGCCTCGCCCAGGTCCGGCGAGGAGCCGAGCCCGGCGCGCAGGAGGACGGCGAACTCCTCGTCCCCGTGCCGGATCGCCTCGGCGGCCAACTCCTGCTTGCCGCCCGGGAAGAAGTGGTAGACGGAGCCGAGGGTGGCCTCGGCCTCGCGGGAGATCTGCTTGATCCCGGTGCCCTCGTACCCCTGGCGCTGCAGCAGTCGGGAGGTGGCCCGGACGATCCGCTCGCGGGTGCCGGGCTTCGCTTCGGCCTTCGTGCTCGTCCTCGCGCTCGTCCTCGCGCTCGTACTCGCGTCGGCTCTCTCGGGCGTGTTCACGCCGCGATCCTAGCCGAGATTCTGGGTAGAGCGTTCGTTCCAGTCCTGTGCTAGCGTCGGCCCGGCGCTCTGGATAGAGCGTTCGTTCCAGAGGAGGGGAAACGCATGTCCGTGGAGCAGCAGGCGCGGCGATCCGTGACGGTGATCGGGCTCGGCCCGATGGGGCAGGCCATGGCCGGGGCGTTCCTGGACGCCGGGTACGCCGTCACGGTGTGGAACCGCACCACCGGGCGGGCCGACGCGCTCGTCGCCCGGGGTGCGCGGGCCGCATCCGACGCCGAGGCGGCGGTGGCGGCGAACGACCTGGTGGTGCTCAGCCTCACCGACTACGACGCGGTGTTCGAGGTGCTGGAGTCGGTCGAGCCGGCGCTGCGGGGGAGGACGGTCGTGAACCTCGGCTCGGACACTCCCGGGCGGGCCCGCGAGGCCGCCCGCTGGCTGGCCGAACGCGGCGCCGGCCACCTGACCGGCGGGGTGCAGGTGCCGCCGTCGGGCATCGGCAGCCCCGAGTCGTCCACCTTCTACAGCGGCCCGGTCGAGCTGTTCCAGCGGCACCGGGCCGCCCTGGAGGTGCTCACCGGGGCCGACTACCGGGGCGACGACCCCGGGCTGGCGCAGCTGTACTACCAGATCCAGATGGACCTGTTCTGGTCCTCGATGGTCGGCTACCTGCACGCCACGGCGATCGCCGAGGCCAACGGCATCTCGGCCGAGGAGTTTCGGCCGTACGCCCTGCCCACCGCCTCGCTGGTGCCGCGGATGATCGAGTTCTACGCGCCGCGGATCACCGCCGGGGACCACCGCGGGGACGTCGACCGGCTGACGATGGCACTCGCGAGCATCGAGCACGTCCGGGACACCGCGGAGGCCTCCGGGGTGGACGGCGCCCTGCCGGCCGTCCTCGCGGAGGCGGTCCGGCGGGGCGTGGCGGCCGGCGACGGCGCGGCCAGTCTGAGCACCCTGGTGGGCCGGTTCCGTCGGGCGTAGCCCTCCGTGCGGACCTGAAGATCGTGCGCCGTCGGCCGTTGTCACGGCCGACGGCCGCTGCCACCATGGCATTCGGCGTCACGGAGGGCCGGCCCGGCGGGCCGGTGACGGGTGTTCGAATCACCGGCTGTCGCGTACGCAACGTAACGTGACATTGTACGCTGGTGTTCTGCACCCACCCGGAGGAACACCATGGCCGACCTCAAATCCCGCACCCTGATCTCCGTACAGGAGCGGCTTCGCGACCAGGTCGCCCACGCACTCCGGGCGGCCCTGATCTCCGGCGAACTGCGCCCCGGCGTGGTCTACTCCGCACCCGCGCTCGCCGCCGACTTCGGGGTCTCCGCGACCCCGGTCCGCGAGGCCATGCTCGACCTCGCCCGCGAGGGCCTCGTCGAGGCCGTCCGCAACAAGGGCTTCCGCGTCACCGAGCTGACCGACCGCGACCTCGACGACTTCACCGAGATCCGCGCCCTGATCGAGGTCCCGACCGTCGGCCGGGTGGCGCGCACCGCCACCAAGGAGCAGCTGGAACGGCTGCGCCCGCAGGCCGAGGCGATCGTCGCGGCGGCCCGCAAGCACGACCTGATCGGCTACCTGGAGGCCGACCGCCAGTTCCACCTGGACGTGCTGGGGCTGGCCGGCAACTCCCGCTTGGTCGAGGTCGTCGGCGACCTGCGCAAGCGCTCGCGGCTGTACGGCCTCAACCGGCTCGACGAGCGCGGCGAGCTGGTCTCCTCGGCCGAGGAGCACCTGGAGCTGCTGGACCTGATGCTCGCCGGGGACTCCGCCGGCGCCGAGGCCTGCATGACCCGCCACCTCAGCCACGTCCGCTCGCTGTGGGCCGGCGGCGAGAAGCCCGCCGAGCCGGAGGCCTCGGCCCTGCGACTCGGGGCCCGCCGGAGCTGAACCACTCGTCCGGGTGAGGATCGAGGATCGGGCGCCGGGAGGCGTCCGAGTTCTACGATGATGCTCTCGACATCGGCAGCCAGGAGGAATTTCGCGATCCCCGACCTGTCGATCCTCGGCGCGTACAGCGACGATCACCTGATCGAGTACAACTGCTACGACCCGGCGGTCTTCCGGCTCGTGCTGGAGGTGACCTCCTCCGATTACGGCGACGACCTGAAGAAGAAGCCTGCCGCCTACGCATCGGCGGGGGTGCCGGTCTACGTGATCGTGGACCGGATGAACCAGCGCGTGATGGTGCTGACCGAACCCGACGACGGCGAGTACCGGGTGCACGCCGTCCACCGCCCCGGCCAGTCCTTCACCCTGCCGGAGTCGATCGGAGCGTCGGTGACGCTCTCGGTGGACGACGTGCTGACGGCCAACAAGTAGGTCAGAGCGCCGCCGCGGGCAGGGTCAGCCGGCCGTCGTGGACCTCGGCGACCTGGTCGACGGCCGTCAGGTGGGTGCGGTCGTGGGTGACCAGGACGGTGGCGGTGGCCCGGCGGTGGGTGAGGTCGGTGATCAGGTCCAGGACGGCGGCGCCGCGCTCGTGGTCGAGGGCGCTGGTCGGTTCGTCCACCAGCAGGACGGTGGGGTCGTTCATCAGCGCGCGGGCGATGTTGACCCGCTGGCGCTGGCCGCCGGAGAGCTGGTGCGGGCGGCGGGCGGCCTGGTCGCGCAGGCCGACGGCGTCCAGGAGTTCCAGGGCCCGGGGCAGGGCGGTGCGCGGGGCGCGGCCGTCCAGGTGGGCCATCACCTGCAGCTGCTCCACCGCGGTGAGCGAGGGCAGCAGATTGGGCTGCTGGAAGACGATCCCGATCCTGGTGCGGCGCAGTGCGGTGAGTTCCGCCCGGTCGAGGCCCGTGGTGTCGGTGCCGTCGATGACGACCTGCCCGGTGTCCGGGGTGATCAGGGTGGCGGCGACCGCCAGCAGGCTGGACTTGCCGGAGCCGGAGGGGCCGACGACGGCGGTGAGCGAGCCCTTGGGGACGGTCAGCGAGACCTCGTCCAGGGCCGTGAGCCGGCCGTCGCCGTCCGGGTAGGTCAGGGTGATGCGGTCGAGGGTCAAGCTCATCGGGCGCTCCCCAGGGCGGTCAGCGGGTCGACGGAGGTGATCCGGCGGATGGACAGGGCCGCGCCGATCGCGCCGAGGGCGATCATGACGGCGGCGGGCAGCAGGACGGTCGGGGCGTCCAGGACGAAGGGGACGGCGGAGCCGATCAGCGCGCCGAAGCCGGCCGCGACCGCGGTGCCCAGCAGGGTGCCGAGCACCAGCAGCAGGACGGCCTGGCCGAGGGCGTCGCGCAGCAGGTAGCGGGTGGAGGCGCCGAGGGCCTTGAGGACGGCGATGTCGCCGCTGCGCTGGATCGTCCAGACCGTGAAGAACGCGCCGATCACCAGGGCGGAGATGGCGAACAGGAAGCCGCGCATCAGCTGGAGGGAGCCGTTCTCCGAGGTGTAGGAGCCGATCGCGGTGAGGGCGTCGTCGCGGGTGCGGGTCTCGGTGCCGTGGCGGGCGTCGGCGGCGGCCAGGTCGGCGCCCTTCGCCGTGGTGAGGGCGATGACGGTGGCGTGGCCGGTGCCGCCGGGGGCGGCCTGCTGCCAGTCGCCGAGGGAGGTCCAGATCACCGGGGTGTGGCTGTACGCGGCGTCGCCCTGGACGGCGGCGACCCGCAGCGGGTGGCCGCCGAGGGTGAACTCGGCGCCGGGGGCGAGGCCGCCCAGGTTCTCGGCGGCGGTCCTGGACAGCACGGCCTGGCCGGGGGCGATCCGGGTGCCCTGCGGGGCGAGCCCGGAGTCCTCCGGGACGCCGAAGGCGGAGAGCGCGGCGGTGCGCTGCCCGGCGGCGGCCTTGGTGGTGGTGATGCCGAGCGGCTGGGCGGAGGTGACGCCGGGCTCGCGGGCCCAGCCCTGCCACTGGTCGGGGGTGACCTGGGAATCGGTGAAGGAGAGCGTCTGCCCGTCGGCCGGCTTGCCGAAGACCAGGTGGTCGGCGGGCAGGCCGGTGATCGCGGAGATGTTCTGCCGACCGAGCCCGGCGGTCAGCCCGGACAGCAGGCCGACCAGTACGGTGATCAGCACGATGACGGTCCCCATCAAGGCGAACCGCCCCTTGGCGAACCTCAGGTCCCTCCAGGCGACGAACACGGTGAACCTTCCTCTGCACAGGTGTTTTCGACTCTTCCACCGTCCCGGACGGAGGGGCCCCGGGGCATCGCGCCGGGGATTGCATCCTGGGCATCAAAGGGAAGAGACCGAGTTCAACCTTTTGATTGATGCCGGACGCCAGCGCGGAACTTAGGCTGGACGGATGGCGACCGAACGATCCAGAACCACCCCCGTCGCCCGCGTCCTCCAGGTCTGCCTGCACCTGCTCGTTGCGGGCCTGCTCGCGCTCGCCGTCGCCCGGGCCGTCTTCGTCGACCGGGGCGGCGACCCCGCCGCCGTCGCCGCCGCGGCCACCGCGATGGCCGCCGTCTACACCGTCGGCCCGCAGCTGGCCGCCGTGCGCCGCTCGCGCCGGGCGGCCGCGCTCTGGCTGGTGCTGCTCGGCGCCACCTGGGCGGGCGTGCTGATCGCCACCCAGGACGGGGTCTGGCTGGCGTTCCCGCTGTACTTCCTGGAACTGCACCTGCTGGGGCGGCGCGGTGGGCTCGTCGCCGTCGGGCTGACCGCCGCCGCGTCGATCGCCGCCTGGTCCTGGCACCAGCACAGCTTCAGCTTCGCCGCCTCGATCGGGCCCGCGCTCGGCGCGGCCGTCGCCACCGCCACCGTGCTCGGCTACCAGGCGCTGTACCGGGAGAGCGAGGAGCGCCGCCGGCTGATCGACGAACTGACCGCCGCCCGCGCCGACGCCGCCGCCGCGCACCACGCGGCCGGGGTGCTGGCCGAGCGGGAGCGGCTCGCCCGGGAGATCCACGACACCCTCGCGCAGAGCCTCAGCTCCATCCAGCTGCTGCTGCGGGCGGCCCAGCGGGCCCTGCCGGAGCGCACCGAGGCCGCCGCCGGGTACGTCGAACAGGCGCGGCAGGCCGCCCAGGACAACCTGGACGAGGCCCGCAGGTTCGTCCGGGCGCTCACCCCGCCCGCGCTGGACGGCGACCCGCTGCCGGTCGCGCTGGAGCGGCTGTGCGCGACGACGACGGCGCACGGCACGCTGCCCGTCCACCTGCACGTCTTCGGCGACCCGGTCCGGCTGCCGGCCGCGCAGGAGGTCGCGCTGCTGCGGATCGCGCAGTCGGCGCTCGGCAACACCGTCCGGCACGCGGGCGCCTCGCGGGCCGACGTGACGCTCAGCTACATGGAGGGCGAAGTGGCACTGGACGTGTACGACGACGGCGCCGGGTTCGACCCGGCGGTGGTGGCGGCCGGCCGCCCCGACGGGGACGGCGGGTTCGGGCTGCCCTCGATGCGGGCCCGGGCGCGGGCGCTCGGCGGCCGCTTCACGGTGGAGTCGGCGCCCGGGCAGGGCACCACGGTGGCGGTGCAGCTGCCGGTCACCCCGGAGGCCGGCCCGTGATCAGGCTGCTCATCGCGGACGACCACCCGGTGGTGCGGGCCGGGCTGCGGGCGGTGCTGGAGTGCGAGCCGGACTTCGCCATCGTGGCGGAGGCGGCCACCGCCGAGCGGGCCGTCGAGCTGGCGGCGGAGCCGGGCGTGGACGTGGTGCTGATGGACCTCCAGTTCGGGCCGGGCTCGGCGATGAACGGGGCGCAGGCCACCGCGGCGATCACCGCCCGGGCGGGCGCGCCGCGGGTCCTGGTCGTCACCACGTACGACACCGACGCGGACACCCTGCCGGCCCTGGAGGCGGGCGCCACCGGCTACCTGCTGAAGGACGCCCCGCCGGAGGAGCTCGCCCAGGCCGTACGGGCCGCCGCGGCCGGGCGCAGCGCGCTGGCGCCCAGCGTCGCGGACCGGCTGCTGGAGCGGATGCGGACGCCGGCGGCGGCGCTCAGCGCCCGGGAGACCGAGGTGCTGGGGCTGGTCGCGGACGGGCTGACCAACCAGCAGGTCAGCCAGCGGCTGCACCTGAGCCAGGCCACGGTGAAGTCCCATCTGGTGCACATCTACACCAAGTTGGGGGTGGACTCGCGCACGGCGGCGGTGCGCGAGGCACGGCGGCGGGGGCTGATCCGCCGAGCGTAGGGTGGGGGTGTTCCGTACCCGCAGCAGTGTGAGGAGCGCCCGATGACCGTCCGGCTCGACGAGCTCGCCGTCCCCGTGATCGCCGCCCCGATGGCGGGCGGGCCCTCGACGCCCGCACTGGTCGCGGCGGTGAACCGGGCCGGCGGGCTGGGCTTCCTGGCCGCCGGGATGAGGACCGCCGCCGGGATGTCCGAGCAGATCGCCGCGGTGCGGGCGTCGACCGGCCGGCCGTACGGGGTGAACCTCTTCGTGCCGGGCACGCCCGGGGACCGGGCGGCCGTCGCCGCCTACCGGGAGCGGCTGCGGCCCGAGGCCGAGCGGTGGGGCGTGACGCTGCCGGAGGAGGACGGGCCGGACCGGGACGACTGGGAGGCCAAGCTGGCCGCGCTGCTCGCGGACCCGGTGCCGGTGGTCTCGTACACCTTCGGGCTGCCGACGGCCGAGGAGGCGGCGGCACTGCGGGCGGCCGGGACGACCCAGATCGGCACCGTCACCACGCCGGAGGAGGCGCGGGCGGCGCAGGCGGTCGGGATGGACGCGCTGTGCGTGCAGGGCCCGGAGGCGGGCGGCCACCGCGGCACCCACCGGGTGACGGACGAGCCGGGGGAGCTGCCGCTGCTCCACCTGCTGCCCGCCGTGCGGGAGGTGACGGCGCTGCCGCTGATCGCCGCGGGCGGGCTCGGCGACGGCCCGGCCGTCGCGGCGGCCCTGCGGGCGGGAGCGGTGGCGGTGCAGCTGGGCACGGCCCTGCTGCGGTCGGACGAGTCCGGGGCCGCGGCCGCCCACCGGGCCGCGCTCGTCGAGCTGCCGGAGACGGTCGTCACCCGCGCCTTCACCGGCCGCCCGGCCCGCGGCCTGCGCAACGCCTTCATCGACCGCCACGGCCCGTACGCCCCGGCCGCCTACCCCGAGGTCAACCGCCTCACCACCCCCCTGCGCGCCGCCGCCGCCCGCCGCGGCGACACGGCCGCCATGCACCTCTGGGCCGGCACCGCCCACCACCTGGCCCGCACGGGCCCGGCGGAGGCGATCGTCACCGACCTGTGGCGGTCGGCGCGGGGGTAGCGCGGGATCGGCGGGGAGGTCGAAGTCGCCGTCCGGCAGGGGGAGCGGACGATCAAGGTGGCTTGATCGTCCGCTGCCTCCTCAGGACAACAGGTCCGCCATCCAGGATTCGACGTCGGTGGCGGTGCGGGGGAGGGCGCCGGACATCAGGTGGGCGCCGTCGGCGGTGATGACCAGGTCGTCCTCGATGCGGATGCCGAGGCCGCGGAGTTCGGCGGGGAGGGTCTCGTCGTCGGGCTGGAGGTAGAGGCCGGGCTCGACGGTGAGGACCATGCCCTCCTCCAGGGTGCCGTCGAGGTAGCGGTCGGCGCGGGACTTGGCGCAGTCGTGGTAGTCGAGGCCGAGCATGTGGCCGCTGCCGCAGAGGGTGTAGCGGCGGTAGAGGCCGTTGTCCTCGGCGAGGGCCTCCTCGGCGGAGACGGGCAGGACGCCCCAGTCGGCGAGGCCTTCGGCGATGACCCGCATGGCGGCGCGGTGGAAGTCGCGGAACCGGGCCCCCGGGCGCAGTGTGGCGATGCCGGCGCTCTGGGCGGCGAGGACGAGGTCGTAGGCCTGGCGCTGGACCGGGGTGAAGGTGCCGCTGAGCGGGAGGGTGCGGGTGATGTCGGCGGCGTAGAGGGTGTCGGTCTCGACGCCGGCGTCCAGGAGGAGCAGGGTGTTCGGGTCGAGGGCGCCGTCGTTGCGGATCCAGTGCAGCACGCAGGCGTGGGCGCCGGAGGCGGCGATGGTGGTGTAGGAGGTGCCGTTGCCCTCGGCGCGGGCGCGCAGGTCGAAGACGCCCTCGATCCAGCGCTCGCCGCGGTGGTGGCGCAGTGCGGTGGGCAGGGCGCGGACGACGTCCTCGAAGCCGGTGGTGGTGTGGTCGACGGCCAGTTGCAGCTGTCCGATCTCCCATTCGTCCTTGACCAGGCGCAATTCGGAGAGGACGGCGGCCAGTTCGCTGTCCCGGTGGGCGCCGTTCGGGCGCCCGGTGGCCTCGTCGACCAGCGGGTCGGTGCCGGCCAGTACCCGGGTGGGCGGCTGGGGGCCGGTGAGCAGTTTGCCGAGGTCGTCGAGGTGTTCGGTGCGCACCCCGGTGAGCTGTGCCGCCTCGGCGAGGTCGGGCCGGGCGCCGACCCAGAACTCGCCGTAGCGGCGGTCGCGGTAGAACTCGCCGCCGTCGCGCGGGGAGCGCGGGCGCAGGTAGAGCACCGGCTCGTGGCCCTCGGGGCCGGCCGGTTCGAGGACGAGGACGTGGTCGGCCTGGTCCTCCCCGGTGAGGCCGGTGAGCCAGACGTACGCGCTGTGCGGGCGGAAGCGGTAGTCGAGGTCGTTGCAGCGGACCTTGAGCCGGCCGGCCGGGACGATCAGCCGCTCGCCGGGGAAGGCGGCGGAGAGCCGGGCGCGGCGGCCGGGGAAGCGGTCGTGGCCGGGGACGCGCAGGTCGGCGGGAATGGGGGTGGCGGCCCACCGGGTGCCCATGAACGAGGCGAGGGCGGGGGAGACCGGGAGGTCGTGGCTCCCGGTGTTGAGGCCGGTCGGGGGAAGGGTCACCGGTGAACTCCTTGGTGGGGCTGGGGAGATGCCTGGCACGGACACAGCTCGGTAACGGGAGCCGTCACCTCTTGTGCAGTGCAATTTCACATTACTATGTTACGGGTCACACAGCGCAGCGGCCAGATCCGGCGGATCGGGCCCCCCACAGCGGAGTTGCACATGACCAGGCGCACCCACGCCGCCCTCGCGGCGGCCCTCGCGGCGACCCTCACCCTCGGCCTCGGGGCCTGCTCCAACGACAAGAGTGACAGCGGCAGCGACGCCGCCCCCTCCGACAGCAAGGGCCCGGGCGCCGCGTCCGGCTCGATCATCGGCGGCACCCCCGTCAAGGGCGGGACCCTCACCGTCCTGACCAACCAGGACTTCGCGCACCTCGACCCGGCCCGCAACTGGGTGGTGCCGCACATGGACTTCGGCACCCGGCTGCTCTACCGGACCCTGACCACCTTCAAGTCCGAGCCCGGTGCCACCGGCAGCGAGATCGTCCCGGACCTCGCCACCGACCTGGGCAAGTCCTCCGAGGGCGGCAAGGTGTGGACCTTCACCCTCAAGGACGGCCTCAAGTACGAGGACGGCACGCCGATCAAGTCCGCCGACATCAAGTACAACGTCGAGCGGTCCTACTCCCCGGACCTCACCGGTGGCCCCGACTACGCGATCCAGTACCTGGCCGGCGGCGAGAACTACAAGGGCCCGCTGAACGGCGAGCACCTGGCGAGCATCGAGACCCCGGACGACAGGACGATCGTCTTCCACCTGAAGCGCCCGGTCGCCGAGTTCTCCTCCACCGTCTCGCTGCCGACCTTCTCCCCGGTGCCGCAGTCCCAGGAGAAGGGCACCCAGTACGACGCCCGGCCGTTCTCCTCCGGCCCGTACAAGATCGAGACCTACGACCGCGGCAAGCAGCTGGTGCTGGTCCGCAACACCAACTGGGACCCGGCCACCGACACCGTCCGCAAGGCCTACCCGGACAAGGTCGTGGTCACCGAGGGCATCAAGGGCGGCCAGGCCGACGACCGGATCATCGCCAGCGACGGCGCCGACGCCAACGCGATCAACATGCCCTGGATGGCGCACGAGACCGTCGCCAAGGTGCTGCCCAAGCCGGACGTCAAGGCCCGGATGGCCGCCGAGGTCACCGGCTGCACCGACATGTTGTACCTGAACACCGCCAAGGCCCCCTTCGACGACCCGAAGGTGCGCGAGGCGATGATGTGGGCGGTCGACCGCGAGGCGCAGGTCACGGCCTTCGGCGGCCCGGCGATGGCCGACGTGGCGACCTCCTACCTGCCGCCCTCGCTGACCGCCGGCGTCAAGTCCGACCCGCTGAAGATCCCGGCGGCCGGCGACCAGGAGAAGGCCAAGAAGCTGCTCCAGGAGGCCGGCAAGACCGACCTCAAGGTCTCGCTCACCGTCTCGCTCGGTGACAAGAGCCGGGCCGAGGCGATCCAGCAGTCGCTGGCCAAGGCCGGCGTCCAGGTCACCATCAACACCACCGACCCGTCCGCCTACCAGGACACCGTCGGCGACACCAAGAACGCCCCTGACCTGACCATCAGCGGCTGGTGTCCGGACTACCCCTCCGGTGCGACCTTCCTGCCGTTCCAGTTCGACGGCCGCACCATCAAGGAGAAGGGCAACCAGGGCAACCTGAGCCAGTTCAAGGACCAGGCCACGATGGACCGGATGGACCAGATCGCGGCCATGACGGACGTCAACGAGGCCAACAAGGCCTGGCAGCAGCTGGACCAGGACCTGGCGACGAAGGCCCCGGCCGTCCCGCTGATCTGGCAGCGCCGCCCCCTGCTGGTCGGCACCAACGTGGCCGGCGCGTTCGGCAACTCGGGCTTCGCCGGGATGCTCGACCTGGGTGCCATCGGCCTCAAGGACCCCGCCAAGGGCAAGTGAGGGGCCGGCAGCGATGAGTACCACCACTGAGCCCTCCGCCGTGGCCGACGCCGCGGCGGGGGGCGCCAAGAAGAGTGCCGGGCGCGGGCCCTGGCGGCTGGTCTGGGACCAGCTGTGGGCCAAGGGCCCGGCCCGGTTCGGGCTGATCACCGTCGGCGTGCTGGTCCTGGTCACCGCGCTGGCCGGGCCGCTCAGCGCGCTCGGCGGCTGGACCCCCGAGGAGTTCGACAAGCGCGCCATCGACCCGTACCTGGGCGGCGTGCCCAGGGGCGACTTCGGCGGCATCAGCGCCCGGCACTGGCTGGGCGTCGAGCCGGGCAGCGGCCGCGACCTGTTCGCCCGGGTGCTGCACGGCGGGCAGGTCTCCCTGCTGATCGCCTTCACCGCGACCGCCGTCGTCGTGATCACCGGCACCCTGGCCGGCATCGCGGCGGGCTACTTCGGCGGCCGCGTCGACACCCTGCTGTCCCGGCTGATGGACCTCACGATGTCCTTCCCCTCGCTGATCTTCATGATCGCGATGATGTCGGTGGCCAAGGACGTCAACCGGATCCTGCTGATCACCCTGGTGATCGGGCTGTTCACCTGGCCCGGCATCGCCCGGGTGGTGCGCGGCCAGACCCTCTCGCTCAAGCACCGCGAGTACGTCGAGGCCGCCAAGGTCGGCGGGGCGCGCTCCTGGCGGATCCTCACCCGCGAGATCCTGCCGAACGTCTCCGGCCCGATCATCGCCTACACCACCCTGCTCATCCCCGGCATGATCGCCACCGAGGCCGCGCTCAGCTACCTCGGCGTGGGCGTCCGCCCGCCGACCGCGTCCTGGGGCCAGATGATCGCCGAGAGCATCGTGCACTACGAGACCGACCCGACCTACTTCCTGATCCCGACCGCCTTCCTGTTCGTCGCCGTGCTCGCCTTCACCCTGCTCGGGGACGCGCTGCGGGACATCCTCGACCCCCGGGGAGGCCGGTCGTGATCCTCTACCTCGGCCGCCGCCTGCTCGGTGTGGCGGGCATCCTGCTCGCCATCTGCGCCATCACCTTCACCATCTTCTACCTGCTGCCCAACGACCCGGCCGCGGCCGCCTGCGGCAAGACCTGCAGCCCCGAGCGGCTCGCCGACGTCAAGGCGGCGATGGGCCTGGACAAGCCGGTCTGGGAGCAGTTCCTGGCCTACCTCGGCGGCATCTTCGCCGGCCGCGACTACGGCTCCGGCCCCAGCGCGGTGCACTGCGGCTTCCCCTGCCTCGGCTACTCCTACGAGTACGGGCTGCCGGTCTGGGACCTGCTCACCGACCGGCTGCCGGTCTCCGTCTCGCTGGCCCTCGGCGCGGCCGTGCTCTGGCTGCTCCTCGGCCTCGGCGCGGGCGTCACCTCGGCGCTGCGCAAGGGCCGACCGGTCGACAAGACGCTGATGGTGCTGTCCGTCGGCGCCGCCTCGCTGCCGGTCTACTTCACCTCGATCATGCTGATCTGGGGCGTCGTCAGGACGGTCGGGCTGCTGCCCTACCCCTCGTACCACAAGTTCACCGAGAACCCCTTCGAGTGGGGCTCCAACCTGCTGCTGCCGTGGATCGCGCTGGCCCTGCTGTACGCGGCCATGTACGCCCGGCAGAGTCGCAACTCGATGATCGAGGCGATGGCCGAGCCGTACATCCGCACCGCCCGGGCCAAGGGCCTGCCGCCGCGGACGGTGACCGTCAAGCACGGGCTGCGCGCCGGGATGACGCCGATCCTGACCATCTTCGGCATGGACCTCGGCGGCCTGCTGGCCGGCGCGGTCATCACCGAGTCGATCTTCGGCCTGCCCGGCGTCGGCCGGCTGTTCTACGACGGCCTGGCCCGTTCCGACCAGCCCGTCATCCTCGGGGTCACCCTGCTCGCGGCCTTCTTCATCGTCGCGGCGAACCTGCTGGTCGACCTGCTCTACGCGTTCGTCGACCCGAGAGTGAGGTACTGATGACCAGGCTGTTGGAGGTCGAGGACCTCAAGGTCGCCTTCGACACCCCGCGCGGCACCGTCCGCGCGGTGGACGGGATCTCCTTCGCCGTCGAGGCCGGGCGCACCCTCGGGCTGGTCGGCGAGTCGGGCAGCGGAAAGTCCGTCACCTCGCTCGCCGTCATGGGCCTGCACCGCGGCGCCGCCGTCACCGGCTCGATCCGGCTGAACGGGCAGGAGCTGAACGGGCTCGGGGAGCGGGAGCTGGGCACCGTCCGGGGCCGCCGGATCGCGATGATCTTCCAGGACCCGCTGTCCAGCCTGCACCCCTTCTACACCGTCGGGGAGCAGATCGCCGAGCACTACCGGGTGCACTTCAAGGCCAACCGCAAGGCCGGGCGGGCCAAGGCGGTGGAGATGCTGGCCGAGGTCGGCATCCCGGAGCCGGCCCGCCGGGTCGACGAGTACCCGCACCAGTTCTCCGGCGGCATGCGCCAGCGCGTCATGATCGCCATGGCGCTCGCCTGCGAGCCCGAGCTGCTGATCGCCGACGAGCCCACCACGGCCCTCGACGTCACCGTCCAGGCGCAGATCCTCGACCTGATCGCCCGGATCCAGCAGGAGCGCGGCCTCGGCGTCGTGATGATCACCCACGACCTCGGCGTGGTCGCCCGGGTCGCCCACGAGGTGCTGGTCATGTACGGCGGCCGGGCCGCCGAACAGGCCCCGGTGGACCGGCTGTTCGCGCAGCCCGCGCACCCGTACACGCGCGGCCTGCTGGACTCGCTGCCGCGCCTGGACGACGCCGACGACGCCCCGCTGCGGGCCATCCCCGGCAGCCCGCCGTCGCTGATCGCCCCCGCCCCCGGCTGCTCCTTCGCCCCGCGCTGCGCCCGCACCACCGCGGCGTCCGCCGAGGAGCACACCCGCTGCCTGGCCGAGCGCCCCGTGCTCGACCGGCTCGCCCCCGGCCACCAGGCCGCCTGCCACCTGCCGCTGGTGCCGGAAGGGGTGCTGTGATGACCACACCGTCGACCAAGGGCGCGACCGCGCCGCTGCTGTCCGTCCGGGACCTGGTGAAGACCTTCCCCGGCCGGCGCGGCCGCACCGGCCGGCCCGGGGCGCCGATCCGGGCGGTGGACGGGGTGAGCTTCGACGTCGGCGCGGGCGAGACGCTCGGCCTGGTCGGCGAGTCCGGCTGCGGCAAGTCCACCACCGGGCGGATGATCGTCCGGCTGCTCGACCCGACCTCGGGCACCGTCACCTTCGACGGCACCGAGATCGGCGGGCTCTCCCAGGCCCGGCTGCGCCCGCACCGGCGCGACCTCCAGATGGTCTTCCAGGACCCGTACTCCTCGCTCAACCCCCGCCAGACGGTGGCCCGGATCATCTCCGAGCCGCTGCTGGTCCAGGGCG
The DNA here is from genome assembly GCF_055589745.1 of Kitasatospora sp. NPDC041917. NCBI lineage: Bacteria > Bacillati > Actinomycetota > Actinomycetes > Kitasatosporales > Streptomycetaceae > Kitasatospora > Kitasatospora sp. NPDC041917. The sequence continues at coordinate 397,919 of NZ_JBVJBI010000001.1, read as the reverse complement.
GGAGCGCGGCGGACGCGCGCAAGCGGGCCGGCGAGCTGATGGAGCTGGTCGGGCTGATCCCCGAGCACCTGGACCGCTACCCGCACGAGTTCTCCGGCGGCCAGGCCCAGCGCATCGGCATCGCCCGCTCGCTGGCCACCTCGCCGCGGCTGGTGATCGCCGACGAGCCGGTCTCCGCGCTGGACGTCTCCATCCAGGCCCAGGTGGTCAATCTGATGGAGCGGCTCCAGAAGGAGCTGGGGCTGGCGTACGTGTTCATCGCGCACGACCTCTCGGTGGTCAAGCGGGTCTGCGACCGGGTCGCGGTGATGTACCTGGGCCGGATCGTGGAGATCGGCGACAAGGCCGAGGTGTACGGCGCTCCCGCGCACCCGTACACCAGGGCGCTGCTGTCCGCCGTCCCGCTGCCCGACCCGGAGGCGGAGCGCAACCGGGAGCGGATCGTGCTGCTCGGCGACCCGCCGAGCCCGGCCGACCCGCCGCCCGGCTGCACCTTCCACCCGCGCTGCCCCAAGGCCCAGGACATCTGCCGGACCGAGCGGCCGCTGCTGAGGATCGCCGGGCCCGGCGAGCGGCAGGCCGCCTGCCACTTCCCGGAGGCCTGAGGCCGCACAAGCCCCCGGTCGGACGCGGCGGGGAACCCTGCGAGGGCCGCGTCCGGCCGGGTTCCACCCTTTCCCCGCCCACTTTCCCGCGCCCGCTCCTGCTGCCCGCTCACTCCTCGGCGGGCAGCAGGCCCTCCTCCGGCAGCAGTCGCCGCGGGCCGGGCCCCTCGGCGGCCAGCTCGTCCCCCGGGTTGAGCACCCGGCAGCGGCGCAGCGACACGCAGCCGCAGCCGATGCAGCCGGTCAGTTCGTCCTCCAGCCGCTCCAGCTCGGCCCGGCGGGCGCGCAGCTGCTCGGCCCAGCGCCGGGAGATCCGCTCCCAGTCGTGCTTGCCGGGCATCCGGTCCTCGGGCAGGCCGGTGAACACCTCGGCGACCTCGGAGAGCGGGATGCCGAGCCGCTTGGCGACCAGGATGAGCGAGATCCGGCGCAGCACGTGCCGCCGGTAGCGCCGCTGGTTGCCCGTCGTGCGCTCGGAGGAGATCAGCCCCTGGTCCTCGTAGAAGCGCACCGCCGAGGTCGCGATCCCGGCCCGCCGGGCCACCTCGCCGACGCTCAGCAGATCGACCGGCGCGGTGGTCATGGCGCTCCTTGACTTCAAGTTCTCTTGAAGTCCTAGCGTACCGGACGTGACCGAATCAGCTGCCGTCGACAACGACACCACCACCGCCGAGCTGGATAGTTACCCGTCGGAGTCGCCGTCCGCGGGAGCCCCCGGCGGGTGGCGCGAACTCTTCTCCCGCCGCTACGCCGCCTCCGCCTCGATCCTGGCCGGCGGCGTCGCGCTGTACGCGATGAACCTCTACTTCACCGCCGCCCTGATGCCCTCGATCGTCGCCGACATCGGCGGCGAGCGGTACTACGCGTGGGTGGCCACCGGCTTCCTGATGGCCGCCGTCATCGCCTCGATGCTGGTCAGCCGACTGCTGGACCGCCTCGGCGCCGCCCGGGCCTACGTGCTGGGCTTCCTGGTCTTCGGCGCCGGCGCGGTGGTCAACGCGCTCAGCCCGTCGATGGCGGTGCTGATCCTCGGCCGGGTGGTGCAGGGCCTCGGCGGCGGGCTGGTGGCCGGGCTCGGCTACGCCGTGATCCGCAGCGCCCTGCCGGAGCGGCTGTGGACCCGCGCGGCCGGGCTGGTCTCCGCGATGTGGGGCGTCGGAACCCTGGTCGGACCGTCGCTGGGAGGGCTCTTCGCCCAGCTCGGCGCCTGGCGCGGGGCGTACGTCCTGCTGGTGGCCGCCGCGCTGGTGCTGGCGGTCCTGGCCCGCCGGGTGCTGCCCGGGCGCCCCGGCGCGGGGCACGGCAGCGGCCCGGTGCCGCTGCCCTCGCTGCTGCTGCTCACCCTGGCGGCCGCCGCCTTCAGCATCAGCTCGACGGTGCCGAGCGGCTGGCCGACGGCCCTGTGCCTGCTCGCCGGACTGGCGCTGCTGGTGGGCTTCGTGGCGGCCGAGCGGCGCGGGGCGGCCACGGTGCTGCCGCAGCAGACCTACCGGGCCGGCAACCCGCTGAAGTGGCTCTACCTGACCGTCGCGGTGCTCTGCGCGGGCGTGGTGACGGAGAACTTCATCCCGCTGTTCGGCCAGCAGCTGGGCGGCCTCTCCCCGCTGGTGGCCGGGTTCCTCGGGGCCACGACCTCGGCCGGCTGGACCACCGCCCAGCTGTTCAGCGTCGGGATCGGGACGGCCCGCGGCCGGGCCCTGGCGATCCGCGTCGCACCGCTGGTGCTGGTCGGCGGGCTGCTGGTCTACGGGCTGACGCAGACCGGGCACGCCTCCGGGCCCCGGGTGCTGCTGTGGGCGGTGGCGCTGTTCGGCGCCGGCACCGGGATAGGCCTGGCCTTCCCGCACCTGAGCGTGGCCGCGATGCGCAGCAGCGGCGACCCGGCGGAGGGCGGCAAGGCGGCCGCGGCGATCAACACCACCCAGCTGATCGCCTTCTCGGTGACCTCGGCGCTGGCCGGCACCCTGGTCAACCTGGGCGGGGACACCCCGGTCGACTCGGCCCGGTACATGACCCTGGGGATCGCCGCGATCACCGCCCTCGGGGTGGCCACCGCCGCGCGCACCGCCCGCAGCCTCGGGCGCTGAGCCGCGGCGGGTACGAGCGGGCCTCGTGGCGGGCACGAGCGGGGCACGAGCGGGCCCCGCCGCGGCGGGTACGAGCAGGCCCCGGATCCCTTGTCGTCGGGGGGATCCGGGGCCGCTTCCACGGGGCTTCCCGGCTCAGGAGGCCGGGCCCACCCGGACGGTGGTGATCTTCCCGCCCTGGGACTCCCGGACGACCTCGATCTTCGTGTTGGTGTCCGGCACCTTCACCGTCAGCTGCGGCGTGGCCGGATCGCCGTAGACCCCGGTGCGGTCGTTGAAGACCGGGACGGCCGGCTTCGACGGGATGCGCACCGCGACGCCGCCCTTGTGCAGGGTGAACGGCGTGGTCGGCTTGAGCGAGAAGGTCGCGTCGTAGGTCTGCGCCCGCCCGTTGACCAGCGTCCCGTCGGCGAAGCGGATCGGCGCCGGGCGGGCGTCGATCGGCAGGATCAGCCCGCCGCCGGGGTGGTCCTTGGTGTTGTTGTCACCGTACGAGGTGTCCCACAGCCAGATCAGGACGCCCTCCTGGTACGGGTAGTTGTCCACCACGTTGGCCTTGCCCGCGACGCCGCTGTAGCCGAAGTTGTACGGGCCGGTCTTCAGGAACGCCCCGTAGCCGGTGTAGCGGCGGTTCTCGGCGAGGTACGCGCGCGGGTGCTGCTTGACGGCGGTGCGGCCGTCGATGGCGGTGAAGCCGTTGGCGGTCCAGCCGTTCGCGCCGTTCTCGGCGCCGTCGGTGAACAGCTCGGCGCCGCCGGCGGTGGCCTTGACGGCGTCCACCAGGACGCCCCGGCCGTGGGTGTTGCTGTCCGAGGTGACGTGGAAGCGCAGCCGGACCTGCCGGCCGAGGTAGCCGTCCAGCGGGATGTGCAGCTGCTTGTAGGCGCCGGACGCGCCGCTCAGGCCGGGGGTGTTGGCGCTGGTGTTGCCGATCGGGGCGCCGTCCACGGTGCCGCCGAGGGCGGTCCAGTGCTTGCCCTCGTCGGTGGAGGCCTCGACGGTCAGGAAGTCGTAGTCCTGCTCGGTGTCGTACCAGACCGCCGCGTCCAGGGCGGCCGGACCGGCGGCGGTGCGCAGGTCGACGTCCCGGGTCAGGGAGTTGTCCTGGTTGTCGCCGGTGTCGCTCCACCACTGCCTGGCGCCCTCGTACGGGTCGGCGAGGTCGGTGCGGGTGGTGCCGTCCGGCAGGTGGACCAGGACGGCCTGGGCCTGGTCGGTGTTGTAGCTGCTCACGCCGAGGGCGTGGGTGGAGCGGGTGGCGGCCTGTGCCTCGTCGTAGTCGAGCCAGCCGAACTGCAGCTTGCTCCAGGCGTCGAGGTCGCCGGGGTAGCCGCCGGTGGTGTTCGGGCCCTTGCCCAGGTACGAGCCGGAGGACATCAGCGACCAGAAGTTGACGCTGTTGTCACCGCCGTTGGTGGGGTAGAGGTCGGGCAGGCCGAGGTTGTGGCCGTACTCGTGGGCGAACAGGCCGACGCCGCTGTTCTCGCCCCCCTGGACGTAGTCGTAGACGTACAGGCCGGTGTCGCCGACGGGGGCGCCGCCGATCTTGTTGCCCTCCGGGCCGGTCTGCCCGGTCGCGTCCGGGAAGGTCCAACTGCGGTGCGCCCACAGTGCGTCGGCGCCCTGGGCGCCGCCGCCCCAGGTCTCGTCCACGCCCGCGTGCACCACGACGACGTTGTCCAGGTAGCCGTCCGGCTGGGCGAACTCGCCGTCCTTGTCGTGGTCGTAGCGGTCGTAGACGTCGTACTGGGCGAGCTGCGACTTGATGTCGGTGGCGGAGCGGCCCTTGGCGATCTCGCCGTCGTACCAGGCCTTGACGGCGTCCCGGACGAACTCCTGCCCCTGGGTCCAGGCGCCGGAGCCCTGCGGGCCCTTGTTGCTGCCGTAGCGGGCCTCGTTGTACGGGAGGGTGACCCAGTCGCTGACGGTGCCCTCGACGTCGTACCGGCCGGAGGACTGGGTGCGGTAGTAGTTGCGCATCGACACGGCGCCGGGCGAGTCGTCGAAGAACAGCTTCTGGTAGTAGTCGCGGTTGAAGTCCTGCGACCACAGGGTGTGGTTGTCGTCCTTGCCCGGCTTGGGGATCAGGTTGTGGGCCGGGCCGGGGGTGCCGCCGTAGCGGGGCTGGCCGTTCCACTGGGTGGTGGTGTCCACCTCGTCGCCGAACTGGGCGAGGATCACGAAGACCTTGTCCGTGCGCTGGTGCGCGAGCTGGACGTAGTCGTTGCCGATCTTCACCTTCGCCGGGGCCCGCTTGCCGGCGCTCTTGGCGACGGAGCCCTTGTTGAGCTGCTCCAGGGCCTTGCCGCGCAGCGCCTGGCGCTCGCGCTCCTGCGGGGCCAGCGGGGCGGGCGGGGCCTCGGCGCCCTGTTCGGCGTCGGCCTGGGCCGCGGCGAGGGTGGCGGGGGTCGGGGGTGCGGCCTGGGCGGGGGTGCCCAGCAGGGTGGCCGCTATCGCGCCGGTGGTGAGCGCGGCGGCGAGGGCGGCGGACAGTCTGCGCAACTGACCGGTCCTTTCGGGGGGATGGGGGTCCTTCAGGTCATCAGTCGGTGAAGCGCAGGTAATATTTCACATGTGACGGGTCACGTGGAAGAGGTGTGGAGCAAGCGGAAGGGCGCCGCACCAGGAGGTACGACGCCCTTGGCCTGCCGGACCGTCAGCCGGTGGTGTATTCCAGGGCCACGCTGACCACCACCAGTGCGCCGTGGACCAGCGCGAGGGTGCTCCGCCCGGTGGCGTGCAGGGCGAGCTCCAGCCCGGAGGCGAGTCCGGCGTTGCCCGCGGTCAGTGGCGTCCACTGCCGCCGCCCGACCGGGCCGGGTCGGTCGATCCTCATCCGCGTTCTCCCCGTCGTACTGGCCCGCCCGGCCCGGGCGGCGATCGTGCGGAGCGTCGCAGCCCGGCCCGGGCGGTGCAAAGGACTACCCCAGGGACGCCCGCAGGAAGGCGAGTTCGGCCTCGGCCAGCTGCTCCATCAGGCCGCCCGGGGTCATGTGGGTGGCCCCGGGCAGCGGCAGCACGCTGTGCGGCCGGCCGGCCCTGGTGAGCGCCTGGGAGAGCAGCAGGGTGTGCGAGGGGTGGACGTTGTCGTCGGCCAGCCCGTGGATCAGCAGCAGCGGCCTGGCCAGGCCGGGCGCGTCGGTGATCAGGCAGTCGTCGGCGTAGCCCTCGGGGTTGTCCTGCGGCAGGCCGAGGTAGCGCTCGGTGTACGCGGTGTCGTAGAGCCGGAAGTCGGTGGGCGGGGCGCCCGCGCAGGCGGCGTGGAAGACGTCCGGGCGGCGCAGGACGGCGAGCGCCGCGAAGTAGCCGCCGTAGGACCAGCCGCGCACGCCCACCCGGCCGAGGTCGAGGTCCGGGTGCTGTTCGGCGAGCGCGTGCAGGGCGTCGACCTGGTCGTCCAGCGCCACCTGGGAGAAGCGGCGGAAGATGGTGCGGGTGAACGCGGGGGAGACGAACGGGGTGCCGCCGTTGTCGACGGTGACCACCGCGAAGCCCTGGTCGGCCCACCACTGCTTGAGCTGCCAGCGGCGCGGCTCGTTGGCCACCGCCTGGTAGCCGGGCCCGCCGTAGACGTCCAGCAGGACGGGCAGCCGCCGGCCCGGGACGTGGTCGCGCGGGTAGACCACGGCGCTGGGCAGGGCGCGCCCGGTGACCCGGGCGAGTCGCGGCTCCACCCGGTGGGGCAGCGCGGCGCTGTGGTCGGTGAGCGGCAGCTCGCGGCCGTCGCGGCTGACGACGCGCCGCACGCCCTCCGGGCCGGCCGAGGTGAGCAGCAGGGTGTCGGCGGTGGCGAGGGCCGTGTGGGTGCCGGGGCCGGAGGCGAGCGGCTCGGGGGCGCCGCCGTCCGGGTCGACCAGGTGGACGTACTGGTCGAAGGGGTCGCCCTCGCCGGTCTCGCAGAGCAGTCGGCCGTTCAGCCGGCCGACGACCCGGCGGATCTGCAGGCCGGTGGTGTCCAGGGGCTTGCCTTCCAGCGCGAGGCCGCGGGCCTGCGGGGTGTCGTGGACGGTGAGCAGCCGGCCGTCGGCCAGCCGGGCGGGGGTGCCGGGCAGGTCGTCCACCCAGAACTCGTCGGTGGTGCGGGAGAGTTCGGTGCTCGTGCCGGTGGCCGGGTCGGCGCTCAGCAGCAGCACGTTCTGCTGGAGGCGGTCGGCGACGGTGAGCAGCACCTCCTCGGTGGAGGCCCAGGAGGCGGCGCAGACGTACGGGAACTCCGCGGCGTCCCACCGCAGTCGGACCCGGGTGCCGTCGAGGCCGAGCACCCAGAGCTGGACGTCCGCGTTGGGGCCGCCGGCCTGCGGGTAGGCGAAGTCCTCGGGTGCCTCGCCGGGGTGCGCCGGGTCGGCGAAGTAGCGCCGGGGGACGGCGGATTCGTCCACCCGGGCGGCCAGCAGCGCGCCGCCGTCCGGGCGCCACCAGTGGCCGCGGGCGCGGCCGAGCTCCTCGGCGGCGGCGAACTCGGCGACGCCCCAGCGGGCGCCGTCGGCGGGGGAGAACGGTTCGAGGGCCGGGGTGACGTACAGGGCGTCCTCGGCGACGTAGGCGACGCGCTGCCCGGTGGCGTCCGGCCGGGGGTCGAACGCGGGCCCGGCGACGGGGAGTTCGTCGCTGGTGCCGGCGGTGGTGTCGGTGCGGAACAGCCGGCCGTCCAGGGTGAAGACGGCGGTGGCGAGGTCGGCGGTGGCGGCGTACGTGCCGATGCCGGCGGCGACCAGCCGGGTGCGCTCGCGCAGCCGGCGCTCGACGACGGGCAGGTCGTCGCGGCGGCCGGTGCGGCCGGGCAGCAGCGCGGCCGGGTCGGCGACCAGGCGCTCCTCGCCGGTCGCGGTGTCGAGCAGGTGGAGGCGGTCGACCGGATCCTCCGGACCGGTGGAGCGGAGCAGCAGCAGCCGGGTACCGTCCTCGGCGAGGGTGTACGCACGCGGCGCGCCGAAGGCGAACCGGCCGGTACGGGCGCTGAGGGCAAGGAAGGCGTCGGTGTTGGTCACGGCCCGATGGTGGTCGCGAGGTGTGGGCCCCGACCAGTAGTCTGTCATGTGAAATGTCACACATCAGTGAGCGTGCCGGTGTCGACCGGCCCGCCGAGACGTCGAGCCACCGGCGCGCCGACCACCGGTGCGCCGGCCAGCGGAGGAAACCGTGACCGAGGACCTGCGGACCGCCGAACCCCCGGCCCCCCTGCCCGCCGCCGACCGGCTGTTCAGCGTGTCCCCGCGGACCGCGCACCTGAACCACGGCTCGTTCGGCGCCGTTCCCGTCCCGGTGCAGCGGGCGCAGGAGCGGCTGCGCACCGAGCACGAGCGGGACCCGGACGGCTTCTTCGCCGACCTCCCCGCCCGGATCGCCGCCGCCCGCGCCCTTCTCGCCGCCGAGCTGGACACCGACCCGGACCGGCTCGCCCTGGTCGCCAACGTCACCGAGGCGGTCGCGATCGCCCTGGACAGCATCCCGTTCGCCCCCGGCGACCGGATCCTGGTCACCGACCACGGCTACGGCGCGGTGACCCGGGCCGCGGTCCGCAAGGCCACCGAGACCGGCGCCGACGTGGTGGTCGTCGAGGTGCCGCTGGACGCCCCGGACGAGCAGGCCGTCCGGGAGGCGGTGCTCGCCGCCGTGGACGGACGCACCACCGTCGCGATCCTCGACCAGCTGACCTCGCCCACCGCCCGCCTGGTGGCCGGCCCGGCCCTGCTCGCCGACCTGCGCGCCCGCGGCGTGACCACCGTGGTCGACGGTGCCCACGCCCCCGGCATGCTGCCCGCCCCGATCGATCCGAACGCCGACTTCTGGTTCGGCAACCTGCACAAGTGGGCCTTCGCCCCGCGCGCCACCGGCGTGCTCGCCGTCCGCCCCGAGTGGACCGGCCGGGTGCGCCCGCTGGCACTGTCCTGGGAGCACGACAAGGGCTTCCCGGGCAACGTGGAGTGGCGCGGCACCTGCGACTACACCCCCTGGCTGGCCGCCCCGGCCGGCTTCGAACTGCTGCGCGACCTCGGCCACGCGGAGGTCGCCGCCCACAACACGGCCCTCGCCGCGTACGGCCGCCGGGTGCTGGCCGAGCGGGCCGGCCTGGCGCCGCTGCCCGCGACCCCCGGGGTCTGGATGAGCACCGTCCGGCTGCCGGACGGGTTCGGCGAGACCGAGCCGCAGGTGAAGGCGCTGATGGCCGAGGTGTGGCACCGGCTCGGCACCCGGATCGCCGTCCGCCCGTGGGCCGGCGGCGGGGTGCTGCGGGTCAGCGCGCAGCTGTACAACCGGCCGGAGGAGTACGAGCGGCTGGCGGACGGGCTGGTGGAGCTGCTGAAGGGCTGAGTCCCGGGGCCGGGGCCGGGGATGGGGCCGGGGCCGGCCGTCGGTGGTCCCGGTGGTCCCGGTCGTCCAGGTCACGGAAAAACGGTGCTATCGATGTCACTCCTCCCGGGTAACCTCTCGCTGAGATGCGAGATCACACCAACCACACCCGGACGGCGATGAACACCCCCGATCCAGAGCCCCAGGACGACCAGGAGCTCAGCCCCGCCGAGGCGTACGCGGCCAGCCGTCGCCGGGCCAAGGAGCAGGCCACCGCCCTGTACGGCTTCCAGCAGCTCTACGACTTCCCGCTGGACGACTTCCAGCTGGAGGCCTGCGAGACGCTGGAGGCCGGATCCGGCGTCCTGGTCGCCGCCCCCACCGGCTCCGGGAAGACCATCGTCGGCGAGTTCGCCGTGCACCTGGCCCTGGCCGCGGGCCGCAAGTGCTTCTACACCACGCCGATCAAGGCGCTCTCCAACCAGAAGTACGGGGACCTGGTCAAGCGCTACGGCGCCGCCAAGGTCGGCCTGCTCACCGGCGACAACACCGTCAACGGCGACGCACCCGTGGTGGTGATGACCACCGAGGTGCTGCGCAACATGCTCTACGCGGGCTCCAGCACCCTCGACGGCCTCGGCTACGTCGTGATGGACGAGGTGCACTACCTCGCCGACCGCCTCCGCGGCGCCGTCTGGGAGGAGGTCATCATCCACCTCCCCGAGTCGGTCACCCTCGTCTCGCTCTCCGCGACCGTCTCCAACGCCGAGGAGTTCGGCGACTGGCTGGACACCGTGCGCGGCGGCACCAAGGTGATCGTCTCCGAGACCCGCCCCGTGCCGCTGTGGCAGCACGTGATGGCCGGCAACCGGATGTACGACCTGTTCGCCGACCCCGACCGCGACGGCCGCCCCAAGCACAACCTGAAGAACCCCGGCAAGGCCGTCAACCCCGAGCTGGTCCGGCTCGCCCGCTCCGAGCTCGACCGCAACCCGCGCGACCGCTTCGGCCGCGGCCGGGGCCGCTCGATGCCCAACGGCCGGCCCGGCCGGGTCTGGACGCCGAGCCGCGTGGACGTCATCGACCGGCTCGACGCCGAGGGCCTGCTGCCCGCGATCACCTTCATCTTCAGCCGGGCCGGCTGCGAGGCCGCCGTCCAGCAGTGCCTCAGCTCCGGCCTGCGGCTCAACAAGGACGCGGACCGCGCCCGGGTCCGGGCGATCGTCGAGGAGCGCTGCGCCGACATCCCCGACGAGGACCTGCACGTCCTCGGCTACTTCGAGTGGCTGGACGGGCTGGAGCGCGGCATCGCCGCCCACCACGCCGGGATGCTGCCCCGGTTCAAGGAGGTCGTCGAGGAGCTCTTCGTGAAGGGCCTGGTCAAGGCCGTCTTCGCGACCGAGACCCTGGCGCTCGGCATCAACATGCCCGCCCGCTCGGTGGTCATGGAGAAGCTCGTCAAGTGGAACGGCGAGACCCACGCCGACATCACCCCCGGCGAGTACACCCAGCTCACCGGCCGGGCCGGGCGGCGCGGCATCGACATCGAGGGCCACGCCGTGGTCCTCTGGCAGCGCGGCCTCGACCCCGAGGCGCTGGCCGGCCTGGCCGGCACCCGCACCTACCCGCTGAAGTCCTCGTTCCGGCCCTCCTACAACATGGCCGTCAACCTGGTCTCCCAGTTCGGCCGGCACCGCTCGCGCGAGCTGCTGGAAACCTCCTTCGCCCAGTTCCAGGCGGACCGCTCGGTGGTCGGCATCGCCCGCCAGGTGCAGCGCAACGAGGAGGGGCTGGAGGGCTACCGCGAGTCGATGACCTGCCACCTCGGCGACTTCGACGCGTACATGGAGCTGCGCCGCCGGCTCAAGGACCGCGAGAACGAGATGGCCCGCGAGGGCAGCAGCCAGCGCCGCGCGGCCGCCGTCGAGTCCATCGAGCAGCTCAAGCCGGGCGACGTCATCCACGTGCCCACCGGCAAGTTCGCCGGCCTCGCCCTGGTCCTCGACCCGGGCCTGCCGCCGGTCAACCGCTCCGGCCGGGGCGGCCCGCGCCACCCCGACTACCAGGACGGCCCCCGCCCGGTGGTGCTCACCGCCGAGCGGCAGGTCAAGCGGCTCGCCATGATCGACTTCCCGCACCCGGTCGTCGCGATCGAACGGCTGCGCATCCCCAAGTCCTTCAACCCGCGCAGCCCGCAGTCCCGGCGCGACCTCGCCTCGGCCCTGCGCACCAAGGCCGGTCACCTGGAGCCCGAGCGGTTCCGGCGCGGCCGCGCGGCTGCCGCCGACGACCCGGAGATCACCCGGCTGCGCACCGAACTGCGCCAGCACCCCTGCCACGGCTGCTCCGACCGCGAGGACCACGCCCGCTGGGCCGAGCGCTACCACCGGCTGCACCGCGACACCGAACTGCTGGAACGCCGGATGCGCTCGCGCACCCACACCATCGCCCGCACCTTCGACCGGGTCTGCGGACTGCTCACCGACCTCGGCTACCTGCACGGCGACACCGTCACCGACGACGGCAAGCGGCTCGGCCGGCTGTACGGCGAGCTCGACCTGCTCGCCTCCGAATGCATCCGCGAGGGCGTCTGGAGCGGCCTGGCCGCCGCCGAACTCGCCGCCTGCGCCTCGGCGCTGGTGTACGAGGCCCGCCAGTCCGACGACGCCGGCGCCCCCCGGGTGCCGGAGGGCGCGGCCAAGGAGGCGCTCGGCAAGATGGTCCGGATCTGGGGCCACCTGGACGCCCTGGAGGAGCAGCACCGGATCAACACCGCGGAGGGCGTCGGCCAGCGCGAGCCCGATCTCGGCTTCGCCTGGGTCGCCTACCGCTGGGCGCTCGGCCACAACCTCGACCAGGTCCTGCGCGACGCCGACATGCCGGCCGGCGACTTCGTCCGCTGGACCAAGCAGCTGATCGACGTCCTGGGCCAGATCCAGGACGCCGCCAGCGAGGACGTCGAACTCCGCCGGACCGCCCGCAAGGCCGTCGACGGCCTCCGCCGCGGCATCATCGCCTACTCCTCCGTGGGCTAGCCGGACACCCGAAGGGGCCCGCCCGCTCACCCGAGCGCGCGGGCCCTTTCGCTTCCCAGTGATGAGGATGAAGGGGTGGGGAAGCACCAGGCCTGCCCCGTGGTGCTTCCCCACCCCCACCCTCCCGCCGGCTTCGGCTTCGCCTCGCCGCTTCGCCTTCATGGTGTTGCGCAGGAAGTCACCCCGCCGACTTCCTGCGCAGAAACGGCTGGTTGGTTGACGCCCGAGCTTCGAGGACTCTCTTCACGACGTCGGGTCCATGAACCATCAGGCTGTGCAGTGCGCTGACCTGCCGGGCACCGGCCCACACTCCGGTGGTCGGTACGGCGAACTGCCGCAGCTCGATCCGTTCGGTCATGAACGCCGTGCCCGACCAGCCGAGGACACGGAGCAGTAGCAGGGTGGATGCTTCGGCGATCTCCGCCATCCGGTCGGTTTTCCTGAAGAGCGTCAGGAGCCCCGTTGGGTCCGCCGCCAACCGAGTCCAGAAGGGACTGACCCCGTAACGTCCGCGAAGGACGTGTTCCACCCGGCGGACGCTGCGTCGCACACCAGCCCGGAGGGCGGTGCCGCGTCAGCTGAGGATCTTGCTGTCGAATCCGTCGGCCAGAAGCCGCTGGTACGCATCAAGGACCGTCTCCGGAACATCGTGGGCGACGGCGAACCCATGCCTCGGGTACTCGATCACCCGCTGGAGGTCGCCCACGAGGCTGTCGATCACGAGTTGGCCGTCGCCGATGCTTTTCACGTAGTCGTTCAGGTTCATCGGGGTCGAGGTGCATACCGCCTCAGCCTCCGGCCACACCTTGCGGCATGTCGCGTATGCCCGGCGCTCCATGTAGGGCATGCTCACGAGCAGCACCGACCGTGCCTCGACGCCGGCGGCCTCCAGGACCTCACGGGAGAACTGGATGTTCTGGCCGGTGTTGCGGGCACGGGGCTCCTGGTGGATCGCCTGCTCGGGAACCCCGAGGGCGATGGCGTGCTCGGTGAAGTGCACGGCCTCACCGCGGGGGAAGAGCTCCGGCCGGGACGGGTTCGGCCCACCGGTGAACACGACCTTCTGAACCAGGCCGTCCAGATACAGCATCGCCGTCTCGGCTGCCACGCCAAGGTCATGGCAGCCCAGGCCGATCGCCACATCGCACGGCCGCCGCTCGTGCCCCATCCGGTGGTATTCCCAGATCAGCGTGGCGTCCGCCCACTGCCAGTCGGTGATCTCGCGCTGCTGCGCGTCCGCCACGTTCTTCTCCCACTCACTGAAGGCACCGTGCTCGCTGGAATTCAGATCGGATGCCTCGGATGCTCCTTCGTTGGTGGGTCATACCGTACTTGTCCGCCATCACCTCGGCCCTGTCCAGCAGAGCGAACCCTTCCCCGGCCGTCGCGCGATCGGTCAGCGGGATGTGCCCGTGCGCGGTGGTCAGCCGCACGTCCTGCATGGGCGCCGAACCGTTGGTGTTCGTCCTCGCCACCTCGATCAACCGCACTGCCTCGCCGAGATTCCCCACACCGCGGTACGCGAGCGCGAGCTTCTGGTTCCCTGTCGCCCAGTCCTCCACCTCACCCAGGTTCTCGAACACCGGATCGCCGACTCGGCGATGCCGATGGCCTGTTCGTGCTCGCCCTGCTTGTCGAGCGAGGTTCCCACCCACAGGGCCGCCCGAGTCCGATCCCGTGTGCTGAGGCGGACGTCACCGGAAAGGTGGGCGACCTCCGCCGTGATCAGGGTGCATTGCTCGGCCCGCTGTCGGCCTCGGCGGCCGGACTCAACCGGATCAACGTCTCGGTGTTCGGCACGACCGCCGAGGAACTCGGGGCCGTCCAGTCCGAGCGGTTCAGGTCAGCGGGTCTGGCCGGGACGAAGATCCGCGCTGCGGAGCAGACCGTCCGGGCCGCCGTTGCCGACGGCGTCAAGGTGTCCGTGAACATCGTCGTTCCCGGAATGGCGCACGTGGACCGGGTCGTCAACCTGGTCGAGTCGTACGGCCAGTTCGCGGACGTGCGGATGCTCACCAGCATCCAGCACGGGCCGGAGTCGGTGGCGGCGATCTCCGAAGTGCTGGCCCGGGTCGGCGCGGAACCGGTGCTCCGGACGTTCACCGCCGGCACCTCCGACGAGCGCACCCTCTATCGGGCGCTCGGCAGCCGGGCGGTCTACGTCAAGCGGCTGCTGCCCGTGCGGCTCCCCGACACCTGCGCGTCGTGCCGGTTCAACAACGACACGGACTGTGAGGAGGGCTACTACGGCATCCGCCTGTACCTCACCGAGCAGGGGGAGTACATGGTGGGCGTCTGCATCCAGCGGATGGACCTTTGCGTTCCGTTGGCCAAGCTGCCGAAGAGCGGGATCGTGGAGGAGGTGCAGGCCTTCAAGGATGCCGAGGTCCGGAGGCTGACGCGCGAGTACGGCGCTGCCGCCTGAGTGGCGGGCCCTGGCTGGTGGGGCCTTGGCGGCCTCGCTCGACCCGAGCGAGGCCGCCGGCCCGGCGGCGTAGGAAGTCGGCCCGGTCGACTTCCTACGCCCGGGGGTGTCCGGGCCCGGCGGCGTCGAGGCGGCGGACGAGGGCGCGCAGGGCGCGCAGTTCGCGGTCCAGGGCTTCGGCGCCGCGGGCGGTGAGGGAGACCCAGGTGCGGGGGCGGCGTCCGACGTAGCCCTTGGCGACGGCGACGAGGCCGGACTCCTCCAGGACCTTGAGGTGGCGGGACAGGTTGCCGTCGGTGGCGCCCAACTGCTCTTTGAGGAAGCCGAACTCGACCCGGTCGGCCTCGCGGGCGATGGTCAGGATGCCCAGCCGGACCCGCTGGTGGACGGTGTCGTCCAGGGCCAGGGTCGGGTGCTGCTCCCCGGCTTCGTCGGCAACGCTCATGAGGTGACCGTACGGGATGCCCCCGGTGTGCGGCGGGCCGCCGTCCACTGCGCCAGCCCGGCGGCGAGCAGGACCGCCGCCAGGAGCAGGGCCTTCGGCTGCGGGCCGTCGGCCCAGCCGCCGTCGCCCCGGTCGAGCCACGGCAGCCAGCCGCTCTCCCACGGTGCCGCGAGGTAGGCGGTGAGCAGTGCCGTGTGGAGGAGTCCGGCGGAGGCCGCCAGGGGGCTGCGCTCGGCGAGCCCGAGGACGATCAGGCCGATGCCGGCCACGTACCAGGGCGAGGCGTAGGTGTTCGCGAGCAGGGACAGGGCGAACGGCACGCGGTTCACGAACAGCAGGGCGAGCAGCACGGTGGTGGCCAGGATGCCGAGGCCGACCGCGGTGCCGAGCCAGCCGACACGGCGCGGGACGATCCCGCGGGCCTCGCCGCGCCGCCGGTACCAGCGGGACAGCACCAGCCAGGCGAGCGGGAGCAGCGCGTACCAGACGCCCCAGGCCAGGAAGCGGAGGACGGCTCCGTCGAACTCGCCGGCGAGGCACGGGGCGTCCGGTGCGTGCGGGACGCAGAGGCCGATGAGCTCGGAGTACGCGAAGAGCGGATAGGACGTGACGGACCGCCCGTTGGCGCCGAAGTTGTAGGCCTGGCCGGAGATCGGCGCGGCGGCCAGGGCGAGCAGGCCGAACCCGAGCAGTGGCACCCCCGAGCCGCGCAGCCGTGTTCGGGTCCGGGCCCGGAGCCCTTCCGTCTCGGCGAGGAGTTCGGCCGGCCCGGCCCGGTGCTCTGTCGTCATGATCCACCCCTTGTCGCGCACAATCGCTTTGCTGTGCCATGAACTTTGCATCGCAAAGTGATCTGCCGTCAAGGGCACTTGGGGACGGCAGGCCCCGGGAACGCCGAGGGCCCGCACGTTCGACGCGAACGTGCGGGCCCTGGGAGGATTCGGGCTCAGCGGGTGGCGAGGGCCTCCAGGACGCGGTCCAGGGAGGTGCCGAGGCCCCAGCGGGCGGAGAGCTCCTCCAGGGTCATCGGGTAGAGCGGCTCGCGGGGGAGGGCCGGGTCGAAGGCCGGCAGGGGGGCGTCGTCGGCGACGCGGACGACCTTGGGGGCGACGTCGAGGTAGCCGGCGCCCTCGACGATGTTGCGGCGGCGGGCCGGGGTGAGCCTGGAGCCGAGGTCGAGGGCGGCGGTGCGGATGGCCGCGAGGTCGCCGTACTCGTTGATCAGCTGGGCGGCGGTCTTCTCGCCGATGCCCTTGACGCCGGGCAGGCCGTCCGACGGGTCGCCGCGCAGGGCGGCCATGTCGGCGTACTGGGCGCCGCGCACGCCGTACTTCTCCAGCAGCAGCGCGTCGTCGGTGACCTGGAGGTTGCCCATGCCCTTGACCGGGTAGAGCACCGTGATCCCGCGGGCGTCGTCCACCAGCTGGAAGAGGTCGCGGTCGCCGGTGACGATCTGCACCGGCCCGGCGGCGCGGGCGGTGAGGGTGCCGATCACGTCGTCCGCCTCGTAGTCGGGGGAGCCGACCCGGGCGATGCCGAGCGCGTCCAGCACCTGCTCGATCACCGGGACCTGCGGGGCCAGCGTGTCGGGCACCTCCTCCTCGCCGTCCTCGGCCGCCTCGGCGACCCGGTGGGTCTTGTAGGAGGGGATGAGGTCCACCCGCCACTGGGGGCGCCAGTCGGCGTCCATGCAGGCCACCAACTGGTCGGGCCGGTGGTCGTGGACCAGCCTGGCGATGAAGTCCAGCAGCCCACGGACGGCGTTGACCGGCTCACCCTGCGGCGATCGCAGGGTGTCCGGTACGCCGAAGTAGGCCCGGAAGTACAGGCTGGCGGAGTCGAGCAGCATCAGTCGCGGTGCGGTCACGACTCAGCATCATGCCGCACCGCGGTGACGGGCGGGTGTTGTCAGTGCTCGTGCGGTCCGGCGCGGTGGACCGGGCCGTGGGCGTCGGCGCAGTGCTCGACGGTGGAGTCGGCCGGGGTGGTGATCTGCAGCAGCGCGCCCGCCTCGTCCTCGCCGACGTGGTCGACCTGGAGGGTGGAGTGGGTGATGCCGTACTCCTCCGAGAGCCGGCGCTGCAGGGAGCGCCGCACCGCGTGGCAGTCGCCGCCGGGGGTGACCAGGATGTGCGCGGACAGGGCGGGCTGACCGGAGGTGATCTCCCAGATGTGCAGGTCGTGGATCTCCTCGACCAGCGGCTCGGTGACCATCCGGTCGGCCACCGCGTCCGGGTCGATCCCCGCCGGGGCGGCCTCCAGGAAGATCCGCCCGGAGTCCCGGACCAGCGCGATGCCGGCCTTGAGCATCAGGGCGACGACGATCAGCGAGGCGATCGCGTCGGCCCGGGCGAAGCCGGTGATCAGTACGACCGCACCGGCGACGGCGGTGGCGATGAAGGCGTAGAGGTCGGTCAGCACGTGCTGGAAGGCGCCCTCGACGTTCAGCGAGCTGCGGTTGGCCTTGGACATGCACCAGGTGGCGGCCAGGTTGACCACGATCCCGACCAGTGCGGTGATCAGCACCAGTGAGCCGGTGACCTCCGGCGGTTCGAGCAGCCGGGTGATCGCCTCGTAGCCCAGCCAGGCCGACAGCACCAGCAGGGTGACCCCGTTGGCCTGCGCGGAGAGGATCTCGGCGCGCTTGAGGCCGTAGGTGTAGCCGCCGCGGGCCGGGCGGGCGGCGAGCCGCATGGCGATCAGCGCGAGCACGATCGAGGCGGCGTCGGTGAGCATGTGGGCCGCGTCCGAGATCAGCGCCAGGGACTGGGCGGCGAAGCCGACCACGACCTCGCCGGCCATGAAGACGACGATCAGGGCGAGGGCGCTGAGCAGCCAGCGGCGGTCCGCGTCGGCGGCTACGCCGTGCGAGTGGCCGCCGTGCCCGTGCCCTCCGGGGCCGTGGGAGTGTCCGCCGGAGCCGTGCGAGTGCTTCTGGTCATGCGCATGATCATCGTGCGAATGCTCGTGCCCGGCCATGGAGGTCCTCTCTGGGCGCACGGGTGGGAAAGGGGGCGTGGCGCGACCGCCCCGCAACCGAAGTGAACCGCAGAATCGACAAAGATCCAAAGGTTGTACTGGTGACCGTTGTCGTTCCCGTCCGGGCGGCCGGACCCGGCGCACTCCGCAGCCGCCCAGCGGGCCGAACTCCCGTTCCCTCATGCCCAGTTGTGCTACCCCAGTGCCAGCGGGTCGAGGACCGCCGCGGTGGCCGCCCGGGCCAGGGCCCGCATCAGCCGCAGGTCCTCCCCCTGCTCCGGATGCCACTGCACCCCGAGCGTGAACCCCGGACCCTCCACCGCCTCCACCGTCCCGTCCGGCGCGTGGGCGCTCACCCGCAGGCCGGCCCCCAGCCGGTCGACGGCCTGGTGGTGGAAGGTCGGCACCTCCAGCTCGCTCTCCGGCAGCAGCCCGCCCAGCAGCGTCCCCGGCACCGGCCGCACCGGGTGCGAGCCGTAGAGCCCGGGCGAACCGCCGTGTACGTCCGCCGGCACCACGTCCGGCAGGTGCTGCACCAGCGTCCCGCCGCACACCACGTTCAGGATCTGCATGCCCCGGCAGACCGCCAGCAGCGGCATCCCCGCCGCCAGCGCCGACCGCAGCAGCGCGACCTCCCAGGCGTCCCGCTCCGGCGACTCGATCTCGGTCGCCGGATGGGCCGGCTGCCCGTAGTACGCCGGGTCGATGTCCGGCCCGCCCGCGATCACCAGGCCGTCCAGCCGGGCCAGCACCTCCGGGGCGCGCTCCGGGACGTCCGGCGGCAGCAGGACCGCGATCCCGCCCGAGTCCCGGACCTGCGCGGTGTACCGCTCGGGCAGCAGGGCCACCCGGCGGCCCCGCCAATCGCTCCAACTCGCGTCCACCAGGTAGGTGCTGACGCCGATCAAAGGCCTGCGATCCATGGCGCGCATTCTCCCCCCGGGGCACCTGATCCACCGTCAGCCACGCGCGTCGGCGCGCCACGGGCACCCGACACCCACCCGCCCTCTTCCGCCCCGCGAGTCGCAGGCCGTACGGTTCGCTGTGACCGCTTGATCTCGAAGAGTGATCGAGGAGGAGGGTTCGGCATGTCCGAACTGCCCGAACAGGCCGCCGCCGGCTCGCCGGCCCGGCCGCCGCTGACCCTGGACGGGCTGCGCACCCTGGTGGACTCCGGCGAGGTGCACACCGTCGCGCTCGCCTTCACCGACATGCAGGGCCGCCTCCAGGGCAAGCGCTTCGCCGCCCGGTTCTTCCTCGACGAGGTCGCCGAGCACGGCGCCGAGGCCTGCGACTACCTGCTGGCCGTCGACGTCGACCTGAACACCGTGGACGGCTACGCCTTCTCCTCCTGGGCCACCGGCTACGGCGACTTCGCGATGCGCCCCGACCTCGGCACCCTGCGGCTGACCCCCTGGCAGCCCGGTACCGCCCAGGTCACCGCCGACCTCGCCCGGCACGGCGGCCACCCGGTGGACGCCGCCCCGCGCCAGCTGCTGCGCCGCCAGATCGCCCGGCTCGCCGAGCACGGCCTGGCCGCCGACATCGGCACCGAACTGGAGTTCCTGGTCTTCCGCGACACCTACGAGCAGGCCTGGCTGGGCGGCTACCGCGGCCTGACCCCGGCGAACCTCTACAACGTGGACTACTCGATGCTGGGCACCGCCCGGGTCGAGCCGCTGCTGTCCCGGATCCGCACCGAGATGGCCGGCGCCGGCCTGGTGGTGGAGTCCGCCAAGGGCGAGTGCAACCTCGGCCAGCACGAGATCGCCTTCCGCTACACCGACGCCCTCACCACCTGCGACCAGCACAGCGTCTACAAGACCGGCGCGAAGGAGATCGCCGCCCAGCTCGGCTGCGCGCTCACCTTCATGGCCAAGTACGACGAGCGCGAGGGCAACAGCTGCCACATCCACCTCTCGCTGCGCGACGCCGTCGGCGCCCCCGCCTTCGCCGACCGGGACGGCCGGATGACGGACACCATGCGGTACTTCCTGGCCGGCCAGCTGGTCGCGCTGCGCGAGTTCAGCCTGCTGTACGCGCCGAACATCAACTCCTACAAGCGCTACCGCCCCGGCTCCTTCGCCCCGACCGCGGTCGCCTGGGGCCGGGACAACCGCACCTGCGCCTACCGGGTGGTCGGCCACGGCCCCGGCCTGCGGATGGAGAACCGGGTGCCCGGCGGCGACGTCAACCCGTACCTCGCGGTGGCCGGGATGATCGCGGCCGGCCTGCACGGGCTGCAGCGCAAGCTGGACCTGCCCGCGCCCTGCCTCGGCAACGCCTACGCGGTCGAGGAGTACGTCCGGGTGCCCGGATCGCTGCGCGAGGCGGCCGAGCTGTGGGCGGGCAGCGCACTGGCCCGCGAGGCCTTCGGCGACGACGTGGTCGAGCACTACCTGAACATGGCCCGGGTCGAGCAGGCCGCCTACGACGGGGCGGTCACCGACTGGGAGCGCTATCGATCCTTCGAACGGATGTGACGCATGACCGAGCCCGACGCGAGCGCCGGGAGCAGCACCGTCCGCAATCCCGCCACCGGCGAGGTGCTCGCCACCGTCCCCGACACCGCCCCCGAACGGCTGGACGCGGCCGTCCGGCGGGCGGCTGGGGCCCAGACCGGCTGGGCGGCGCTCGCCCCCGGCGAACGTGCCCGGCTGCTGCGCCGGTTCGCCGACCAGGTCGAGGCGCACGTCCCCGAGCTGGCGGCCCTGGAGGTGGCGGAGGCCGGCCACCTGCCGGCCAACGCCCACTGGGAGGCCGGCAACGTCCGGGACCTGCTGGAGTACGCGGCCGGGGGAGTGGAGCGGCTGACCGGCCGGCAGATCCCGGTGGCCGGCGGCCTGGACGTGACCTTCCACGAGCCGGTCGGCGTGGTCGGGGTGATCGCACCGTGGAACTTCCCGATGCCGATCGCCGCCTGGGGCGTCGCCCCCGCCCTCGCGGCCGGTAACGCCGTCCTGCTCAAGCCCGCCGAGGCCACTCCGCTGACCGCTCTGCGGCTGGCCGAACTCGGCCTCGCGGCGGGCCTGCCCGAGGGCCTGTTCCAGGTCGTCCCCGGCGCGGGCACCACCACCGGCCGGGCCCTGGTGGACCACCCGGCCGTCCGCAAGATCGTCTTCACCGGCTCGACCGTCGTCGGCAAGGAGGTCGCCGCCCGCTGCGCCGCCCGCGCCAAGCGGGTCACCCTGGAACTCGGCGGCAAGAGCCCCAGCATCGTCTTCGCCGACGCCGACCTGGCCCGCGCCGCCGACCCGATGTCCTTCGCCGACAACAGCGGCCAGGACTGCTGCGCCCGCAGCCGGATCCTGGTCCAGCGCGAGGTGTACGAGGACTTCCTCGCCCTGCTGCTGCCCGCCGTCGAGAGCCTGCGCACCGGCGACCCGACCGACCCGCAGACGGAGCTCGGCCCGCTGATCTCGGCCGCCCAGGTCCGCCGGGTGGCCTCCTACCTCACCCCCGACCTGCCGGTGCTGGCCCGCGGCAAGGTCCCGGACGGGCCCGGTTACTGGTACCCGCCGACGGTCGTCGGCCCCGAGGACCCGCAGGTCCCGGCCGTCACCGAGGAGATCTTCGGCCCGGTCGCCGCCGTCCTGCCGTTCACCGACGAGGCCGACGCGGTGCGCCTGGCCAACGCCACCCGCTACGGCCTGGCCGGCTCGATCTGGACCCGGGACGTCGGCCGGGCGCTGCGCCTGGCCCGCGGCGTACGGGCGGGCAACCTGTCGGTCAACTCGCACTCCTCGGTGCGCTACTGGACGCCCTTCGGCGGCTACGGCGAGTCCGGGGTCGGCCGCGAGCTGGGCCCGGACGCGCTGCGCCACTTCACCGAGACCAAGAACGTCTTCATCCACAGCGAGGAGTGACAGCCCGATGAGCGAGAAGCACGCCGCGCGGGACGAGGTCGTCTGCCGCCGGCTGGTCGGCCGCACCGCCGTGGTCACCGGCGCGGGCAGCGGGATCGGCCTGGCCGCCGCCCGCCGGCTCGCCTCGGAGGGGGCGAAGGTGGTCTGCGCCGACCTCGACGAGGAGACCGGGCGGGCCGCCGCCAAGGAGGTCGGCGGGCTGTTCGTGCACACCGACGTCACCGACCCGTACATGGTGGAGGCGCTGTTCGACGAGGCGTACGAGACCTGCGGCAGCGTGGACGTCGCGTTCAACAACGCGGGCATCTCGCCGCCCGAGGACGACTCGATCCTGACCACCGGCCTGGACGCCTGGCGCAGGGTCCAGGAGGTCAACCTGACCTCGGTCTACCTGTGCTGCAAGGCCGCGCTGCCGTACATGCGCCGGCACGGGCGCGGCTCGATCATCAACACCGCCAGCTTCGTGGCCCGGATGGGCGCGGCCACCTCGCAGATCTCCTACACCGCCTCCAAGGGCGGGGTGCTGGCGATGTCCCGCGAGCTGGGCGTGCAGTTCGCCCGGGAGGGCATCCGGGTCAACGCGCTCTCGCCCGGACCGGTGGACACCCCGCTGCTGCGCGAGCTGTTCGCCGCGGACCCGGAGCGGGCCGCCCGCCGGCTGGTGCACATCCCGCTCGGCCGGTTCGCCCGGGCCGAGGAGATCGCCGCCGCGGTGGCCTTCCTGGCCAGCGACGACTCCTCCTTCATCACGGCGAGCGAGTTCCTGGTGGACGGCGGCATCTCCGGCGCGTACGTCACCCCGCTGTAGCCGCCGCCGGTGGGAATCCCGGCCGCGCCGGCCGCGCCGGACGGGGTTCTCACCGGAATCTCATCGAAAACGGCGGGAATTCCCGGCTGCGCTGATTTCGCGTTTATCCGGCTGCCTTTAGATTCTCTTCTGTGAGCGAGCAGATTCCCGCCGGGTGGTACCCGGATCCCAAGGACACCACGAGCCACCCGAGGCCGCAGCGGTGGTGGGACGGCAAGGGCTGGACGGCCGACACCCGGCCCGCACCCTCGGACGCCCCCGCCTCGGACGCCCCTGCGCCGGGAGCGGCCGAGCAGCCCACGGTGCTGGAGGGCGAGGTGCTGGAGAGCGGCCCGACCGTCCGCTACCCGGAGCCGCCGCCCTTCGGCGCCGCCTACGGCACGCCCGGCGGGCCGCCGCGCAAGGCCCGGCGCAAGCCCTCCAAGCTGGTGCTGGCGACCACCGTGGCCGCCCTGCTCGGCCTGGGTGTCGGCGCCGGGGTCACCTACCTCGCGACGGACGGCCACGGGGACCGCGCCCCGCGCAGCGCCCGCCCGGTCCCGCAGGGCGGCTACGGCCCGTGGGGCGGCGCCCCGGACTTCGGGGACCCCGGCAACGGCGGCAACGGCGGGAGCGGGAACGGCAAGGGCGGAAACGGCGGCAAGGGCGGGAACGGGGGCGGCAACGGCGGCGGCCGGACCAGCCCGAACGCCGACAAGGCGATCGACGTGGTCAACCGGCTCACCCTGCCGGTCCCGGACGGCTGGGAGGCCGGCACCACCCCGGACGGGTACGCCTCGCTCAGCGTCGGCTCGTACACCTGCGCGGACGGCAAGGGCAGCTGCTCCCTCGGCGGCGTGAACACCGGCCGGATCGACGGCGGCGGAACCGACGCCCAGGCGGCGGCCAAGGCCGACATCGCGACGGCCGCCAAGGCCGCGTACGGCGACGTCACCGGGCACCAGGAGCTCAAGTCCGAGGCCGTGAAGGTCAACGGCCAGGACGGCTACCTGGTCCGCTGGAAGGTGGACGCGCCCAAGGGCAACAACGGCTACGTGCAGACCGTGGTCTTCCCGTCCGCCGACGGGAAGACGCTGGTCTCGGTGCACTTCGGCTTCGACATCGCCGACAAGTCGCCCGACGTCGCGGTGATGGACACCGTCATCCAGGGCATCTCCGCCTACAAGGGCAAGATCCCGAGCATCCCCGGGCTGCCCGGGACGGGCTCCGGCTCCGGCGGGTCCGGTGCGGACGGCGGCGTCGGGGGCACCACCACCTGAGCACCGCGCTCCTCACACGGCGGCCCACCCGGGAGGGAACCCTCCGGGTGGGCCGCCGTTCGTCGTCGTACGGGTGGTGCCACGGGAGCCGGGCCGGACGGGGGTGCGCCGGCCCGGCTCCCGTGCCCGGCGTCAGGAGTCGCGTCGAACAGCCTCGACGCGACGGCGCCGGAGCACCATGCCGGCCCAGCCGACACCGATCGCGGCAGCGCCCGCGAGCAGCAGCGGACCGGTGGCCGAGGTGCCGCCCACGGCCGCGGAGGCGGTCGGGATCACCTGGCCGGCCGGGGAGTCCGGGTCCCCGCCGTGGCCGTGGTGGGCGACCGTGGACTTGGACGCGTCGGCCGCGATCTGGGCGTCGCTGGGAGCGGCCGGGGCCTGGGCGGCGAGCGCCGACACGGCCGTGGTGGAGGCGCCGAAGTCGACGTCGGAGCAGGAGTAGAAGGCCTCCGGGCTGTCGCTGCGCTGCCACACCGTGTAGAGGACCTGGCGGCCGGTGCGCTGCGGCAGGGTACCGGAGTAGGTGTAGGACCCGTTGACCGCGTTGCGGTCGACCTGCACCTTGGCCACCGGGGTCTGGTCGAGGTCCGACCACTTCAGCGGCTTGGTCGGGTCGTAGCCCGCCTTGGTGATGTAGACGGTCTGGGTGCCGACGTGCGGCGCGGTGGTGCGGAACTGGAAGGTGAAGGTCCCGGCCTTCACCGCGGTGGCCGGCCAGTCGGTGCGCGGCCAGTCCAGCGCCGCGTACTTGTCGCGGTTGGCCGAGCAGAGCTTGCCGTCCGGGATCAGCGCCTGGTGGTTGCCGTTGGCGTTGGCGATGTTGACCTCGTTCCAGTCGTACAGCGGCTGGGTGCCGCTCGCGGCGACGAGGTCCTTGCAGACCTGGGACACCGGGTGCTCGGGGCCCTCGGCGTAGCAGGCGGCGACCCGGCTGACGGGATTGGTCATCGTGCCGTGGGCGCTGGCGGTGCCGGCGGTGGCACCGGCCACCGCGAGGAGCGCGGCGCCGATCACGCCGACGGACAGGGCATTGCGCTTGATGGACATGGGGTGGGGACTCCTTGACCGTCGTTCCGGGCACGTGTGGGGGAGGAGCGGGCACGCCTGCCCGTTCGGGGGCCGCCGGCCCGGCGCACGGCCCCCGGCCAGAGCGTAGGATTGGTCTGGACCAGATGGCAATAGCCGCGCGTACTGTGCTTGTTGACGGACTGTAGGCCCCCGAGCAGCGCAAAGGCCCGACGGACGGCCGCGGTTAGCCGTTCCATCGGGCCCCGTTAAGGCTCCGGAAAGGTCAGCGCCGCATGTCGTGGATGATGCCGGCCTGGATCACGAGGTCGCTGTTGACGGTCGAGTTCCCGTCGATGGTGTTGATGATGTACGTCCCGCCCACCTTGTTGAACCGCCCGGGGGCGAACTCCGCGAGGATCTCGAAGAGTTCCTCGGCCGCCTGCGGCTCCGTCCGGAACAGTGTGCGCAGCCGGTTGCGCAGGGCCGCGGCCTGGTCGGCCAGGACCTCCTGGTCGCCGTCGGCCTCCAGCACCTCGGCGCGAATCACCTCCAGCTCGGCGCTCGCCTCCTCGTCCCGCTCGCCGCGCCCGAACAGCCGGGCGATCCGTGAACCGGCCTGATTCCAGGCGGCCGTGGCCATCAGGCCGGCCACGGAGGCCGCTCCGGACCTCACCATCTCCTGCACGAGCTCGGCATCCATGCGGCCCCTCCCGGTTCCAGCTTCAGTGTCGGTACCACGGTAGGGCAGAGCCGGACGAAGCGTCAGAGGAACGTCCTGCCCTCGCCCCGGTACGTCGGCACGGTCCGTACGATCCGGTCGTCCTCGATCAGGTGCAGCTCGGCGAAGCGTTCGCACAGCTCACCCGCCTTGGCGTGCCGGAACCAGACCCGGTCGCCGATCAGCAGGTCGTCCGCCGCGGAGCCGAGCAGCGGGGTCTGCACCTCCCCGGCGCCCTCCATCGGGTCGTAGCGCAGCCCGGCCGGCAGGTACGGCACCGGCGAGCGGTCCGGGCCGGCCGCGCCGGAGGCCGGGTAGCCGCCGCCGAGGACGGTCACCACGCCGAGGCCGGGGCGGCGTACCACCGGCTGGCCGAAGAGCGCGGCCGGGCGGCCCCGGAACGTGCGGTAGTTGTCGAACAGCTGCGGCTGGTACAGCCCGGAGCCGGCCGCGACCTCGGTGACGGCGCGTTCGGCCACGGTGGACTCCACGCTGCCGGTGCCGCCGCCGTTGACGAACTCCAGGTCGGCCACCTGTCGCAGTCGCCGGACCGTCGCCGCGCGCCGCTCGGCCAGCTCGGCCCGGGCCTTGGCCTGCATCAGCCGGATCAGCCCGGAGCGCACCGGCCGGCCGGGCACCCGGTCGCCCACCCCGGCGACGTGCCCCTCGTACGCCATCAGGCCGACCACCCGGAAGCCCCGGCGGCGCTGGACGAGCTCGGCGAAGGCGCCGAGGTCCTCGGGGGTGCGCAGCGGGGAGCGCCGGGCGCCCACCCGGACCCGGCCGCCGAGCAGGTGCAGAGAGGTGTCCAGCTCCAGGCAGACCCGCACCTCGGCGTCGCCGCCGCGGGCCCGGTCGATCAGGTCCAGCTGGGCCGGGTCGTCCAGCACCACGGTGATCTCGCGGGCGGCCCCGGGGTCGGCGGTGAGATCGGCGAAGCCGGCCCGGTCGGCGGAGGGGTAGGCGAGCAGGATGTCGCGGACGCCGGTGCGGGCCAGCCAGAGCGACTCGTCCAGGGTGAAGCTCATCACCCCGAGGAAGCCGTCCACGGCCAGCGCCCGCTCCAGCAGCGCCCGGCAGCGGATCGACTTGCTGGCCAGCCGGATCGGTTTGCCGCCCGCCCGGCGGACCAGGTCGGCGGCGTTCGCGTCGAACGCGGCGAGGTCCACGACGGCCACCGGCCCGTCCAGGTGGGCGGTGGCGCGGTCGTACCGGAGGCGGTCGGAGACCGGGGCGGGAGCGGTCGCGGGTGCGTCGAGGATCACCATGGGCGCAGGGTGCCACACCGCGCTACCGGTGGGTAGGCCCCGCGTACGGGGAACGTGCAGGGAAATGGGGCCGCTCGCGCGCGGTGGCATAGGGTCGGGCGGGTGGACCGCAAAGACTTCTCCAACCCGGCGTTCGTCGGCAAGAGCATCCCGAACCCCGGCTTCTCCGACGACGACGGCACCGCCGACCCGGCGCTCACCGAGGCCCTCGCGCGCTGGTCGCAGGACGGCGCGGCCGAGTCGGAGGTGCTGGCGGCGCTGACCCCCACCCGGCTGATGGTCCCGATCGTCGCGATCCTCGGCGAGGTCGAGGTGGACGCGCACGGGCACCGGCACGAGAAGACCAGCGACATGGCCGTCCCGGTGCTGGAGGCCCCGGACGGGCGCCGCGCGCTGCCGGCCTTCACGTCGCTGGAGGCGCTGGCCCGCTGGCGCGCCGACGCCCGTCCGGCGCCGACGGCGGCCCCGCAGGCCGCGATGGTCGCCTTCTCGGAGCGGGCCGACACGCTGCTGATCGACCCGGCCGGGCCGGTGCCGTTCCGGCTGAGCGGCGCCCGGCTGCGGGCGCTGGCGGAGAACCGGCCGTTCCTGCCGCCGGCCCTGGACCCGGAGGTGCGCGAGGCGGTCCGCGGGCTGCTGGCGGCGGAGCCGCAGGTGGTTACCGGGCTGCTGGCGGGCTCGGAGGGCTCCGACGGGGTGCTCGCGGTGGTGTTCGACCCGGCGCTGGACCAGGCGGGGCTGCAGGCGGCCGCGCAGCGGGTCGGGCGGGCGGTGGCCGCGGACCCGCTGCTGCGGGTGCGGCTGGACCGGGGGCTGGACCTCGCGGTGCTGCCGGCGAGTGCGGAGCTGCCGGGGGAGCCGCTCTACAGGCGTTGACGGAGCGGGAGGTCCGGCACGCGCGTGCCGGACCTCCCGCGAGCGGTCTCAGGAGTAGACCGGCCCGGTGAACTTCTCGCCCGGGCCCGCGCCCGGGGCGTCCGGGACGATCGAGGCCTCGCGGAAGGCGAGCTGGAGCGAGCGCAGCCCGTCGCGCAGCGGCGCGGCGTGGAAGTTGCTGATCTCCGGGGCGCCGGCGGTGACCAGCCCGGCCAGTGCGGTGATCAGCTTGCGGGCCTCGTCCAGGTCCTTGTCCTTGTCGCCGCCCTCGGCGAGACCGCACTTGACGGCGGCGGCGCTCATCAGGTGCACCGCGACGGTGGTGATCACCTCGACGGCCGGGACCTCGGCGATGTCGCGGGTGAGGTCGTCGAAGCCGATCGCGTCGTCGTCCGCGCCGGGGTTCTGGGTGGGCTCGCTGCTCAAGGTGGGCTCGTTCCATCGTGTTCGGTCTGTCCGTACCCATGGAGCGTACAAGGGCCCCTTCGGTACCAGGACGAGGCCGTATCCGCGCCGGGAGGCGGCCGTTCCCCGCGCCGGGAGGCGGCCGCGCGAAGGGGCGGAATGGCGTTCGCCCCCCCGACGCTGTAAGCTTCGAGACTGACCGGCCGGGATCCCGTATGGGCACTCGGCCAGCAAGTGGAGGCTCCACTGAGGAGGCCCGAGAGGGCAACCGCGAAAGTCTCCCACCTGGTCGGCCTCAGGGTCGACGGGTCCCGGTCCGCGACGGGCGCCCCTGGCGCCGAGTCGCCGCAGCGCCCCTCACCGGGCGTCGCCCCCGGTTGTGTGGAGCCCCGCTTGTACCGAGCGGGGCTTTTTTCGTGTGGCGGTGTACGTACCGGACAGCGCAGCACGAATGAAGCCCCGCCCAGTGGTCGAGTCCACTACGTGCGACCGCCGTCCGACGGCCGCATCGCAGAAGGTGCAACCGAGGAGGCCCCATCAGCACCGAGCCCCGCATCAACGACCGGATTCGCGTCCCCGAGGTGCGACTCGTCGGTCCCAGCGGCGAGCAGGTCGGCATCGTGCCGCTTGCCAAGGCGCTGGAGCTCGCGCAGGAGTACGACCTCGACCTGGTCGAGGTCGCGGCGACCGCCCGGCCGCCGGTGTGCAAGCTCATGGACTACGGCAAGTTCAAGTACGAGTCGGCCATGAAGGCCCGTGAGGCGCGCAAGAACCAGGCGCACACGGTCATCAAGGAGATGAAGCTCCGGCCGAAGATCGACCCGCACGACTATGACACCAAGAAGGGTCACGTCGTCCGGTTCCTCAAGCAGGGCGACAAGGTCAAGATCACGATCATGTTCCGCGGTCGTGAGCAGTCCCGCCCCGAGCTGGGCTTCCGTCTGCTTCAGCGGCTTGCCGACGACGTCCAGGACCTGGGCTTCGTGGAGTCCTCGCCCAAGCAGGACGGCCGTAACATGATCATGGTCCTTGGCCCGCACAAGAAGAAGACCGAGGCGATGGCCGAGGCCCGCGCCCTCGCGGACGCCCGCAAGGCCGAGCGTCAGGGCCGCACCGCCGGCTCCGACGCCGCTGCGGACACCGAGGACGAGGACGTTGTGACCGAGGTCGAGGACGTCGAGGTCGAGGACGTCGTGACCGAGGACGAGGACGTCGCGACCGAGGCGCAGGACGCCCCGGCCGAGGCGCCGGCCGTCGAGGCCGACGCTCCGGTCGAGCAGCCGGCCGCCTCCCAGGGCGCCTGAGCCCTCACCGGCCAGGAGGCCCGGGAGACCGGCCCCCAGGGTGACGGGGCGGCCCGCCCGGTCACCGCAGATCCATCCAGTTCACGCCCGCGCGGCGCACGTCGCGCGGGCGCGGACGGGACTGACGAGGAGATACGGCGAAATGCCGAAGCAGAAGACGCACAGTGGCGCCAGCAAGCGCTTCAAGATCAGTGGCTCTGGCAAGGTGCTGCGCGAGCGCGCCGGCCGCCGCCACCTCCTGGAGCACAAGCCCTCGACGCTGACCCGCAAGCTGGCCGGGACCGTCGAGCTGGCCCCCGCTGACGCCAAGAAGATCAAGAAGCTTCTCGGCAAGTGATCGCCCTCCCGCCCGGCGCGAGCCGCGAGCGGGGCAGCTGATCCTTCCCGACCCATTCGAATGACGGACCACGTGAAGTAGTCCGTGGTCCAACCCAAGGAGTAATCAAGTGGCACGCGTCAAGCGGGCAGTCAACGCCCACAAGAAGCGCCGGGTCATCCTGGAGCGCGCCAGCGGCTACCGTGGCCAGCGTTCGCGCCTGTACCGCAAGGCCAAGGAGCAGGTCACCCACTCGCTGGTCTACAACTTCAACGACCGCAAGAAGCGCAAGGGCGACTTCCGTCAGCTGTGGATCCAGCGCATCAACGCTGCGGCCCGTGCCAACGGCATCACCTACAACCGCTTCGTGCAGGGCCTGAAGGCCGCCAGCGTCGAGATCGACCGCAAGATGCTGGCCGACCTGGCCGTCAACGACCCGGGTGCGTTCGCCTCCCTGGTCGAGGTCGCCCAGAAGGCGCTGCCGGCCGACGTGAACGCCCCGAAGGCCGCCGCCGACGCCGCCTGATCTTCCGAGATCGGTTGAGCTCTGACCGGACCCGCAGGCTCGCCTGCGGGTCCGGTCCTGCTTTCCCCCTCCTTCAGCGCCTCCGGAGAACGAGACCATGCCGAGCACCGACACCCCCCTGCTGACCTCCCTGCGCTCGCCGCGCGTCGTGGCCGCCCGCCGGCTGGCCAAGCGCAACCAGCGCACCAAGGAGCGCCGCTTCCTGGCCGAGGGCCCGCAGGCCGTCCGGGAGGCCATCGCCTTCGGCAGGCTGCCGGGCAGCGGCGAGCACGCCGTGGTCGAGGTCTACGCGACCCCGGAGGCCGCCGAGCGGCACGCCGGCATCGTCGAGGCCGCCCTGGTCGAGGGACTGCCGGTGCTGACCGCCACCGACGAGGTGATCGCCGAGATCTGCGACACGGTGACGCCGCAGGGCATCGTGGCGCTCTGCCGCTTCATCGACACCCCGTTCGCCGAGGTGCTCAAGGCCCGTCCGAAGCTGGTCGCGATCCTCGCCCACGTGCGCGACCCCGGGAACGCCGGCACGGTGCTGCGCACCGCCGACGCGGCCGGTGCGGACGCCGTGGTGCTCACCGACGCCTCGGTGGACCTCTACAACCCGAAGGCCGTCCGGGCCTCCGTGGGCAGCCTGTTCCACCTGCCGGTGGCGGTCGGGGTACCGGTCGAGGAGGCCGTCGGCAGGCTGCGCGAGGCCGGCGTCCGGGTGCTCGCCGCGGACGGCGCGGGGGAGCGCGACCTGGACCAGGAGCTCGACGAGGGCACCCTGGGGGCGCCCGGCGCATGGGTGTTCGGCAACGAGGCCTGGGGGCTTCCGGAGGAGACCCGCGCGCTCACCGACGAGGTCGTGCGCGTCCCGATCCACGGCCACGCCGAGAGCCTCAACCTGGCCACCGCGGCGGCGGTCTGCCTGTACGCCTCCGCCCGCGCCCAGCGCTCGCCCGGCGGCTGCCGCTCGAACGCCTGACGCACCCGGGGGCGCGTCAGGATCCACGCGGCAAGCCCTACTGCGCGGGCCTGGGAGGCGCTAGGGTCTGCCTCGGTGGGGGGAACGGCACGGTGGGTAATCGGGGAGGCAACCCATGGTCGGCAGCGGACCCGAGCTCGACCCGGACGACCTGCCGGACGGCCTGGTGGTCGCCGACGCGCTGGGCCGGGTGGTCTGCTTCAACCGGGCCGCGGCCCGGCTCACCGGCGTGCTCCCGCAGGCCGCGCTCGGCAGCGGGCTGGAGGACGTCCTCCCGCTGGAGGACCTGGACGGCCGCCGCTGGTGGCCGCTGACCGACCCGTACGGCGGCCTGGCCACCCGCACCCGCCAGCCGGAGCGCAACCTGCTGCTGCCCGGGGGGCGCGAGGTGCTGGTCTCCGCCCGGTACGTGCGCAGCGCGCCGGGCGGGCCGCTGGAGCGCCTGGTGATCGCCCTGCGCGGCACCGAGGCCCGGCGCCGCACCGAGCGCAGCCACGCCGAGCTGATCGCCACCGTGGCGCACGAGCTGCGCTCCCCGCTGACCAGCGTCAAGGGCTTCACGGCGACGCTGCTGGCCAAGTGGGAGCGGTTCACCGACGGGCAGAAGCGGCTGATGCTGGAGACCGTGGACGCGGACGCCGACCGGGTCACCCGGCTGATCGCCGAGCTGCTGGACATCTCCCGGATCGACTCCGGCCGGCTGGAGCTGCGCAAGCAGGTGGTCGACCTGGCCGCGGCGGTGCGCCGGCACGTCGAGCGCAAGGTCGCCACCGGCATCCCCGAGGACCGCTTCGACATCCGGATCGGCGAACCGCTGACCGTCCTGTGGGCCGACCCGGACAAGGTCGACCAGGTGCTGGCCAACCTGCTGGAAAACGCGGTGCGGCACGGCGAGGGAACTGTCACCATCGAGGTGGCACCGGCCAAGGAGGTCGTCGAGGCGCCCGTCTGGGAGCGCAGCGGCACCCCGCCCCGCATCGTGGAAGGCACCGCGGTCACCGTGAGCGACGAAGGCAGCGGCATCCCCGAGGAGTCGATGCCCCGCGTCTTCACCCGCTTCTGGCGCGGCTCCAAGCGCGGCGGCACGGGCCTGGGCCTCTACATCGTCAAGGGCATCGTGGAGGCCCACGGCGGCTCGATCCGCGTCGACCGCGCGCCCGGCGGCGGCGCCCGGTTCCGATTTATCCTGCCCGCCGGGGTGCCCGACTTCATGCTCTGAAGGAGCATGAACGACAAGCACGGCATGCTCTGAAGGAGCATGAACGACAAGCACGGCATGCTCTGAAGGAGCATGCACGGCAAGCGCACCGCGTGCTCGGAGTTCCCGAGCAGGTCGGGCGTCGTCTCCCCGGACGGGCTTCGCGGCAGCGGTGATACCCGCTGCGACTACACTCGACCTTTGGCGTTGGCCCAAAGACCTTGAGCACGGACGAGCAGGAGCACGGGAAAGATAGAGATGTCGGCACCCAACAAGTCGTACGACCCGGTCGAGGTCGAGGCCCTCAAGCCCGAGGTGGTGGAGCAGGCGCGGGACGAGGCGATCGCCGCGTTCGCCGCCGCCGGCTCCCTGGACGAACTGAAGCAGGCCAAGGTCGCCCACACCGGCGACCGCTCCGCGCTCTCGCTCGCCAATCGCGAGATCGGCGCTCTGCCCCCGCACGCGAAGGCGGCGGCCGGAAAGCTGATCGGCCAGGCCCGCGGGGCGGTCAACCAGGCCCTCGCCAAGCGGCAGGCCGAGCTGGAGGCGGAGCGCGACGCCCGCGTGCTGGTCGAGGAGGCGGTGGACGTCACGCTGCCGTACGACCGCGCCCCGCGCGGCGCCCGGCACCCGCTGACCACGATGGCCGAGCTCATCGAGGACACCTTCGTCGCGATGGGCTACCAGGTCGCGGAGGGCCCCGAGGTCGAGGCCGAGTGGCTCAACTTCGACGCCCTCAACCTGGGCCCGGACCACCCGGCCCGCTCGATGCAGGACACCTTCTTCGTCCAGGCCCCGGACGGTTCCGCCGACTCCGGCGTGGTGCTGCGCACCCAGACCTCCCCGGTCCAGGCCCGCACCATGCTCGACCGCGAGCCCCCCGTCTACGTGGTCTGCCCGGGCCGGGTCTACCGGACCGACGAGCTGGACGCCACCCACACCCCGGTCTTCCGGCAGGTCGAGGGCCTCGCGGTGGACGAGGGCATCACCTTCGCCGACCTCAAGGGCACCATCGAGGTGCTGGTCGAGAAGCTGATCGGTGGCGGCCTGGAGCTGCGCTGGCGCCCGTCCTACTTCCCGTTCACCGAGCCGAGCGCGGAGATCGACCTCCAGTGCTTCGTGTGCCGCGGTGCGAGCGTCGGCAACCCGGACCGGCCGTGCCGGACCTGTTCCTCCGAGGGCTGGATCGAGCTCGGCGGCTGCGGCGTGGTCAACCCGCGGGTGCTGGTCGCCTGCGGCGTCGACCCCAACCGCTACAGCGGCTTCGCCTTCGGCCTGGGCCTGGAGCGGATCCTGATGAATCGTCACAACGTCGCCGACATGCGCGACATGGTCGAGGGTGACGTCCGCTTCACCCTCCCGTTCGGGATGGAGATCTGATGCGCGTCCCGCTTTCCTGGCTGCGCGAGTACGTCGACCTGCCGGCCGGCGAGACCGGCCGTGACGTCGCGGAGCGCCTGGTCCGGGCCGGCCTGGAGGTCGAGACCGTCGAGCAGATCGGCACGGACCTCAAGGGTCCGCTGGTGGTCGGCGAGGTGCTCTCCATCGAGGAGCTGTCCGGCTTCAAGAAGCCGATCCGGCACTGCTTCGTGAACGTCGGCGACGCCAACGGCACCGGCGAGCCGCAGGAGATCGTCTGCGGCGCGACCAACTTCGCCGTCGGCGACAAGGTCGTGGTCGTGCTCCCGGGCGCCGTGCTGCCCGGCCCGTTCCCGATCGCGGCCCGCAAGACCTACGGCCACACCTCGGCCGGCATGATCTGCTCCGCCCGCGAGCTGGGCATGGGCGACGACCACGACGGCATCATCGTGCTCCCGCCGGAGTTCGAGCCCGGCACCGACGCCATCGAGCTGCTCCAGCTCGTCGACGAGGTGCTCGACATCGCCGTCACCCCGGACCGCGGCTACTGCCTGTCCATGCGCGGCGTGGCCCGTGAGGCCGCCGCCGCGTACGGGCTGCCGCTGGCCGACCCGGCGCTGCTCGACGTGCCGCCGGCGAACTCCTTCGGCTACCTGGTGAAGGTCAACGACCAGGCCGGCTGCGACCGCTTCGTGGCCCGTACGGTCGTCGGCGTCGACCCGAACGCCAAGTCCCCGATCTGGCTGCAGCGCCGGCTCCAGAAGTCGGGCATCCGCCCGATCTCGCTGACCGTCGACATCACCAACTACGTGATGCTGGAGGTCGGCCAGCCGCTGCACGCCTACGACAAGCAGCGCGTGTCGGGCCCGATCACGGTCCGCCGGGCGGAGCAGGGCGAGAGCCTCACCACCCTCGACGGGGTCGAGCGCAAGCTCTCCGCCGAGGACCTGCTGATCTGCGACAACAGCGGCCCGATCGGCCTGGCCGGTGTGATGGGCGGCGCCTCCACCGAGATCCTCGACCCGGCCGCGGGCCCGGGCACCACCGAGGTGATCATCGAGGCGGCGCACTTCGACGCGGTCGCCATCGCCCGCAGTGCCAAGCGGCACAAGCTGCCCTCCGAGGCGTCCAAGCGCTTCGAGCGCGGCGTCGACCCGGAGGCCGCCCGCGCCGCCGCGCAGCGCGCCGTCGACCTGCTGGTCCTGATCGCCGGCGGCACCGCCGAGGCCGGGGTCACCGACATCGCGGCCCCGCACCCGGTGCGCACCATCACCATCGCCGCCGACCTGCCCGACCGGGTGGCCGGCACCGGGTACGGCCGCGAGACCGTCACCCGGCGCCTGCAGGAGATCGGCTGCTCGGTCTCCGGCGCCGACGTCCTGGAGGTCACCCCGCCGACCTGGCGCCCGGACCTCACCGACCCGTACGACCTCGCGGAGGAGGTCATCCGGCTGGAGGGCTACGACAACGTCCCCGCCCGGATGCCCGACGTTCCCCCGGGCAAGGGCCTGACCGAGGCCCAGCGGGTGCACCGCCGGATCGGCGTCGCGCTGGCCGGGGCCGGCTACGTCGAGGTCAACAACTACCCGTTCCTCGGCGAGACCGCCTTCGAGGCGCTCGGCCTGGAGGCGGACGACCGGCGCCGCCGCACGGTGAAGCTGGTCAACCCGCTGAACGACGAGGAGCCGGCGCTGCGCACCACGCTGCTGCCGGGCCTGCTCGGCGCGCTGCGGCGCAACGTCGGCCGGGGCAACACCGACCTGGCGATCTTCGAGACCGGCACCGTCTTCCTGCCCAAGGACGAGCTGAGCGTGGCCCCGCGTCCGGCGGTCGACCACCGGCCCAGCGACGAGGAGCTGGCCGCGCTGGACGCCGCGCTGCCGGACCAGCCGCGCCGGATCGCGGTCGCCCTCGCGGGCGAGCGGCTGCCGTCGGGCTGGTGGGGCAAGGGCGCCCAGGCCTCCTGGGCGGACGCCGTCGAGGCGGCCCGCACGGTGGCCCGGGCGGCCGGCATCGAGCTGACCGTCCGGCAGGGCCAGCTGGCCCCGTGGCACCCGGGCCGTTGCGCCGAGCTGCTGGTGGCCGGCACCGACCGGGTGGTCGGCCACGCCGGTGAGCTGCACCCGCGGGTGGTCAAGGCGCTCGGGCTGCCGGCCCGCACCGCCGCGATGGAGATCGACATCGACCTGCTCACCGCCGACGGCGCCGAGCGGGTCGGCGGTCCGACCGTCTCCGGTTTCCCGGTGGCGACCCAGGACGTCGCGCTGATCGTCGACACCGCTGTCCCGGCCGCCGAGGTCGAGGCCGCGCTGCGCTCCGGCGCGGGCGAACTGCTGGAGGCCATCCGGCTGTTCGACGTGTTCACCGGTGAGCAGGTCGGCGAGGGCAAGAAGTCGCTGGCGTACGCGCTGCGCTTCCGCGCGACCGACCGCACCCTGACCGCCGACGAGGCGACCGCCGCCCGCGAGGCGGCCGTCGCCGAGGCTGTCGCCCGCACCGGCGCGGTGCTGCGCGGCGTCTGACGCGGCCGTAGTACCCAGGAGGGCCCCGCCCCGGACCACGAGTCCGGGGCGGGGCCCTTTCCACTTCCCCGGGTTGACACTGCCCCGGGTTGACGGTGCGTCGGTCCATCGTTTATCTCTTTACCTATGGAAGTAGATAAAGACGATGCCGACCAGCCCTCCCCGATCGAGTTCCGCCTGGACCCGGCCTCCGGCGTCCCGACCTACCTGCAGCTCGTGCAGCAGGTCGAACAGGCGCTGCGGATGGGCTGGTTGACCGAGGGGGACCGGCTGCCCCGGGTGCGCGAGGTGGTGGCCGGGCTGGCGATCAACCCGAACACCGTGCTCAAGGCGTACCGCGAACTGGAGCACCGCGGCCTCGCGGCCGGCCGCCGGGGCCAGGGCACCTTCGTGCGGGGCCTGCCCGCCGGGGTGGTGCCGCTGCGCGAGCGGGCCGCGCTGCGCCGCGGGCTGCTGGACTGGATGCGCTCGGCGCGGACCGCCGGGCTGGACGAGGAGGGGATGGCCGCGGTGTTCGAGGACGCGCTGCGCGACCTGCGCGAGGACCGGGACGGGGTGGTGGCCTGATGGCCGTGGACACGGTGATCGACTGCGCCGGGCTCGGCAAGCGCTACCGGCGCTCCTGGGCGCTGCGGGACTGCCGGCTCGCCCTCCCCGCCGGGCACGTGGTGGCCCTGGTCGGCCCCAACGGCGCCGGCAAGACCACGCTGCTCAGCCTGGCCGCCGGACTGACCCTGCCGAGCGAGGGCGCGCTGACCGTCCTCGGCGACCAGCTGCCCGGCTCCCCGCGCGCGTTGGACCGGATCGGCTTCGTCGCCCAGAACGCCGCGCTCTACCCCGGCGTGCCCGTGCGCGACCTGCTGGCGATGGGCCGTCACCTCAACCGCCGCTGGGACGACGCCCGGGCCCGTACCCACCTGGACGG
Organism: Kitasatospora sp. NPDC041917; assembly: GCF_055589745.1. Classification (NCBI taxonomy): domain Bacteria; kingdom Bacillati; phylum Actinomycetota; class Actinomycetes; order Kitasatosporales; family Streptomycetaceae; genus Kitasatospora; species Kitasatospora sp. NPDC041917. The sequence goes on along the minus strand of NZ_JBVJBI010000001.1, from coordinate 360,730 downwards.
CCTGGGCATCCCGCTGGACCGCAAGTACGGCCGCCTCTCCGGCGGTCAGCAGGCCCAGGTCTCGCTCGCGCTGGCACTCGCCAAGCGCCCCGAACTCCTGCTGCTGGACGAGCCCCTGGCCGCTCTCGACCCGCTCGCGCGGCACGACTTCATGGCCGTGCTGCTGACCGCGGTGGCCGAGGACGGGATGTCGGTGGTGTTCTCCTCGCACGCCGTCAACGAACTGGAGCAGAGCTGCGACTACCTGGTGGTGCTCGGCGCCGGCCGGGTCCAGGTCGCGGGGGAGGTGGACGACCTGCTGGCCGGCCACCGGATGCTCACCGGCCCGACCGCCGAGGCCGACCGGGTGGCCGGACAGCTGCCGGTGGTCCGCGACCGCCGGGCCGGCGCCCAGTCCCACCTGCTGGTCCGCACCGGCGGCGTGGACGCCCCGGTCTCCGGCTCCTGGCACCAGCAGCGCGTCGGGCTGACGGAGTTGGTGCTCGCCTACCTGCGCGAGCCGGCCGCCTCCGCCCTCCCCGGCCCGCGCGGGGCCGTCCACCCGAACGAGAAGGTGCTGCTGCCGTGAGCTCCCTGTCCCTCGCCCCGCCCCGCTCCGCCGTCCTGCGGGCGGCCGGGCTGCGGCACCGGCCCGCGCTGCTGACCCTGCTGACGGTGATGGCCGCGATCTCCCTCGGGCTGCTGGTCCACGGCTGGTACCTGCACGACGGCCTGGCCCGCACCGGCGCGGCCTCCTGCGACCCGGCCACCGACGCCTGCATGGCCATGTACAAGCAGTTCCTGCGCGAGTACGGCGACGGCCTGCTGGCGCTCGACTCCGTGTTCTACGTCCTCGGCGGGGCCTTCGGGGCCTTCCTCGGAGGCCCGCTGCTGGCACGGGAGTTCGAGCACGGCACGGTGCGTTTCGCCTGGACCCAGGGCGCCGGGCGGACCCGCTGGACGGTGGGCGGCCTGGTCATGGGCGGCGCGGTGCTGGCCGTCGTGGCGGCGCTGTTCGGGCTGCTGCTGCGCTGGTGGAGCGGGCCGCTGACGCTCCGGGTCGGGGGGTTCGGCCCGGAGGTCTTCGTGCAGACTCCGCCGGTGCTGGTCGGACGGGTGCTGGTGGCCTTCGGGGTCGCGGTGCTGGCCGGTGCGGTGCTCCGCCGTACGGTGGTCGCGGTGGGGGCCGGCCTGCTGGCCTCGGTCGCGCTGCCGTTCCTCGCCCACTCCGTGCGCGCGCACTACCTGCCTCCGCTGGAGGACGCGGTGCACTCCATGAAGCCCATGGCGCTGGACGACCGCTGGGTGCTGAACGTCTGGTTCTCCGACCCGGCCGGGAAGCGGATCCCGACCGGCGCCTTCTACGACATCGGCGGGGACTTCGCCCACCTCCAGGAGCTGGTGCGCGACGGCGGCTACACCGCGCACGAGGTGTACCAGCCGGCGAGCAGGTTCTGGCCGTTCCAGTTCATCGAGTTCGGCTGGACGCTCCTGCTCGCGGTGGCGCTGTGCGCGGCGGCGGTCTGGTGGGTGCGGCGCCGGGCGTTCTGAGCCCCGGCCGCCAAGATCTCTTGAAGAGGTTCCGTCAAAACCCTTGCGGGAGTGCGGCGTCAGGGCTTTTCCTTTTTCTCGTTAGGAAAGTTTCCTAACCCACGAGGAATCGGAGCGTCCCATGCGCCCTCAGCCCCGTCGTGCCCTCCGCATCGCCCTCGCCGCCGCCCTGGTGGCCGCGCCGCTGACCGTCGCGGCCACCTCGGCGGCCCAGGCCGCCCCGTCGCCGGCCGCCGCCGTCCAGTTCAAGGGGGTCGGGCTGGACGACCCGCACAAGAAGGACATCGCCATGCAGCTGGTGTCCAGCGCGGAGAACTCGTCGCTGGACTGGAAGGCCCAGTACAAGTACATCGAGGACATCAAGGACGGCCGCGGCTACACCGCCGGCATCATCGGCTTCTGCTCCGGCACCGGTGACATGCTGGACCTGGTCCAGCACTACACCGACCTCAAGCCCGGCAACATCCTGGCCAAGTACCTGCCGGCCCTGAAGAAGGTCAACGGCAGCGAATCGCACGCCGGCCTCGGCTCCGCCTTCGAGAAGGACTGGGCCACCGCCGCCAAGGACACCGTCTTCCAGCAGGCCCAGAACGACGAGCGCGACCGGGTGTACTTCAACCCCGCCGTCAACCAGGCGAAGAGCGACGGCCTGCGCGCGCTCGGCCAGTTCGCCTACTACGACGCCATCGTCATGCACGGCCCGGGCAACAGCTCGGACAGCTTCGGCGGCATCCGCGCCGCCGCCATGAAGAAGGCCAGGACGCCCGCCCAGGGCGGCGACGAGGCCACCTACCTCAAGGCCTTCCTGGACGCCCGCAAGGTGGTCATGAAGAAGGAGGAGGCGCACTCGGACACCAGCCGGGTCGACACCGAGCAGCTGGTCTTCCTCAACGCCAAGAACTTCGACCTCAACCCGCCGCTGAAGTGGAAGGTCTACGGCGACAGCTACGCCATCAACAGCTGACGCCCCGACAGGCGAAAGGGCCCGGCGGCCGTGAACCGGCCGCCGGGCCCCGCCGTCCGTCCCGCCGCGGGTGTCAGGCGCTCGCGGTGTAGTCGTAGAAGCCCCGGCCGGACTTGCGGCCCAGCAGGCCGGCGTCGACCATCCGGGAGAGCAGCGGGGGAGCGGCGTACAGCGGCTCCTTGTACTCGTCGTACATCGACTCGGCGATCGAGACGATGGTGTCCAGGCCGATCAGGTCGCACAGCCGCAGCGGGCCCATCGGGTGGGCGCAGCCGGCCTCCATGCCCTTGTCGATGTCCGAGGCGGTGGCCACGCCCGTCTCGAACATCCGCACCGCGGACAGCAGGTACGGCACCAGCAGCGCGTTGACCACGAAGCCGGCCCGGTCACGGGCGCGGATCGGCTCCTTGCCGAGCACCTGGGAGGCGAAGGCCTCGACCCGCTCGGTGGTGGTCGCCGAGGTGGTCAGGGTCGGGATGACCTCGACCAGCTTCTGCACCGGCGCCGGGTTGAAGAAGTGCAGGCCGATCACCTGCTCCGGGCGGCTGGTGGCGGCGGCCAGCTTCACGATCGGGATCGAGGAGGTGTTGGAGGCGAGGATCGCGTCGCGGCGCTCGACCACCCGGTCCAGGGTCTCGAAGATCCGGACCTTGATGTCCTCGCGCTCGGCGACGGCCTCGACCACCAGGTCGCGGTCGGCGAAGTCGGACAGCTCGACGGTGAAGGACAGCCGGGCCAGCGCCTCGTCCCGCTCCTCGGGCGTCAGCTTGCCCCGCTTGACGGCCGTCTCCAGGGAGTTGGTCAGCCGGGTGCGGCCGAACTCCAGCGCCTCACCGCTGGCCTCCGACACCAGGACGTCCAGCCCGGCCCGGGCGAAGACCTCGGCGATTCCCGACCCCATCAGGCCGCAGCCGATCACTCCGACGCGCGCGATGTCACTCACTCAGTTGCCCTTCGACGGTGCTGGGGGTCGCCCAGCCAGCGGGTGGCCCAGCGAGCTGCTGGACAACGGGCCGGTGCGCCGGAATGGGTGCACCGGTCACCGCCCCGACGACGTTACTACTCCGTACCGGCCAGTAGGTCACCCCCTCCCCGGCAGGGTGCCACGGCCGGGAGTCCCCCGAACGAGTGAGGCGGCGACCCCGGACCCGTGTGCCCGGGCCCGGCTCCGCCCGGCGCCCGACAGAATGCCGCAGACGGGGGCCGGGGGCGGAAGAGGACAGGGCCGGGCACGCGAAGGGAGTACGGGGTGTCGACGGGATCGCTCGCAGGACAGGTTGCCCTGATCACCGGGGCCGGCCGGGGCATCGGCCGGGAACTCGCCATCGGCCTGGCCGCCGAGGGGATGTCCGTCGGCCTGGTCGGCCGCACCCACGAGACACTGACCGACACCCTCAAGGAGTGCGTCAGGCGCGGCTCCCGGGGTGTCGCCGTGACCGCCGACGTGACCCGCCCCGGCTCGGTGCGCGAGGCGGTCCGGCTGGTCGAGCGCGACCTCGGGCCGATCGACCTGCTGGTCAACAACGCCGGCCTGGTCGACCGCGCCGAGGTGCCGCTCTGGGAGACCGACGCCAACCAGTGGTGGCAGGTGATCGAGACCAACCTGCGCGGCCCCTACAACCTGCTGCGCTGCGTGCTCCCCGGCATGGTCGCCCGCCGGCGCGGCCGGGTGATCAACCTCAACTCCGGCTTCGCCCTGCGCCCGGACGGCGACTACACCGCGTACGCCACCTCCAAGGGCGCGCTGCTCCAGCTCTCCGACAACATGGCGGACTCGCTGGCCCGCAACGGCATCGTCGTCCTCGACATCAGCCCGGGCGCGGTGGCCACCGACATGACCGCCGGGATGCCGATGTTCAAGGGCACCACGGACTGGGGCTCCATCCCGTACATGGTCGCGGTCACCGTGGACGCGGCCCGCGGCCGCTTCGACGGGCTGCACGGGCGCTTCATCCACGCCGGCCGGGACGACCTGGAGGAACTGGTCAACCGGGCCGACGCGATCTGCGCCGCGGACGCCCGCACGCTGCGGCTGCGCCCGTACAAGGACGACGACCCGATGGTCTGACCAGGGCTTTCAGGCGCAGAGCCGGCTGGCGGTCACCGGCGTGAGTCCCGCCTTGGCCAGGCCGTCCAGGATGCCGGGCAGCGCGTCCACCGTGCACTGGTGCCCCATGTGCAGCGCCACCACCGAGCCGCCGCGCACCGAGTTCAGCACCCGGCGCTGCAACTCGGCGGCCGAGGGGTCGTTGTAGTCGCGCGGGTCGACGTCGAAGGACAGCACGTGCTCGTACCCGACCGCCCTGGCCTGCTCGCGCACCATCGGGGTGGCGTACTGCGCGGCGGAGGGGCGGAACCAGCGGCCGATCGAGCCGGTGAGCCGCTGCAGGCGCTCGGCGCACTGGGCGATCTCGGCGCGCGCCTGGTCGGGCGCCATGGCCGAGATGTTGAGGTGGTTCTGGGTGTGGTTGCCCAGCTCGTGGCCGCCGTCCAGGATCCGCCGGGCCATCTGCGGCTGCTGGTCGAACCAGCTGCCGACGACCATCACGGTCACCTTGGCACCGCGCTGCTCGGCGGCCTCCAGCAGGGCGGTGGCCAGCTTCGGGTCGCCGCTGCCGTGGAAGGTGAGCGCCACGTTCCTCCCGGTGCGCGGCCCGTACGCGACCTCGGCCGGGGTGCCGGGCGCGAGCGGCGGCAGCACGGGCGGGGCCGGCGGGGCGGAGGGCTGGGCGGCGGCCGCGGCGGCGGTCGGCCCACCGTCGGGCCCGGGTTCCGCCGGGGCGGTGGGCGCGGGGGAGGCCGGGCCCTCCGCGCCGTTCCAGGCCGGGTCGGTGGTGTGCTGCGGGTCCACGGTCCCGGGGTGCGCGGCGAGTGCCCCCGGGTCGGCCCGGCGGAGCGTTCCGGTGCCGCACGCGGTGAGCAGGCCGCCGGTGGCGGCGAGGGCGGCGATCCGGGCGGTGGCGCGCAGTACGGTGCGGCGGTCGGCAGTCATCGGCAGCCAGCATAGAGAGGACGGCTCCGGCGGGCGATCCGACCCGACCGGGCCCGCACCGGCTTTGACGTGCACACACCCTGCGACCGGGTGTTGCGTAAACCTGAACTCCCGCTGTTTCCGCGGTGTGTCCTTGGATACGATCACCGCGCACCGTGAGTTGACCGGCGGTGGCCAAACTCTTCCGGCATTGCGCATTGGGGGCGGACAGGATGTACGAGGACGGCGCGGCGACCGGCCGGAGCACGGACACCGAGTGGGACTGGGCCAGAGCCGAGGACTGGCAGCCCCCGAGCGAGCTGGACACCGGTGTCCCGCACACCGCCCGGATGTACGACTACTACCTCGGCGGCAAGGACAACTTCGAGGCCGACCGCAAGGCCGCCCAGGCCGCGATATCCGCCTACCCCGCGCTGCCGCTGCTGGCCCGCACCAACCGGCAGTTCCTCGGCCGCGCCGTGGAGTTCGTCGCGAGCCGGGGCGTGCGCCAGTTCGTCGACATCGGCACCGGCATCCCGGCGGTCGGCTCCACCAACGAGGTCGCCCAGCGGGTCGCCCCGGACGCCCGGGTGGTGTACGTGGACAACGACCCGATCGTCGCCACCCACGCCCGCGCCCTGCTGGCCGGCCACCCCACCGGGCACACCTCGGTGATCGAGGCCGACCTGCGCGACCCGGCCGCCATCCTCGGCCACCCCGCGCTGGCCGACGCCGTCGACCTCTCCCGGCCGGTCGCGCTGATGCTGGTCGCCGTGCTGCACTTCATCCGCGACGAGGAGGGTGCGCAGCAGATCGTCCGCACCCTGCGCGACGCGCTCGCCCCGGGCAGCGCGCTGATCCTCTCCCACGGCAGCCCCGACTTCGCCTCCCGCGAGAGCGCCTCCGAGGGCACCCGCATCTACCGCAGCGCCAGCGCCCCGCTCGTGCTGCGCCCGCGGTCCGGCGTCGAACCCTTCTTCGGCGACTTCGAGTTCGCCGGCCCCGGGCTCGTCCAGCTCCCGCTCTGGCGCCCCGTCGCGGGCCACGTGCCCACCTCCGAACTCCCCGAGGGCTGGCAGGACGTCTCGGCGTACGCCGGTGTCGCCTTCAAGAAGTAGCCCCGAGCGTCCCTCGGGGTCCGGTCCCGGTGCCTCCCTCCTGCGCCGGGACCGGACCGTCGAAGCCTAGGGACCGCCACTGACAGTCCCTCACCGTCGTGGGTACCCTGCGGCGTGACCACCATCGACCTGCCTCCGCTGCCCCCCGGCGTCGCCGAACTGCTGCGGGCCGTCGACGCCCCGCCCCGCCTGGTCGCCCACCTCGCCCTGGTGCACGAGGTGGCCGGGGAGATCGTCGGCTTCTGCGCCCGCGCGGGCCTGGCCTTCGACCACGAGGCCGTCCTGTACGGCGCCGCCACCCACGACATCGGCAAGACCGTCCACCCCGAGGAGCTCTCCGCCCCCGGCTCCCTGCACGAGCCCGCCGGATACGCCCTGCTGCTCGCCCGCGGCGTCCCCGAGCACCTCGCCCGCTTCGCCCGCGGCCACGCGAGCTGGGACGGACCCGGCGTCACCGTCGAGTCACTGCTGGTCAGCCTGGCCGACAAGGCCTGGAAGAACAAGCGGGTCCCGGACCTGGAGGACCTGGTGGTCGAGCGCCTCGCCGCCGCCGGCGGGCAGGAACGCTGGGAAGCCTTCCTCGCCCTGGACGACCTGCTCACCCGGATCGGCGAGGACGCCCCGCGGCGGCTCGCCGTCCAGGCCGCCCACCCGGTGCGGACCGGGTGAAAATCGGCGCGACACGACGGGCGGGCCGGTGTTAGCTTCCGCGACATGGAACCCCTGAGCGAGAACGAGATCCGCGCGTCCTTCGTCAACTGCTCCAAGGGCGAGGCCCGCCGGCTCAACCTGCCCCGGGGCCTGGCGGAGCTGCCCTGGGAGCACCTGGACTTCCTCGGCTGGCGGGACCAGGGCGCGCCCGACCGGGCGTACCTGGTGGCGCCGTACCAGGGCGAGCCGGTCGGCCTGACGCTGCGCTCGCCGGTGATCCGGCGCAGCCTGACCAAGACCAACGTGTGCTCGCTGTGCATCACCGCGCACGCCGGGTCCGGGGTCGCGCTGCTCGCCGCCCGCCGGGCCGGGGCGGCCGGGCGCGAGGGCAACACGGTCGGCACCTACATCTGCGCCGACCTCGCCTGCTCCCTCTACGTGCGCGGGCTGAAGAAGTCCACCCTGGTCACCCGGCCCGACGAATCGCTGCCGCTGGAGCTGCAGATCGACCGGACGGTGGGCAACCTCGGCGGCTTCCTCGCCAAGGTGCTCGCCACCGCTGCCGTGTAACGGCTCCGGGCCTCTCCGTGCCCGGGCCTCTCCGTGCCCGGGCCTCTCCGTGCCCGGGCCTCTCCGTGCCCGGGCCTGTCCGTGCCCGCGCGGCCCGGCGCCCGTACGGTTCGGTGCCCGCGCGGCTCAGGTCCGGCGCAGCTGGTCCAGCTCGCGGCGCTCCCGCTTGGTCGGCCGCCCGGCCCCCCGGTCCCGCGTCCCGGCCGCCGCGACGAACTCGCGCGGCGGCCGCGGCGGGCTGTTGTCGACCAGGCACTGCGCCGCGACCTCGGCGCCGACCCGCTTGCGGATCAGCTTCTGCACCACCACGACCCGTTCGTGGCCCTCCTCGCGGACCCGCACCTCGTCCCCGGGCTTCAGCGCCTGGGCCGGCTTGGCCCGCTCGCCGTTCACCTTGACGTGCCCGGCCCGGCAGGCGGCCGCCGCCAGCGCCCGCGTCTTGACCAGCCGGACCGACCAGATCCAGCTGTCCACCCGCACGCTTCCCTCGTGTTCAGCCATCCCCGGAGCCTACCCAAGGCCGGCCGCCGGTCAGCCCTGGGCGGCGCGCGGCGCCTCCTGGACCGCCCAGCCGTTCCCGTCCGGGTCGTTGAAGAACACGAAGTTGTTCCACGCCTCGCCGTGCCCGTCCGCCCGGCCCCCCGCCACGAAGTGCTGGACCGGGCTGACCGCCACGCCCCGCGCCGCCAGTTCGGCGTGCGCCCTCTCGATGTCCGGCACCACCAGCTGGAGCCCCTTGACCGATCCGGGCGGAGAGTCGATCACCCCCTTGCCCACCACGATGGAGCAGGACGAGCCGGGGGGCGTCAGCTGGACCACCCGGATCCCGTCCCGCAGCAGGGTGTCGTGGTCGACGGTGAACCCGGCCTGCTCCTCGTAGAAGAGCTTCGAGCGGTCCACGTCCGACACCGGGACCACCACGACTTCGAGTTTCCACTCCATCGCCCTCACCCCTCTCGGTCGGGCTCTTCCAGTATCCGTCCGTCATCGCTCCCGGGGGCCGTCGGATAGCCTGAGAACACGATGAATCCCCAGACCACGCCCGCCGCGACCCCGCCGGACACCGCCTTGGCCACCCCGTGGGGCGCCTTCGAGCTCACCCGTTTCCCCGTGGACCCGCGCGAGCGGCTGCGGGCCTGGGACGCCGCCGACGAGTACCTGCTGCGCCACCTGGCGGGCGAGGCCGACAGCGCGGCCGGCGCCGCGACGGAGCTGGCCGGCCGTACGGTCGCCGTCCTCGGCGACCGCTGGGGCGCGCTGACCACCGCGCTGGCCGAGTACCGGCCGGTCCAGATCACCGACTCCCACCTCGGCCGGCAGGCCACCCTGGCCAATCTGGCCCGGGCCGGCGCCGCCGTCGACGAGACCCGGCTGCTCACCACCCGGGACGCCCCGCCGGAGCGGATCGACGTGCTGCTGGTGCGCGTCCCCAAGAGCCTGGCCCTGCTGGAGGACCAGCTGCACCGGCTCGCCCCCGCGCTCCACGAGGGCACCGTGGTGATCGGCTCCGGCATGGTCACCGAGATCCACACCTCCACGCTCCAGCTCTTCGAGCGGATCCTCGGGCCGACCCGCACCTCACTGGCCGTGCGCAAGGCCCGGCTGATCCTCTGCACCCCGGACCGGGCGCTCGACGCCGGTCCCAACCCGTGGCCGCACCGCTACGCGCTGCCGTCGGACATCGGCGCCGCCTCCGGCCGTACGGTCGTCAACCACGCGGGCACCTTCTGCGCCGACCGGCTGGACATCGGCACCCGCTTCTTCCTGGCCCACCTGCCCGTGCCCGCCCCCGGCGCCCGGGTGGTGGACCTCGGCTGCGGCAACGGGGTGGTCGGTACGGCCGCCGCGCTGGCCGGGCCCGGCGCGGAGCTGGTCTTCGTGGACGAGTCGCACCAGGCGGTGGCCTCCGCCGAGGAGACCTTCCGCACCAACCTGGGCCCGGACGCCCCGGCCGGGTTCCTGACCGCCGACGCCCTGGCGCCGGACGTGGTCGCCGCCGGCTCGGTGGACCTGGTGCTCAACAACCCGCCGTTCCACTCCCACCAGGCCACCACCGACGCCACCGCCTGGAGGATGTTCACCGGCGCCAAGCGGGCGCTGCGGCCCGGCGGGGAACTCTGGGTGGTCGGCAATCGCCACCTCGGTTACCACGTCAAGCTGCGCCGCCTCTTCGGCAACTGCCAACTCGTCGCCGGTAACCCCAAGTTCGTGGTGCTGCGGGCCGTCAAGCGCTGACCGGGCCGCCTCGCCCCGACGGGGTCCGGCACGCACTCCTTGCATGAATTTTCCGCCACGCGTATATTCATGCCACGACTAAGGAGGAACGCCATGGCATTGCGAGTCGCCGTCGCCGGCGCGAGCGGTTACGCGGGCGGCGAGGTGCTGCGCCTGCTGCTCGGCCATCCGGAGGTGGAGATCGGGGCGCTTACCGGCGGCTCGAACGCGGGCACCGGACTGGGCGCGCTCCAGCCGCACCTCCTCCCGCTCGCCGACCGCGTCCTGGAGGCCACCACCCCCGAGGTGCTGGCCGACCACGACGTGGTGTTCCTGGCGCTGCCGCACGGCCGGTCCGCCGCCGTCGCCGAGGAGCTCGGCCCGAACGTCCTGGTGATCGACTGCGGCGCCGACTTCCGGCTCAGGGCCGCCGCCGACTGGGAGCAGTTCTACGGCTCCGCGCACGCCGGCACCTGGCCCTACGGCCTGCCCGAACTCCCCGGCCACCGCGCCGCGTTGAAGGGCAGCAACCGGATCGCCGTGCCCGGCTGCTACCCGACGGCCGTCTCCCTGGCGCTGTTCCCCGCCTACGCCGCGCAGCTCGCCGAGCCGGAGGCCGTGGTGGTCGCCGCCTCCGGCACCTCCGGCGCCGGCAAGGCCGCCAAGCCGCACCTGCTGGGCAGTGAGGTGATGGGCAGCGTCAGCCCGTACGGCGTCGGCGGCGTCCACCGGCACACCCCGGAGATGGCGCAGAACCTCACCCCGCTCGCGGGCGAGCCGGTCTCCGTCTCCTTCACCCCCACCCTCGTCCCGATGCCGCGCGGCATCCTCGCCACCTGCTCGGCCAAGGCCCGGCCGGGGGTGACGGCGCAGAGCCTGCGCGCCGCCTACACCGAGGCGTTCGCGGACGAGCCCTTCGTCCACCTGCTGCCCGAGGGCCAGTGGCCGCAGACCAGCAGCGTCTACGGCGCCAACACCGCCCTGGTCCAGGTCGCCCTGGACGCCGCCGCCGGGCGGATCATCGCGATCAGCGCGATCGACAACCTGGTCAAGGGCACCGCCGGCGGCGCGGTGCAGAGCATGAACATCGCCCTCGGCCTGCCCGAGGAGCTCGGCCTTCCCGTGAACGGAGTCGCACCGTGAGCACGACCACCAACGTCGGAGTGACCGCAGCCAAGGGCTTCCGCGCCGCCGGTGTGACCGCCGGCATCAAGGCCTCCGGCACTCCCGACCTCGCCCTGGTGGTCAACGACGGCCCCTCGCTCGCGGCCGCCGGCGTCTTCACCGCCAACCGGGTCAAGGCCGCGCCGGTGCTCTGGTCCGAGCAGGTCCTCAAGGGCGGCCGGGTCTCCGCGGTCGTCCTCAACTCCGGTGGCGCCAACGCCTGCACCGGCCCGCTCGGCTTCCAGGACACCCACGCCACCGCGGAGAAGGTCGCCGCGGAGCTGGGCCTCGGCGCGGGCGAGGTCGCCGTCGCCTCCACCGGCCTGATCGGGGTGCGGCTGCCGATGGACATCCTGCTCCCCGGGGTCGCCCTGGCCGCCGGCGAGCTCGGCGAGGACGGCGGCGAGGCCGCCGCGATCGCCATCAAGACCACCGACACGGTGCACAAGACCGCCCAGTACACCAGCCCGGCCGGCTGGACGGTCGGCGGCATGGCCAAGGGCGCGGGCATGCTCGCCCCGAGCCTCGCCACCATGCTGGTCGTCCTCACCACCGACGCCGACCTGGACAGCGCCGCCCTGGACGCCGCGCTGCGCGGCGCCACCCGCACCACCTTCGACCGGATCGACTCCGACGGCTGCATGTCGACCAACGACACCGTGCTGCTGCTGGCCTCCGCCGCCTCCGGCACCACCCCGGAGCAGGCCGAGTTCGCCGAGGCCGTCCGCACGGTCAGCGCCGACCTGGCCCGCCAGCTGATCGGCGACGCGGAGGGCGCGAGCAAGGAGATCCGGATCGACGTCACCGGCGCCGCCACCGAGGACGAGGCGGTCGAGGTCGCCCGGACGATCAGCCGCAACAACCTGCTCAAGTGCGCCATCCACGGCGAGGACCCCAACTGGGGCCGGGTGCTGGCCGCGATCGGCACCACCTCCGCCGCCTTCGACCCGAACGAGCTGGACGTCGCCATCAACGGCGTCTGGGTCTGCAGGGCCGGCGGCGTGGGCGAGGACCGCGACCTGGTGGACATGAAGGGCCGCGAGGTCGTCATCACCGCGAACCTCAACGCCGGTACGGCGGGCGCCACGCTGTGGACCAACGACCTGACGGCCGACTACGTTCACGAGAACAGCGCCTACTCGACCTGATCCGCGTCACTTCGTCCGCGACACCCTGAGCCACGACACCCCGAGCCGCGACACCTGATCCGCGACATCCTCCCCCAGCCTGCGGCCGGGGGGAGCCCCATCGACGAGGGAATCCCGTGCAGATCGCACCCAAGGGCGAACAGGCCCGCAACAACACCGCGTTGCCCAAGGCCATGACGCTGATCGAGGCGCTGCCGTGGCTGGAGCGCTTCCACGGCAAGACCGTCGTGATCAAGTTCGGTGGCAACGCGATGGTGGACGAGAGCCTCAAGGCCGCCTTCGCCCAGGACGTCGTCTTCCTGCGCTACGCCGGTCTGCACCCCGTCGTGGTGCACGGTGGCGGCCCCCAGATCAGCGCCCAACTCGACCGGCTGGGCCTGGAGTCGAGCTTCACCAACGGCCTGCGGGTCACCACCCCGGAGACCATGGACGTGGTCCGGATGGTGCTCGCCGGCCAGGTGCAGCGCGAGCTGGTCGGCCTGCTCAACGGGCACGGCCCGTTCGCGGTCGGCATGACCGGCGAGGACGCCCACACCATGACGGCGGTCAAGCGCTACGCGGTGGTGGACGGCGAGCAGGTCGACATCGGCCTGGTCGGCGACATCGTCAACATCGAGGCCGGCGCGGTGAAGGCGATGATCGCCGACGGCCGCATCCCGGTCATCTCCTCGATCGCCCGCGGTACCGACGGCCACGTCTACAACATCAACGCCGACACCGCCGCCTCCGCCCTCGCGGTCGCGCTGGGCGCCGAGATGCTCGTCGTCCTCACCGACGTCGAGGGCCTCTACAAGGACTGGCCGAACTCGGACGACGTGATCAGCCAGCTCACCGCGAGCGAGCTGGAGGAGCTGCTGCCCGACCTGGCCAGCGGCATGCTCCCCAAGATGGAGGGCTGCCTGCGCGCCGTCCGCTCCGGCGTGGGCACCGCCCGCGTGCTGGACGGCCGGGTCCAGCACAGCCTGCTGCTGGAGATCTTCACCGACGAGGGCATCGGCACGATGGTCGTGCCGGACGACGAGGCGACCGTGACCGGGGGACTGGCATGACCGGCGGGACCGACATGACCGACGTGACGCACAACGAGCAGCTCGCCCAGCGGTGGCAGCACTCCTTCACCGACAACTACGGCACCCCCCGCATCCCGCTGGTGCGCGGCGAGGGCAGCAAGCTCTGGGACGCCGACGGCAAGGAGTACACCGACCTGCTCGGCGGCATCGCCGTCAACGCCCTCGGCACCGCCCACCCGGCCGTCGTCGAGGCCGTGAGCCGGCAGATCGCCACCCTCGGCCACGTCTCCAACCTCTTCATGGCCGAGCCCACCATCGCCCTCGCCGAGCGGCTGCTGGAGCTGGACGGCCGCCCGGGCGGGCGGGTGTTCTTCTGCAACTCCGGCGCCGAGGCCAACGAGGCCGCCTTCAAGATCAGCCGGCGGACCGGCCGCACCCACCTCGTCGCCCTCCAGGGCGCATTCCACGGCCGCACCATGGGCGCCCTCGCGCTCACCGGCCAGCCCGCCAAGCAGGACCCGTTCCGGCCGCTGCCCGGCGACGTCACCCACGTCCCGTTCGGCGACGTCGAGGCGCTGCGCGCGGCCGTCACCACCGGGACCGCCGCCGTCTTCCTGGAGCCGATCCAGGGCGAGAACGGCGCCGTCCCGCTGCCCGAGGGCTATCTGCGGGCGGCGCGCGAGATCACCCGGGCCACCGGCACCCTGCTGGTCCTGGACGAGATCCAGACCGGTGTCGGCCGCACCGGCCACTGGTTCGCCCACCAGGCGTACGAGGGCGTGGAGCCGGACGTGGTCACCCTGGCCAAGGCGCTCGGCGGCGGTCTGCCGATGGGCGCGGTGCTCGCCTTCGGGCCGGCCGCCGAACTGCTCACCCCGGGCCAGCACGGCACTACTTTCGGCGGCAACCCGGTGGCCGCCGCGGCCGGGCTCGCGGTGCTGGACACCATCGAGTCCGAGGGCCTGCTGGAGCACACCCGCAAGCTGGGCGAGCGGCTGCGGCACGGAATCGAGGCGCTCGGCGACCCGCTGGTCTCGCACGTGCGCGGGGCGGGCCTGCTGCTCGGCATCGTGCTCACCGAGCCGGTCTCGGCGCGGGTCCAGGCCGCCGCCCAGGAGGCGGGTTACCTGGTCAACGCGGCCGTCCCGGACGCCGTCCGGCTGGCCCCGCCGCTGGTGCTGACCGAGCAGGAGGCGGACGCCTTCCTGGCCGCGCTGCCGGGCATCCTCCGGACGGTGCGCGAGAGTGCCCCGGCCGATGCGAGTTGACCGTCGTCCGGGAGAATAATCACATGACCGCTTCCCGCTCCGGCTCGTCCGCCGCCGGCCCGACGCCGCAGGTCCCGCAGACCCGCACCGCGCGCCACCGGCGGATCGTGGACCTGCTCACCCGCCAGCCCGTGCGTTCGCAGAGCCAGCTCGCCAAGCTGCTCGCCGACGATGGACTCGTGGTGACCCAGGCCACCCTCTCCCGGGACCTGGACGAGCTGGGCGCGGTCAAGATCCGCAACCGGGACGGCGCGCTGATCTACGCCGTCCCGGCCGAGGGCGGCGACCGCACGCCGCGCGCGCCGATGGGGGAGTCGGCCAGTGAGGGCCGGATGGCCCGGCTGGCCGGCGAACTCATGGTCTCCGCGACGGCCTCCGGCAATCTGGTGGTGCTGCGCACCCCGCCGGGCGCCGCCCAGTTCCTGGCCTCGGCGATCGACCAGGCCGAGGTCTTCGAGATCATCGGCACCATCGCCGGCGACGACACCGTGCTGCTGATCAGCCGTGACCCGGCCGGCGGCCAGGCGCTCGCCGACCACCTCATGCAACTCGCCCAGGCGAAGGCCCAGTAGCGCCGCGCAGCGCCTGACCCCGACGAACCCCGGCCGACGGAGAACCCTCCGGCCGGGGTTTTGTGTTTCATACGGCGTCGTGCATACTTATGCCGTCCACTGCACATGCATGAAGGAGTCACGCGATGACCGCCGAGCAGCCCTCCGACGTCCGCCTCTGGGGCGCGCGCTTCGCCGACGGCCCGTCCGAGGCGCTCGCCCGGCTCTCGGCCTCGGTCCACTTCGACTGGCGCCTCGCGCCGTACGACATCGCCGGCTCCAAGGCCCACGCCCGGGTCCTGCACAAGGCCGGTCTGCTCTCCGACGAGGAGCTGGCCGGCATGCTGGGCGGCCTGGACCGGCTGCTGGCCGACGTCCGGGCGGGCACCTTCACCGGCACCGTCGCCGACGAGGACGTGCACACCGCCCTGGAGCGCGGCCTGCTGGAGCGCCTCGGCCCCGACCTCGGCGGCAAGCTGCGGGCCGGACGCTCGCGCAACGACCAGATCGCCACCCTGTTCCGGATGTACCTGCGGGACCACGCGAAGACCATCGGCAGCCTGCTGCTCGACCTCCAGCAGGCCCTCGTCGGCCTCGCCGAGGCGCACCCGGACACCGCGATGCCGGGCCGCACCCACCTCCAGCACGCCCAGCCGGTGCTCTTCGCCCACCACGTCCTCGCGCACGTGCAGGCCCTCGGCCGGGACGCCGAGCGGCTGCGCCAGTGGGACGCCCGCACCGCCGTCTCGCCGTACGGCTCCGGCGCGCTGGCCGGCTCCTCGCTCGGCCTCGACCCGCAGGCCGTCGCAGCCGAGCTCGGCTTCGAGGGCGGCTCGGTCGGCAACTCCATCGACGGCACCGCCTCGCGCGACTTCGTCGCCGAGTTCGCCTTCGTGACCGCGATGGTCGGCGTCAACCTCTCCCGGATCGCGGAGGAGGTGATCATCTGGAACACCAAGGAGTTCGGCTTCATCACGCTGCACGACGCCTTCTCCACCGGCTCCTCGATCATGCCGCAGAAGAAGAACCCGGACATCGCCGAGCTCGCCCGCGGCAAGTCCGGCCGGCTGATCGGCAACCTGACCGGCCTGCTGGCCACCCTCAAGGCGCTGCCGCTCGCCTACAACCGGGACCTCCAGGAGGACAAGGAGCCGGTCTTCGACTCCTGCGACACGCTGGAGGTGCTGCTGCCCGCGTTCACCGGGATGATGGCCACCCTCACCGTGCACCGGGAGCGGCTGGAGGAGCTGGCCCCGGCCGGCTTCTCGCTCGCCACCGACATCGCCGAGTGGCTGGTCAAGCAGGGCGTGCCGTTCCGGGTCGCGCACGAGGTGGCCGGCGCCTGCGTCAAGGTCTGCGAGGCCGAGGGCATCGAACTGTCCGACCTGACGGACGGGCAGTTCGCCGCGATCTCGGAGCATCTGACGCCCGAGGTGCGCTCGGTGCTCAGCGTCCACGGCGCCATCGCCGCCCGCAACGGGCGCGGCGGAACGGCCCCCTCGGCGGTCGCGGTCCAGCTCGCCGAGGTGAAGGCGGACCTGGCGCGGCAGCAGGAGTGGGTCCAGGGCTGACCCCTCGCCGGCGGCCGGTCCGCCGACGAGGGGTCGACCCCCGGCACGGTCGGGATCGACCCCCGGTGCGACGGGGGAGGGGCGCGGCGGTCCGACCGGCGCGCCCCTCCCGTGTCCGCGCCCCGGCCCGGGCGTAACCGGCCCCGCCCCGGGCCGTCATGCACGGTGTGTGCACCCCCCTCCCGCCCGCCCCCTCCGCCGAGGACGTCTACCTCGCCGAAGCCCGCCGCCGCGCGGTCCGCGAGACCGTCGCCGCCCTGCCCGGCCGCTGTCCGCAGCTGATCGCCGCGCTCGCCGAGGACCCGCCGCCCACGTACCGTGAGCTCTCCGAGCGGCTCGGCATGCCGCGCGGCTCGATCGGCCCCACCCGCTCGCGCTGCCTGGCCTGCCTGCGGATGCTGCTCCACGCGGAGCGCTACCCCTGAGCGCCACCCCTGAGCAGCCCGTGCGACCGGGCGGAACCCGTGCGGCACGGGAGGTGACCCTGCTCACGTCCGCCCCCGCGAAGGTTGAGCGGAGCTGACACCCGGGTAGAGCGCTGGCGAACGCAGCTCTTGACGGTGGTGCGATCACTCGGATACTGAGCGTGAGCGCGCCACCCTCTGCGCGCCGGGCACGACGACTGGGGAGGCCCCTCCACATGGGCATGAGCGTGATCATCTCGGCTGCGGAGGCCGAGGACGCGGAGCAGATCCTCAAGCTCCAGTACCTCGGCTACCAGCCCGAGGCCGAGCTGTACGGCGACTGGGCGATCGAGCCCCTGACGCAGAGCCTGGAGAGCCTGCGCGCCGAACTGTCCGAGGACCACTTCCTGGTCGCCCGGCTGGGCGACGAGGTGGTCGGCACCGTCCGTGGCCGCGTCGGCGACGACGGCGTCGCCCGGATAGGGCGCCTGGTCGTCCACCCGCGGATGCAGCGCCACGGCCTCGGCGGCCGCCTGCTGGACGCGCTGGAGCGCCGCATGGCCCAGGAGGGCCCGGTGAGCGCCTACCGGCTGTCCACCGGCCACCGCAGCCTCGGCAACCTGCGGCTGTACGCTCGACAGGGGTATCGCCAGACCGGGGTCGAGCAGATCACCAGCCGGCTGAGCTACGTCCACCTGGAGAAGCCCGCCGCGACGCCGCTCGCGGCGACGGCCTGAGTCCGCCGCCCCGCGCACGTTTCCCGGCGCCGCCACCATCCGGACCACCGGTGGCGGCGCCGAGCCGTATCCATGCAGGTCACAGGGGTATGTGTCCGCATTGCGGACAGCTCCGCCAAACAATTGGGCGGAATTCGACCCATCTGTTTTACTGGCTCACATGACTGCGACGACGAACTGGACCCCCACCGGCACCCTGCCGGCAGGTGAGCGTGCCATGTGTCGTCGAATGTGTCACTGCTGAGGGCCACCGCCCCCGGCGCCCCGCTGAGGGCGCCTCCCCCTCGCGCCCCGAAGCGAGACTCCGGCAGCGCTCCCGCCCGTGCGAGCGCGCCCCTCCTCCCGGACCCCTTCCCCGGTCGTGCCCGCATCCGCGCGGGTGCGTTGACCCGTTAGGGCCACGCCGTCGCGCGGCCCCGGCGTCCAACGGCCACGATCGAGGGACGCCAGGTCCGGACCCTCCTGGCGCAGCGCCGTGAGGTCGCCCCGCCGACCGCAAGCAGGTCGGGCGGTCGACCCGCGCCGCCCGCCCCCGACCCACGGAAAGCCGCTGTGATCACCACCACGGACCTGACGAAGGTCTACCGTTCCCGAGGCCGCGAGGTGACCGCCCTCGCCGGTGTCGACCTGCACGTCCGCCCGGGCGAGGTCTACGGAGTCGTCGGCACCAGCGGTGCCGGCAAGTCCACCCTCATCCGCTGCGTGAACATGCTGGAGCGCCCGTCCTCCGGCACGGTCACCGTGGACGGGGTCGAGCTGACCGCGCTGGCCGGCGGCGAGAACCGGGCCGGCAAGGAGCTGCGCGAGGCCCGCCGCCGGATCGGCATGGTCTTCCAGCACTTCAACCTGCTCTCCTCCCGGACGGTGCAGCAGAACGTCGAGCTCCCGCTGGAGATCATCGGCCTGGACCGCACCGAGCGCCGCCGCAAGGCCGCCGAGCTGCTCGACCTGGTCGGTCTGGGCGACAAGGCCCGCAGCTACCCCAACCAGCTCTCCGGCGGCCAGAAGCAGCGCGTCGGCATCGCCCGGGCGCTGGCCGGCGACCCCAAGGTGCTGCTCTCCGACGAGGCCACCTCGGCGCTCGACCCGGAGACCACCCGCTCGATCCTCAAGCTGCTGCGCGAGCTCAACCAGCAGCTGGGCCTCACCGTCCTGCTGATCACCCACGAGATGGACGTCATCAAGTCCGTCTGCGACTCCGCCGCCCTGATGCGCGGCGGCCGGGTGGTCGAGTCCGGCGAGCTCACCGACCTGCTCGCCAGGCCCGGCTCCGAGCTGGCCCGCGAGCTGTTCCCGCTCAGCGAGTTCGGCACCGGCCACCCCGGCTCCACCGTGCTGGAGATCACCTTCCAGGGCGACAGCTCGGCCCAGCCCTTCGTCTCCCAGCTCGCCCGCACCTACCAGATCGACATCAACATCCTCGGCGCCGCGGTGGAGACCATCGCCGGCCGGATGGTCGGCCGGATGCGGGTCGAGCTGTCCGGCGGCCACCAGGACAACGTGGTGCCGATCGGCTACCTGCGCGAGCAGGGCCTGCAGGTGGACGTGATCGGTGCGACGGACGGAGCGGTGGCATGACCTGGGACGAGATGTGGGCCCTGATGGGGCCCGCCACGCAGGAGACCTTCCAGATGGTCGGGGTGTCCGCGGTCGTCACCGTCCTGCTCGGCCTGCCGCTGGGCGTGCTGCTGGTGCTCACCGACAAGGGCGGCCTGCTGGCCAACCGGGCCGTCAACAAGAGCATCGGCTTCGTCGTGAACCTCGCCCGGTCGGTGCCGTTCATCATCCTGATGATCGCGCTGATCTCCTTCACCCGCTGGCTGGTCGGCACCTCCATCGGCTGGCAGGCGGCGACCGTGCCGCTGACCATCGGCGCCATCCCGTTCTTCGCCCGCCTGGTCGAGACCTCCGTCCGTGAGGTCGACCGGGGCCTGGTCGAGGCGGTCCAGTCGATGGGCGGCAGCACCTGGACGATCGTCCGCAAGACCCTGCTGCCCGAGGCCCTGCCCGGCATCGTGGCCTCGGTCACCACCACGGTCATCACCCTGATCAGCTACTCCGCGATGGCCGGCACGGTCGGCGGCGGCGGCCTCGGCACCCTCGCCGTCAACTACGGCTACCAGCGCTTCGAGACCACCTTCATGTGGGTCATCGTGGCCGAGCTGGTGATCATCGTCACCGCCGTCCAGCTGATCGGCGACTTCGTCGTCCAGCGGCTCTCCCACCGCGGGCGCACCGGCGGCCGGACCCGGCTGCTCGGCCGCTCCCGGACGACTCCCGACGAGGACCTCGTCGCCTCCTAGACCTCCCCCGTCCGACCCGGGCGCGGCTCCCCGTTCCACGCAGAAAGGCACTTTTCGTGCGCAACGTTCTGAAGTTCACCAGCATCCTCGCCACCGCCGGCGTCGCCCTCTCGCTCGCCGCCTGCGGCAGCTCCGGGTCCTCCTCCTCGTCGGACGCGAACGCGCCGCTCAAGGTCGTGGCCAGCCCCACCCCGCACGGTCAGATCCTGAAGTTCGTCAAGGACAACCTCGCGGAGAAGGCGGGCCTCAAGCTCGACATCAAGGAGGTCACCGACTACGTGACCCCCAACACGGCGGTGCAGGACGGTTCGGCCGACGCCAACTACTTCCAGCACGTCCCGTACCTGGAGGACTTCAACAAGAAGCGCGGCACCGACATCGTGTCGGTCGAGCCCGTGCACCTGGAGCCGCTGGGCGTCTACTCCAAGAAGGTCAAGGCGATCGCCGACCTGCCGGACGGCGCCACCATCGGTCTGCCGAACGACGCCACCAACGAGGGCCGCGCGCTCAAGCTGCTCGCCGACAACAAGCTGATCACCCTCAAGGACGGCGTCACCACCGCCGCCACCCCGGCGGACGTGACCGGCAACCCGAAGAACTTCAAGTGGAAGGAGCTGGAGGCCGCCCAGCTGCCCCGCTCCGTCGCCGACCTCGACGCCGCCGTCATCAACGGCAACTACGCGATCGACTCCGGCCTGAAGCCGGCCACCGACGCCCTGGTGCTGGAGAAGGCCGAGGGCAACCCGTACGCCAACATCCTGGCCGTCAAGAAGGGCAAGGAGAACGACCCGCGGGTCAAGAAGCTGGCCGAGCTGCTGCACTCCGACGAGGTCAAGAAGTACATCAACGACACCTTCCAGGGTTCGGTCGTCCCGGCCTTCTGAGCCGCGGTCCGCTCGACACCCTGATCCCGACCGGGCCCCCGCCGCACCTCGGCGGGGGCCCGGTCGGGCAGTATGCGGCAGGGACACTCCGGCCGACCGCGTTCTGACGTACCGTCGTGCGGGCAGCGCACCGCGTGGCACCCGGGGCACGACGGAGGCGTACGGTGTTGTGTTCACGACCCGGCGAGGAGAGACGGCATGGCAGCGAGCTTCCCCGAGACCGCCATCAGCACCGAACGGCTGCTGCTTCGGCCCCTGGCGGAGGACGACGCCCCCGGGCTGGCCACCATGATGGCCGACGACCTCGTCCTCGCCTGGACGGACCTGCCGCACCCCTTCACCGAGGAGTACGCGGCCGAGCTCGCCCGCACCCTCGCCCCCGCCCACCGGGCCGCCGGGCGCGGCATCGTCTTCGCCGTCACCGAGAACCTGACCCAGCGCCTGGTCGGCCTGGTCGAGCTGCGCAACACCGACTGGCGGCTGCGCAGCACCGAGATCTCCTACGTCACCGCCGTCTGGGCGCGCGGCGAGGGCTACGCCCCGGAGGCCGTCCTCGGCGTCGCCCAGTGGCTGTTCGAGGACCGCGGCTTCCTGCGCCTGGAGCTGCGCACCGCCGCCGGGAACACCGCCGCCCAGCAGGTCGCCCAGAAGATCGGCGGCATCAGCGAGGGCGTGCTGCGCAGCGCCTGGATAGTCCGGGGAGAGTCCGGCGAGGCGGTGCCGGAGGCATCTCCCGGCGGCCGGACCGGGGGAGAGAGCCGCAGCGACCTCATTCTGTGGAGCCTGCTCCCGGAGGACCTGGAGTCGCCCGAGCCGCTCCGCGGGGGCTGGCACGGCGACCAGCGCTACGTGCTCCGCGACTGAGCGCCGAAGCCCCTGACCCGGCGTGGACATGTGTGCGAGATGTCGGGGTCCGGGGTACCGCACCCGGTAGCCTCTGGACCGGCACCGCACGACGGCGGATCGAGTGGCGCACCGAGGCGAGGGAGAACGGCCGCAGATGGCTGACCGGATCACGGTCATCGGGTGGGACGGCACACCGCTGACCGAGGCCGCCGGCGCGGCCCTGGCCGCGGCGACCCTGGTGGCAGGAGCCCCCTACCAACTGAACGCCCTCCCGGTGCCGGAGGCCGCCGAGCGGATCACCCTCGGCAACGTCAGGCAGGCCGCCCGCCGGATCGCCGAGCACCGCGGCGCCGCCGTCGTGGTCGCCGAGGGCGACCCGGGCTTCTTCGGGGTGGTGCGCACCCTGCGCCGCCCCGAGTACGGCCTCGAACTGGAGGTGCTGCCCGCCGTCTCCTCGGTGGCCGCCGCCTTCGCCCGGGCCGGCATGCCCTGGGAGGACGCCCAGGTGGTCAGCGTCCACGGCGGACGGCTGCGCCGTGCGGCCAACATCTGCCGGGCCCACCCCAAGGTCGCGGTGCTCACCGCGCCCGGCGCCGGGCCCGCCGAACTCGCCCTGATGCTGCGCGGGGTGCACCGGACCTTCGTGGTCTGCGAGGCCCTCGGCACCCCGGACGAGGACGTCACCGTCCTCACCTCCGACCGGATCGCCGACCACGTGTGGCGCGACCCCAACGTGGTGCTGGTGATCGGCGGCGGCGCCCAGGCCTCCGCCGTGGACGAGGCGGCCGGCTGGCTCGCGGGGCGCCCGGTCGGCTACCCCGGCGCGGAACGCGGCTGGGCGCTCCCCGGTGACGCCTATGCGGGCGCCCGGCGCACGGAGGGTGAGCCGGGCGCACCGGAGGCGCTCCCCGCCCACGTGCGCGCCCTGGTACTGGCCCGTCTGGGCGCACGCCCCGGGGACCTGGTCTGGTCGGTCGGCGCCGGCAGCGGCGCCCTCGCGGTGGAGGCGGCCCGGTTCGGCGCCGCCGTCGTCGCGGTCGAGGATTCCCGCTCGGCCTGCGCCCGGCTGACCGTCAACGCCCGCCGCTACGGCGTCGAGGTGGAGACGGTGTACGGGAGCGGCCCCGAGGTGCTGGGCGGCCTGCCGGAGCCGGACGCGGCGGTGGTGGAGTCCGGCGGACTCGACGTGGTGCGCGCCGTCCTGGCCCGCCGGCCCGAGCGGTTCGTCGCGCTGCCCCGGACCCTCGCCGAGGCGCAGGAGGTCCACCGGGCGATCGCCGGGGCCGGTTACCGGGCGGACGGCGCGCTGCTCCAGGCGACCCCGTTGCGGCCGGTGGGGGAGGGCGACGGTCTGGCGCTGGGGACCGGCGGAACCGGCGCGCTGGTGCTCTGGGGTGAGCAGATCGTGTGAAGGCCGTGGGCGCGTGCCGGGCCGTCCGGTGGCGCCGACGGTGATCCAGGTCGCATCCGGACACCGATTCGAGAGGTGACCGCGCCGTGCCGGTAGTGTGACGTCCTGGACGGCCGTATCGGTCGGCGACCCACCTGATTCGGTCGGTTTGTCACCTTTTTGACGCGGTGCAATCCGATTCCGCTCGGAGTGTGGGCAATTCGACGGGCCGCGTGCCGGACCTGGAGAATGCCGTAGGGTCCGGTGCGGTCGTGCCGGTTGCTCCGGGTTGTCGTTGTTTCAGACGATGTGCCGCCCCGTACGGGCGGCGCGCCGGGCCGGGGTGCCGCAGTGCGCCGGATGGACTTGGGCCGCAGCGCCACGGCGCGGCGGCCGCGTGTGGTTAGGGGCGGGCCGGTGCTGGTGCGGCCCGTGCGGATGGGCGCTGCGATCGGTGATCGTGTCGCCGAGGGCGCGGCAGCGGCCTGGAAGGAGCTTTGACAATGACCGATGGCGGCCACGTCCCGGGCGAGGGACTGCCGGAGCACCTGCACGCCGGGCATGACCCGCTCGGCGGACCGGAGGGCGTCGCGGGCGTTGCACCCCTCCAGGGCGTCGCGACGGACGGCGGTGCGATCCCGAACCCGGCTCCGGTCGGCGGCGTCCCCGGCGCGATGCCCCCGGGTGCGGGCGTCATCCCGCCGCAGGGCCAGCACGGCTACGGCGTGCCCCAGCCCGGCCACCCCGGCGACGGCTGGGCCGTCGACCAGGGCGCCCCGCGGCCGGCCTTCCACTTCCTCGACCAGCCCGACACGCCGGACGGCCTGGACGACGATGACGACGTGCTGCTGATGCCCGGCCCGCAGGGCTCCTGGGGCGAGCCGGCCGTGCCGACCGAGCAGATGCCGCTCGCGCCGCAGCAGGACGGCACGCCGGTCGAGCCGTCCTGGCCGCCGGTGGACCCGCCGGTGCTCGGCGCCGAGCACGCCGTTCCGCAGCAGCCCGTCCAGACGCAGCCGCAGCAGCCGATGACGCAGGCTCAGCAGCCGCGCCGGCCGCTGCACGCCGGCCCGCCGATCCCGGACCCGTCGCTGATGACCGGCCAGGTGCCGGTCCGCTCGCTGGCCGACCGCGGCCCCTCGCAGGGCGGAACGCCCGCGCACGGCATCCCGGTGGTCGGCCGCCCGCCGATGGCCGAGGCCGTCGCCCCGGCGCACGCCGCCGCCCCGCAGGCCGTCCCGACGGCGCCGGTCGTCCCGGCGGCTGCCGGGGTTCCGGTCGTGGACGGGCAGCAGCTGCCGCAGGCGCAGGACTTCCAGCAGGTCCAGCAGGTCCAGCAGGTCCAGCACGCCCAGCAGGTGCCGCTGGCCGGGCCGCCGGTCGAGGCCGTGCTGGCCGTGGAGACGGTCGGGGCGATCGAGGTGATCGAGGTCGTCGAGGCGCCGGAGGCCGTCCACGCCGACCCGGTCCAGCCCGCGCAGGACGTGACGGCCCAGGCCACCCAGGCCACCCAGGCCACCCAGGCCACCCAGGCCACCCAGGCCACCCAGGCCACCGCGCCCGCCGTGGAGGCCGTCGCCGTGGCGGCGCAGGCCGCCCCGGCCGAGTCCGCCCAGCCGGTGGCCGGGACGGCCGACGCTCCCGTCGCTGTCGAGCCCGTTGCCGCCGAGGCCGTCGCCGCCGAGGGTGCTGCCGCCGTGCCCGTCGAGCAGGCCGAGGCCGCGGCCCCGGCCGGCCAGCCGCGCCGGATCTCCGCCTTCCTGGCCGCTCCCACCCCGCACGGCCTGCCCAAGGTCGAGAAGGCCGGGCAGGCCCAGGTCGTCGAGGAGACGGCTCCGCAGCAGCCCGCGCCGATAGCGGCCGCCGACGCGCCGCAGCCCGCGGCCGAGGCCGTCGAAGCCGTCGAAGCCGTCGAAGCCGTCGAAGCCGTTGAGGCTGTTGGTTCCGCGCAGCCCGCCGAGGCCGTCGCGGGCGCCGAGTCCGGCCCGGTCGCCGTGGTGGCCGAGGCCGCCGAGCAGGCCCACCCGGCGGAGACCGCGCCGGAGGCCGTCGCCGAGCCGGTCGCGGAGACCGCCGCGGGCACCGGTGAGATGCCCTCCGGCCAGGCCGTCGTCGAGGCCGCGGCGGAGGCCGAGCAGCCGCAGCAGCAGGCCGAGGTCCAGGCCGAGGCACCCGCAGGGCAGGCCGTGGAGGCGCCCGTGGTGGCCGAGGCCGCCGAAGCCGTCGAAGCCGTCGAGCCGGCCCCCGAGGCTCCGGCCGAGGCCGCTCCCGAGGCTCCGGCGGCGCAGCCCGTCGAAGCCGCCGAGCAGCCCGTGGCCGAGGCCGTCGCGCCGGCCGGAGAGGCCGAGGAGGCCGAGGAGGCCGTCCCTGCCGAGGGCGCCGCCGAGCAGCCCGTCGCCGCCGTCGCGGAGGCCGAGACCCCCGCGGAGCCGGCCGCCGAGCCGGCGCAGGTGCCGGCCGAGGCCGAAGCCGCCGCCGTCGCGCAGGCCGCCGCCGTCGCGGAGACCGCCGTCGCTCCGGAGGCGGAGCCCGCCCGGGAGCAGGCCGGCGAGGCGACCGCCCAAGCCGTCGAGCAGCCGCAGACCGAGCAGCCCGCCGCCGAGGCCGCTGAGGTCACCGAGGCCGCGGAGGCCCCTGAGGGCACCGCAGCCGAGGAGGCTCAGGAGCAGCCCGAGCAGCAGCCCGAGGAGCCCGCCGAGCCGCGCGGCCCGGCCGCCCCCGGATACGACGAGGCCGGCCGCGAGGCCGTCCACCAGGTGATCCGCGAGCGACGCGACGTGCGCAACGGCTTCCGCCCGGACCCGATCCCGCACGAGGTGCTGATCCGCGTCCTGGAGGCCGCCCACACCGCGCCCAGCGTCGGCTACTCGCAGCCCTGGGACTTCGTGGTGATCCGCTCGGCGAAGACCCGCAAGCGGATGCACGCCCTGGCCGAGCGCCAGCGCGAGGCGTACGCGGACTCGCTGCCCAAGGGCCGGGCCAAGCAGTTCAAGGAAATCAAGATCGAGGCCATCCTCGACACCCCGGTCAACATCGTGGTGACCTCCGACCGCACCCGCGGCGGCCGGCACACCCTGGGCCGGCACACCCAGCCGCAGATGGCCCCGTACTCGGCCGCCCTGGCCGTCGAGAACCTCTGGCTGGCCGCCCGCGCCGAGGGCCTGGGCGTCGGCTGGGTGAGCTTCTTCGACGACGAGCAGCTGGTCCGCGAACTCGGCCTGCCCGAGCACCTGGAGGTCGTCGCCTACCTGTGCGTCGGCTTCGTCGACGAGTTCCCGGACGAGCCCGAGCTGGAGCAGCAGGGCTGGGCCAAGAAGCGCCCGCTGTCCTGGGTCGTCCACGAGGAGCAGTACGGCAACCGCGCGCTGCCCGGCGAGGAGCCGCAGAGCCTGCTCGCCGAGACCCTGCGCGGCATCCGGCCGCTGGACGCCAAGGCGCTCGGCGAGGCCTGGGACCGTCAGAAGCGGATGACCAAGCCGGCCGGCTCGCTCGGCATGCTGGAGATCATCTCCGCCCAGCTGTGCGGGCTGTCCCGCAAGTGCCCGCCGCCGATCCCGGAGCCCGCCTGCGTGGCGATCTTCGCCGGCGACCACGGTGTGCACGCCCAGGGCGTCAGCCCCTGGCCGCAGGAGGTGACCGCCCAGATGGTCGCCAACTTCCTGGCCGGGGGAGCGGTGATCAACTCCTTCGCCAAGCAGATCGGCACCGAGGTCTGCGTGGTCGACGTCGGCGTCGCCGCCGAGCTGCCGGACGCCGTCCAGCAGGGCCGCGCCACCGGCCTGCTGCCGCGCAAGGTCCGCCCCGGCACCGCCGACATGACCCAGGGCCCGGCGATGACCCGCGAGGAGGCCCTCAAGGCCATCGAGGTCGGCATCGAGACCGCCCGCGACCTGGTCGCGGCGGGCAACAAGGCACTGGTCACCGGTGACATGGGGATCGCCAACACCACCGCCTCGGCCGCCCTGATCTCGGTGTTCACCGGCCTCGACCCGGCCGAGGTCACCGGCCGCGGCACCGGCATCGACGACGAGACCCACGCCCGCAAGATCGAGGTCATCCGCGCCGCGCTGGCCCTGCACCGGCCCGACCCGAGCGACCCGGTCGGCGTCCTCGCCGCCGTCGGCGGCCTGGAGCACGCCGCCCTGGCCGGCTTCCTGCTGGGCGCCGCCTCGCTGCGCACCCCGGTGGTCCTGGACGGCGTCATCGCCGGCTCGGCCGCGCTGGCCGCCAAGGCGATCGCCCCCGAGGTGCTGGCCGCCTGCATCGCCGGCCACCGCTCCGCCGAGCCCGGCCACCAGGCCGCGCTGGCGAAGCTCGGCCTTCGCCCGCTGATCGACCTGGACCTGCGGCTCGGCGAGGGCACCGGTGCCCTGCTGGCCCTGCCGCTGGTGCAGAGCGCGGCCCGGGCGATGCACGATGTAGCCACCTTCGACTCCGCCGGGGTCACCGAGAAGGCCTGACGCACCCCGTCACCGCTCCGCGGACCGGCCCGAGGGCGCGCCGGACCGCGGAGCGGTGCCGTACCGTCCTCACACCCTCACCCCCGATCAGGAGCACCGCCGATGAGCGCGCCCACCCCGCACCCGAGCACCGAGGGCCGTACCCCCTACCCGGTGGGCCTGCTGCTGGCCGGCCGCCGCGTCGTCGTGGTCGGCGGCGGCCAGGTCGCCCAGCGGCGGCTGCCGGCCCTGATCGCCTCCGGTGCCGACCTGCACCTGATATCGCCGGCCACCACCCCGGCCGTCCAGGCGATGGCCGACGCCGGTGAGCTCACCTGGCACGCCCGCCCGTACCGGGACGGCGACCTGGCCGGCACCTGGTACGCCCTGGTCGCCACCGACGACCCGGCCGTCAACGCGGCGGTCAGCGCCGAGGCCGAGCGCGAGCGGGTGTTCTGCTCCCGCAGCGACGACGCCGCCGCGGCCACCGCCTGGACCCCGGCCAGCGGCCGCGACGCGGGCGCCACCGTCGCCGTCCTCACCGGCGACCCGCGCCACTCCGCCGCCCTGCGCGACGCCATCGTCGACGGCCTGCGGGACGGTTCGCTGGCCGCCCGCCAGTACCGCGCGCACGGCGCCGGCGTGGCCCTGGTCGGCGGCGGCCCCGGCGACCCGGACCTGATCACCGTGCGTGGCCGCCGGCTGCTCGCCGACGCCGACGTGGTGGTCACCGACCGCCTCGCCCCGCGCGAGCTGCTCGCCGAACTGCCCGAGCACGTCGAGGTGATCGACGCCTCCAAGATCCCGTACGGCCGCTTCATGGCCCAGGAGGCGATCAACCGCACCCTGGTCGAGCACGCCAAGGCCGGCAAGTTCGTGGTCCGGCTCAAGGGTGGCGACCCGTACGTCTTCGGCCGCGGCGGCGAGGAGCTGCTGGCCTGCGCGGAGGCCGGGCTTCCGGTCACCGTGGTGCCCGGGATCTCCAGCTCGATCAGCGTCCCCGCGGCGGCCGGTGTCCCGGTCACCCACCGCGGCATGACCCACGAGTTCACCGTGATCTCCGGCCACGTCGGCCCGGACGACGAGCGCTCGCTCACCAACTGGGAGGCCGCCGCGAGGATGAGCGGCACCCTGGTGCTGCTGATGGCCGTGGACAAGATCGGTGCGATCGCCGCCCGGCTGGTCGAGTACGGCCGGCCGGCGGACACCCCGGTCGCCGTCGTCCAGGAGGGCACCACCGCCGCCCAGCGCCGGGTGGACGCCACCCTCGGCACCGTCGCCGCGGTGGTCGAGGCCGAGGGCGTCAAGCCCCCGGCGGTCATCGTCATCGGCGACGTCGTCAACGTGCTGGCCGCGGCCTTCCAGCCGTAGGCCGGGGCGGACCCGCCGGGGCGAACGTGCCGGAGCGGACGCGCCGCAGCCAACGCGCCGGAGCGGGAAGTCGGCCGGTCCGACCTCCCACTCCGCGGCCGTTCCGCGGCTACTCCAGCGGCTGCTCCGTCCAGATGACCTTCCCGGTCGCCGTGTAGCGCGTCCCCCAGCGGTCCGCGAACTGCGCGACCAGGAACAGCCCGCGCCCGCCCTCGTCCTCGGTCGCCGCGTACCGCAGGTGCGGCGAGGTGCTGCTGCCGTCCGACACCTCGCAGATCAGCGAACGGTCCCGCAGCAGCCGCACCCGGATCGGCCCGGAGCCGTACCGGATCGCGTTGGTCACCAGCTCGCTCAGGATCAGCTCGGTGACGAACGCGGCCTCCTCCAGCCCCCACGCCGTCAGCCGCTCCGCCACCGCGGCCCGGACCTCGCGCACCGCCGCCGGGTCGGTGGGCACCTCCCACTGCGCCACGTGGTCCGGGGCCAGCACCCTGGTCCGGGCCACCAGCAGGGCGATGTCGTCCTGCGGGTGCACCGGCAGCATCGCCCCGAGCACGTCCGCGCAGGTCTGCTCGGGCGTGCGCGGCGGCCCGGTCAGCGCCGCCCGCAGCAGCTCCAGCCCCTCGTCGATGTCCCGCTCCCGGTCCTCCACCAGCCCGTCCGTGTACAGCACCAGCCGACTGCCCTCGGCGAGTTCCAGCTCGGCGGTCTCGAACGGCAGCACCGCCAGCCCCAGCGGCGGCCCGGTCGGCAGCTCCGGGAACACCACCCGGCCCTGCGGGTCCACCACGGCCGGCGGCGGATGACCGGCGGTGGCCAGCGTGCAGCGCCGCGACACCGGGTCGTAGATCGCGTACAGACAGGTCGCCCCGGCCAGCTCCGCGCGCTCGCCGCCCGTCGCCTCGTCCTGGTCGATCCGGTTCACCAGCTCGTCCAGGTGCCCCAGCAGCTCGTCCGGCGGCAGGTCCAGGGTCGAGAAGTTGTGGATCGCCGTGCGCAGCCGGCCCATCGTCGCCGCCGCGTGCAGCCCGTGCCCCACCACGTCCCCGACCACCAGCGCCACCCGCGCACCCGGCAGCGGGATCACGTCGAACCAGTCCCCGCCCACCCCGGCCTGCGCCGGCAGGTAGCGGTGCGCCACGTCCAGCGCCGTCTGCTCCGGCAGGTTGCGCGGCAGCAGGCTGTGCTGGAGCGTCACCGCCATGGTGTGCTCCCGGGTGTAGCGGCGGGCGTTGTCGATGCACACCGCCGCGTGCGCGACCAGCTCCTCCGCCAGCGCCAGGTCGTCCGCCTCGAACGGCTCGGCCCGCTGCGCCCGCCAGAACCGGGCCACCCCCAGCAGCACCCCGCGCGCCCGCAGCGGCACCCGCACCAGCGAGTGCACCCCGTACGCCAGCACCTGCGCCGACCGCTCCGGGTCCTGGTCCCGCCACTCGTCCACCTCCGCCAGATGCGGTTCGATGCCCGGCTCACCACTGTGCAGCGCCCCGGCCAGCGGGGTCTCGGGCACCACGTCCAGCACCGTGCCGACCGGGTAGAACGGCCCGTCGTCCCGTACGCCCGCCACCGCGGCGCGGCGCATCCGCCCCAATGACGGGCCCGGCGGCGGCTCCTCGCCGGTCAGCACCTGGTCCGCCAGGTCCACCGTGACGAAGTCCGCGAACCGCGGCACCGTGACCTGCGCCAGCTCCTCCGCCGTCCGCGTCACGTCCAGCGTGCTGCCCACCGTCACCCCGGCGTCGTACAGCAGCCGCAGCCGCCGCTGCGCGCGCTCGGCCCGGCCGGACAGCGCCGCCAGCTCGGTGGAGTCGCGCAGCGTGGCGACGCATCCGGGCAGGCCGCCCGGCCGGTCGATCAGCCGGACGTTCACCGCCAGCAGCCGCTCCCCGGCCAGCACCACCTCGTCGGTCACCTGGCGCTCGGCGGTCAGCAGCTCCAGCGGCGCCTGCTCCAGGCCCAGCCCGGTCACGGGGCGGCCCTCGGCGTCCGGCGGCAGGTCCAGCAGCCGGCGCGCCTCGTCGTTGCAGAGCAGCAGCCGCCCGTCCCCGCCGATGATCATCACGCCCTCGCGCACCGCGTGCAGCACCGCCGCGTGGTGCTCGTACATCCTGGTCATCTCGACCGGGCCCAGCCCGTGCGTCTGGCGCCGCAGCCGCCGGCTGATCAGGGCCGTCCCCAGCGTGGCGAGCCCCACCGCGGCCGCCGCCGCGCCCAGTACCACCGGCAGCTGCCGCTGGCTGGCGCTGCTGATGTTCTTCAGCGTGACGCCCGCCGAGACCGCCCCGACCACCGAGCCGTCCGGCGCGTACACCGGGACCACCGCCTGCACCAGGCGGCCGAGCGTGCCCGAGACCTGCTGCGTCACCACCTGACCGTGCAGGGCGGGCTCGTAGACGCCGACGAACTTCTGGCCGATCCGGGCCGGGTTCGGGTGGGTGTAGCGGATGCCCTGGTCGTTCAGCACGACGATGAAGTCCACGCCCGAGGCGACCCGTGCGGCTTCCGCGCTCGGCTGCAGGAGGGCCGTCGGATCGGGGGAGCGCAGCGCGGCGACGATGCCCGGGGAGTTGGCGAAGGTCTGCGCCACCGCCACCGAACGGTTGCGGGCCTCGTGCGTGGCGTCGTTGCGTGACTGCACCACCAGTGCCACCGCGGCCGCCACCACGAGCAGCAGCACGACCAGCACCTGGAGTGCGAAGACCTGCCCCGCCACCGACCGGTGCCACACCGGCCACCGCCGCTTCGCGTGCGGCAGCTGTGGCCGACCGTGTGGGCGCCCACCGGGGGAGCCGGCGGAGCCAGTGGCGCCAGAGGCCGACGGAGCCCAGGATCGGCCCGGATTTCGGGCCATACGGTCATATTTGCACTACGACCAGCCGGGGACCACCCCGCTCCCTCCGCCGTTTGGCCTTCCCCGCCCGGGCTTGGCAAGATCGCAGGGTGTCCGAACCCCGCACCATCACCGACCCGGCCGACCCCCGCCTCGCCGACTACACCGGCCTGACCGACGTCGAACTGCGCCGCCGCCGCGAACCCGCCGAGGGCCTCTTCATCGCCGAGGGGGAGAAGGTCATCCGCCGCGCCCTGGCCGCCGGCTACCGGATGCGGTCGATGCTGCTCACCCCCAAGTGGCTGGAGGTGATGGGCGACGTCATCGCCGAGGCCGACGCCCCCGTCCACGTGGTCGAGCCCGCGCTCGCCGAAGCCGTCACCGGCTACCACGTGCACCGCGGCGCCCTCGCCTCGATGGAGCGCAAGCCCCTCCCCGACGCCGCCGAGGTGCTCGCCGGGTCCCGCCGGGTCGCCGTGCTGGAGGGCCTCGTCGACCACACCAACCTCGGCGCCATCTTCCGCAGCGCCGCCGCCCTCGGCATGGACGCCGTCCTGCTCTCGCCCGACTGCGCCGACCCGCTCTACCGGCGCGCGGTCAAGGTCTCCATGGGCGCCGTCTTCGCGGTCCCGTACGCGCGCCTGGACCCCTGGCCCGCCGCCCTCGACACCGTCCGCGAGGCAGGCTTCACCCTGCTCGCCCTCACCCCCGCCGAGGCCGCGGTCGACCTCCACACCCTCACCCCGCACGGCCTGCCCAAGGCCGCCCTGATGCTCGGCGCCGAGGGCGACGGCCTCACCCCCCGCGCCATCGCCGCCGCCCACCACCCCGTCCGCATCCCCATGGCCCACGGCATCGACTCCCTCAACGTCGGCGCCGCCGCAGCCGTGGCCTTCTACGCCGTCACCACCCCCACCCCCTGACCGCCCGACTCCTCACGCACGCCCGGTTCACCGGAGCCCCACCGACCCCCCGGGCCGCAGCGGCCTCCGGAGCCGCGCCAGAAGTCGGCCGATCCGACTTCTCGTGCAGCGCCGCGCTGCTCCTGCAACGGTTGTCCGGTCTTGAGTCAACACCGCTCTCTCCAGCCACGCGACCGTGCTGATCCAGAACTGACGCCCGACCTGCACCGGATCGCCCCAGCCACCGCAACCGGGGCGATCCGGACCCTCGCAGGATCAGTGCGGCGCTGCACCAGAGTTCGCCGGCGTTGCCGAGACCGCCTTCCAGGCGCTCGGCCGCAGTGGGCTCCGGGACCGCCCTGCGCGGAAGTCGGCCCGCCCGACTTCTCGCGTCGGCCGTCGTGGTGCGGACGGGGCCCGGGTGGCTTCAGCCGGTGGGGGAGGTGGGTGGGGCCGGGGCGGCGGCGGGGGGCGGGGTGGTGGCGCCGGGCCAGGATTCGTCGAGGGTGCCGTCGGGGCGGACGGTGTAGCGGGTGGAGGCGACGGCGCCGGTGACGGCCGAGCGTTCCTCGCGGACGACCGTGCTGCCGTCCAGTCGCCAGGTGGCCGCCGCCTGCGGGTCCGCCACCGAGGTGCGGGAGGTGGTGGCGACCGGGGTGTCCCCGGTGAAGGTGTAGAGCTGGACGAGGTCGACCTGGGTCGAACCCTCCGCCCGCCGCAGGACGACCACCGCGGCCGGCAGGCCCTTGTACCGGGCCGGCAGCACCGCGCTCAGCGTGACCTGCGGTCCGGCCCCGACCGAGTGCCCGTTCTGCAGGGCGACGGCCGGCCCGCCGGCCCCGTCGGGGTAGCTGCGGTTGGGCCAGTCCACGGGTGGCACGGGCGCCTGCGGGGCTGTCAGCCCGCTGTCCGCGCCACTGCGCGCCGCCGCCGGGAGCGGCGCGGTCGAGGCCTGTGGCGCGGTCGAGGACTGCGGCACGACGTCCGCCGAGGTCCCCGGCACCGCCTGTTCGCCGCCGGAGCCCGTATTCACCACCACCGCGCTCGGTGGCCGCACGCTCCGGTTGTCCCGGTTCTCGCAGCCCTGCGCCGCCGCGATGGCCAGCGCCACCCCGATGGTCACGGTGACGAAGACCACCAGCCGCTGCCGGAGCAGCCGCTGCCGGGCGGTGCCGGGTCGCCCGCCGGGGGCGGGGGTGTGCTGGCGGTCCCGGGGGCGTGCCCGGTCGTGGGGGCCGGGGCGGCCCGGGGGCGGGGTCTGCGGACGGTCCGGACGCGCCCGCAGCGGGCGGGTCACCGGCGTGGCTTCGGGCCGCGGCGCGGGCGCGGCCGGTCCCTGGGGTCGCCGTCCGGCGGCCCCGGCGGCCTGCGCGCCGGGGCGGCCCGCCGCAGCCCGGGCCCGTGCCGCGGCTGGCGGCTCGGGCGGGCGTCCGGGGGCCGGCACGCTCTGCCGCCCGTTCTCCTGCTGGGCCGGAGCGGGTGCGGGGGCGGCCCGTCCGGGTCGTGTGCCGCGGGCGCCGCCGGCGTTCCCGGCGGCCGCACCGCGCGCCGCCAGTTCGCTGAGCCGCTCGTGCAGCGCGGCGGCTCCGGGGCGTTCGGCGGGTTCCTTGGCCAGGCAGGCCCGGATCAGCGGCGCCAGTTGCGGCGGTACGGCGGAGAGGTCGGGCTCCTCGTGGACGACCCGGTACAGCATCACTTCGGAGGACGCCCCGGAGCCGAACGGGGTGTCCCCCGTGAGTGCGTACGCGAGGGTGGCCCCGAAGGCGAAGACGTCGGTGGCGGGCGTGACGGCGACCCCGCGCACCTGCTCGGGCGCGAGGAAGCCGGGGGAGCCGACCGCGGTGCCGACGTGGGTGAGCGTGCTGGCGCCCCGCGACCACGCGATGCCGAAGTCGATGATCCGCGGGCCTCGGGGCGAGAGCAGGATGTTGGACGGCTTGAGGTCCCGGTGGACCACTCCCGCCTCGTGCACCTTGACCAGTCCGTCGGCGAGCGCGGCCCCGATCCGGGCGGCCTCGGGCCAGTTGAGCGGTCCTTCGTCGCCGACCCGTTTGTAGAGCGAGGGCCCCGGCACGTACGCGGTGGCCAGCCAGGGCCGTTCGGTCTCGATGTCCGAGCCGACCACGCGCGCGGTGCAGCCGCCCCGGATCCGGGAGGCGGCGGCGATCTCGCGGGCGAAGCGGGTGCGGAACTCCTGGTCCTCGGCGAGCTCGGCGCGGATCAGCTTGAGGGCGACGCGCTGCCCGCGGCGGTCGGAGCCGAGGTAGACGACGCCCATGCCGCCGGCGCCCAGTCGCCGGTGCAGGCGGTACGGCCCGACGATGCGGGGGTCCTCACGCCTCAGCCGCATCATCGCCATGTTTCGTTCCCCGTCAGCCTGTGGGTGAGGCCCCGTCGGTTGGGCCATCGTCAGTTCCTGTCTGGCACAGCTTACGGACTGCCCGCTGCGGTGTGCTGATACGCAACACCTGAAGCCACCGTGCGATTGTCGGATCTTGCGTTGACCTGCAGGTCACAAGGACGTCGAAGGGCTTCTCGGGGTTGCCCCTCAGGGTTCCCTCGGGGGTCGGATGAGCCTTCCGTCCCCCTGCGGTAGTAGGCCCCGAGTCGGATCGTCATCCTCCCGGACGTCCGAGGAACAGTACGACGGCATGACGCCCGGAGGACCCTCCGGCCAATAGCGTTGTGTCCAGCGGTGGACGGGGAGCTCGTCCCCCGAGGTAAGCCGTCCACCGCGCCAACTCGACCGGATCAGGAGCAAGGACATGGCACCGCAGATCACGGGAACCCCCCGCCGTCGGCCGGCCTCCGTCCAGTCCCGGTCCACCGAGCAGCCCACGCGGCACCCCGCCGTGGCGCTGGCCATGGCCCTGCCGTGCGCCGTGCTCCTGGTGCTGCTGTTCGGCGGGTGGGAGCAGATGGCGAACCAGGCCCAGGCCGTCGCCGATCTGATCACCCGCTGAGCGGGGAAAGAAGGACACCGGCCCGAGGCCGGTCGAAGACGGGCACCGATCCCCTGGGGACGGGGAGCGGTGCCGCCGGGGAGGCCGCGGCCGCGATGACACGCGGACGGGCGAGAGCGGTGCGCAGAGCGCCCCGGCAGGCGGAGACGCCGCGTACGGACGTCGGTGAGGGCGTCCGTACGCGGCTCTTCTCTTTTCCCACCCCTGCTCCCGCCGGCCGAGTCGCCGGCCGCCCCTGCTCCCGCCGGCCGCCCTGGTTGTCCCGGACGTCCGGGCCCGGGGAACCACCGGAACGAGACGACAAACGGCCGGGGCCGCGATCCTCATGGATCGCGGCCCCGGCCGTTACTGTGCGCGATACTGGGATTGAACCAGTGACCCCTACCGTGTCAAGGTAGTGCTCTCCCGCTGAGCTAATCGCGCCTGGTGCGGCGGTGTTGCAGCAG